>CAJUBC010000053.1 GCA_910584545.1 uncultured Muribaculaceae bacterium | reverse complement strand
TTATTGATTCTCACAAAATTACAGACGGACATGGAGGCCATCCGCTCTTTTGCGGTGCAAAGTTAACTCTTTTTTCCCACTTTTCCAAATCCCAACCACTTATATCCTGTCTTTTCAGTAATATTCGATATTACGGAGTTCAACAAACACGGGTGTCCCCTCCTGATATGCCACACGCTTGGTCCAGTTGCCTTGCGAATCGGTCTGTAGATCGCGGTATTCCACACTGAACACCCAGCCGTCGCCGCCGTAATCCACATTGACTTCTCCTTTTACCGGCAGATTCGTGGACTTGTCGTATTCGGAGGTCATGCTGAGCGCACCGTAAGCCTCAATCATAAACGGAGCGTACATTTCCTCAGACATCGTGGTGCGTGGATAGCCATTCCATTCCAGACTGTAACCGTAATCAACCAATGCACCATTCTCTCCCTCGTCAAGTTTAAGTTCTGCTTCTCCGTCGGAATAGTCAATCGAGAAATTGCTGTTAGTCTGCGTATAGTGGGCTTCAAAAGGATAATTGTCACGCTTTCCGGTCACTTTCACCTTGTTCCCATCCCTCTGATAAACGTACTGGGCAATGGCCCTTTCCGTGTCAGAGTCCATGACATAGTAGGTAGTGATGTTCCCTTCCGGAGAGAATTCTATCTGGTCTACGAAATTCAGAAGTATATTCTCCATCCCTTCCATATATTGCGGAGTGAACGAACGGGCCCTTACCAACTTCTTCACATTCCCTTTCAGTCCATAGAGGTTTCTTTCGGAGATGGTAGGATCTTTCGGGCCATTAGGCTCCTGAAGCTGGAAACTGTTGTCAAACGTGCGGAGCTCTATCGAACCGTCCGATGTTTTCTCAACAATCAGCTCGTATGGTCTTTCAAGTTCCGGAACACCGTCCAACTGAGGTCCGACAGGTCGGTCAAGGTCAAGCCCGCGCACCCTGTAGGTAAAAGTTATACCGTCGGCCGAGGGACGGCCCACGTATGTGTAGCCCTCGTCACTCATCCGGAAACCGGACTCCATCGGTTCGCTCCAGTTGTTGAAACTGAGCACCAGCCACCCATCATGCTCGGACAGGTTGCCGAGCGAATAACTCCACGCAGGATCGGTCGGCGTTCCCATCACATCACCAACCATTCTGCGGGAATACTCCCCTACGGGCACTTCCCTGACGAATTTCTCGGAAATATAACCACCCTGAAGCGGGGTGGTCATATAGCACCAGCCATCAGAAGGTCCGGGACTCGAGAACATCGTTCCTTTTCTGACCTGACCTATGACCTTACCATCAACCGGAGCCTGGCGTAGATTCACTCCGTCACCCGTTGTCTCATAATATTTCCAGTCGGAGGCGTATGCCCCGATTGTCAAACCGGCCATCACAGCCGCGATTATAATCCTATGTCGCATAAAACATATATCTAAAGCTCTAACATCTATGTATCTAATGTCTAATAACTAAAAGAGTCCGTCGGGTTGTAGTAGGGAAGCAACCCGACGGACTCTTTATTATCGGTACAGTTATCAGAATGTATAGTTGGAGAGCTGGTCGGGAGTGAAATTGGAGATGAAGTCGGCATGCTTAGCCACCTCGGCCTGACCGTATTTCACGAATACCTCAAGCGAGCGACGGAAGTCGGCGCAACGTGTGGTGTCCTCGAGAAGGAGATAACCCATCACGATGTAACCGGCCATCTCCACAAGGCGACGCGCCATGAAGTCGACGTAGCGGGTATCCTCCACTCCGGTAACGGCTTCCACTGCGGCGGCATACTGCTGAGTCATGAACTCGAGAGTACCCTTCGTGGCTTGGTCCTCGGGGAGACACTCCTTGGCACTCTGCTCGTTGATCCAGCCAAGGTATGTACCGGTGGTGACGTGGCGGATCGCAGCGACCACCTGAAGCTGAGTCGTACCCTCATAGATGGATGTGATGCGCGAATCGCGATAGATGCGCTCGCAGGCGTAATCCTTCATGAAGCCAGAACCGCCGTGGATCTGGATGCAGTCGTAGGCGTTCTGGTTGGCGAATTCCGAAGTCATACCCTTTGCCAGCGGAGTGAACGCGTCCGCGAGGCGGCTGAACTGTTTTGCCTCCTTCTTCTCCTCAACGGAAAGCTTGCGCTCCTTTGCGATGTCATCATATACCTTGTACATGTCGACGAAGCGGGAGCAAGCGTAGAGCAACGCGCGCGAAGCATCGAGCTTCGCCTTCATCACCGAGAGAATCTCGCCTACGGCGGGGAACTCGATGATTGCCTTGCCAAACTGCTTGCGGTCGCGTGCGTATGCGATAGCCTCGCGGTAGGCGTTCTCGCTCAGACCCACGCTCTGCGCGGCTATGCCGAGACGCGCACCGTTCATAAGCGCCATCACATATTTGATCAGACCCATACGGCGGGACCCGACGAGTTCAGCGGGGGCATCCTTGTAGACGAGCTCGCATGTGGGGCTACCCTTGATACCCATCTTGTTCTCGATGCGACGTACGGTCACGCCGCCGTTGCGCTTATCGTAGATGAACATGGAGAGTCCACGGCCATCCTTCGTACCCTCCTCAGAGCGGGCGAGCACTAAGTGGATATCTGAATCACCGTTGGTGATGAAACGCTTCACGCCGTTGAGCACCCATGTACCGTCGGGACGCTCCGTAGCCTTGAGCATAACGCTCTGGAGGTCGGAACCGGCGTCAGGCTCGGTGAGGTCCATCGACATGGTCTCTCCCGCACACACACGGGGGATATACTTCTCCTTCTGCGCCTCGTCGGCGAACTCATAGATGGTCTCGGCACAGTCCTGCAGACCCCAGAGGTTCTCGAAACCGGCATCGGCGCGACTCACGATGTCGGCCGCCATGATGTAGGGAGTGATGGGGAAGTTGAGACCACCCAGACGACGGGGCATAGCCATACCCATGAGACCGGCCTTACGGCAGGCCTCGAGGTTGCGTTTCGTGCCTTCGGCATAGATCACGTGGCCGTTCTCCACACGAGGTCCCTCATGGTCCACATCCTCGGCATTGGCGGCGATGATGTCGCCGCAGATCTCGCCAACTACCTCGAGCACCTTGTCATAGCTATCCATGGCATCGGCAAAATCGAGGGGTGCGTAATCATATTTGTCGGCATCGGCGAAATCTCTCTCCTTGAGAGATACTATCCGCTCCATCAACGGATGGTTGAGATAGTGCCTGAGTGCCGGATTGTCATTATAGTAATTAGCCATTTTTAATCTTGGTTATTGCGGCCGCCCGCTATGCAAAGCAATGCGCGCCGCTCCAGGATTGCGAAATCCCGGTTATTTGGTATTCTTTTTATAATACTTGATGAGGCGCGGCACCACATCCTCCACATTGCCGGTGATGACATAATCCGCGATTGTGTTGATCGGGGCGTCGGGGTCATTGTTCACCGAGATGATGATGGAGGAATCCTGCATACCGGCGATGTGCTGTATCTGACCTGAAATACCGCAGGCAATGTAGAGCTTGGGACGCACGGTGAGACCGGTCTGGCCGATCTGACGGTCATGGTCGGCCCATCCGGCATCGACGGCGGCGCGGCTCGCGCCCACTTCGCCGCCGAGAACTTCGGCCAGCTGTTCGAGCAACTGAAAGTTCTCCTTGCTGCCCATTCCATATCCGCCGGCCACCACGATGGGGCTTCCCTTGAGATTGTGTTTCGCCTTCTCCACATGGCGGTCTATCACTTCCACCACGTAATCCTCGGGCTTGGTATAGTCATCGGCTCTCAGGTTGATGACCTCACCGGTGTAGTTGGAATCCCTGACCTCTTTTTTCATCACGCCCTCGCGCACCGTGGCCATCTGGGGACGGCACTCGGGATTGACGATGGTCGCGACGATGTTTCCGCCGAACGCCGGACGGATCTGCAGCAGCAGGTCCTTGTACTCCTGGCCTGTCTTGGCATCGGTGTGGTCGCCGATCTCGAGAGAGGTACAGTCAGCGGTCAGTCCGCTGTGGAGCGAGGAGGATACGCGCGGACCGAGGTCACGGCCTATAGAGGTGGCTCCCATGAACGCGATGCGCGGCTCCTTCTCCTTGAACAGATTGATGAGCAGCGACGCGTGCGGAAGAGAGGTATAGGGATAGAGTCGCCTGTCCTCGAATTTGTAGAGTGTATCCACTCCGTAAGGGAGTACCTGCTTCTCGATATCCTTGAGATTGTCGCCAGCCACCACAGCCTCGAGTTTGATTCCGAGACGGTCGGCGAGCTGACGGCCCTTGGTGAGGAGTTCGAGGCTGACATCGGCCACCTTTCCATCCTCATATTCGCAATATACTATAAGATTATGCTTGTCTGTTGCCATAATATCTCAGATTATCAACCGATGGTATGGTTGGCTATTAGTTCCTTGACGAGTTTTTCGATTTCCTCGTCGCTGTTTTCCACGCGGCGTGCGTCCTTGGCGGTGAACACCACGTTCTCGATTCCCTTCACCTTTGTTGGGGAGCCTGCGAGCCCGCACTGCGAGAGGTCAGCCTCAACGGTCTCCGCGTTCCACTCCCCTATCTGCAGATACGGGCGCTTTTCGATGAGTTCTTTCTTTGCCTCGTCGGAAGCGACTTCAGATGGAAGAGCGGCATATTTATATTTCTGGATGTTCTTTGCGTTGCGAGGACGGCATTCGGCTGCGGAACCATTTACGGTCACGACAACCGGCATAGGAGCCTTCACGGTCTCCACACCGCTCTCGATACGGCGGCGCACAAGCACCTCGCCGTTTTCAGCCTTGAGTATTTCCTCGGCGTAAGTCACCTGCGGAAGGCCGAGTTTCTCAGCCACCTGCGGGCCAACCTGAGCGGTATCGCCGTCGATGGCCTGACGGCCACCGATAATCAGGTCATAGTCACCAATCTTGCGAACAGCGGCACTGATGGCGTAAGAAGTGGCGAGAGTGTCGCTGCCGGCAAAAGCACGGTCGGAGAGCACGACACCGCCATCGGCTCCGCGGTAAAGGCCCTCGCGCACGATTTCGGCGGCGCGGGCCGGTCCCATAGTGAGCAATGTCACCTTCGTACCCGGATACATCTCCTTGAGCCGGAGAGCCTGCTCCAGCGCATTGAGGTCCTCGGGATTGAATATGGCCGGAAGCGCGGCACGGTTGATTGTGCCGTCGGCCTTCATAGCATCCTTGCCGACATTGCGAGTGTCGGGCACCTGCTTGGCCAATACAATGATATTAAGACTCATATCTATTAAATTGTTTGTAATATTTTTCCGATTTTATCCTAAGACACTGTCCATTATAATGCCTGTGATATGGGCATAATCTATGCAAAGTTAACAAAATTTTCTCAAAATCCCTTAATCTGTGCAAAAAAAGAGTAAAAAGGGGAAGGACACCTATTCATATATAAGGAAAATGGGGATGTAATCTGTTTCTTTATTTGCAGTATCACTAAAATTCGTTATTTTTGCAGATTATCTGACCATCGAAAATGAAAAAATCGAATATCCTCACCATATCGGCGGCTGTGCTCGCCTTCTGGTCAATACCGTTGCAGGCCCAGACAGCGGCCGACGAACTGCTTGACCGAGGCCGCAAGGCATACATGGAGTATGACTTCGACACAGCTTCCGAGCACTATGCCAACGCCCGCAAGAAAGCCGGTAAAAGGGCCTCGTCCGAATTCCTCGAGACCCTCGACCTGTACAACCGACAGTTGACCATGGCCGAGAACTTCCTCGAGAGAGTGGAGAAAATAGAGATAATCGACAGCATCACAGTCCCGAAAAAGACATTCTTCAAGAACTATCTTCTCCCTTCATCCTCCGGTTATCTGGGTGACGGCTCGCTGCTTCCCAAAGGGGCGGACACCGATGGCGTGGATTATGTGTTCACCAACGAAGGAGGCGACTACAAGCTTTGGGCACAACCCGATTCTGCGGGAGTCTACCGGCTGATGGAGGCCATCAGGCTCACTGACGGAAGCTGGCATGCCCCGGCACATCTCGACGATGAACTGTCGGAAGAGGGTGACGCGGCCTATCCCTTCATGATGGCTGACGGCGTGACACTATATTACTCGGACAACGGCGACAATTCGATGGGAGGATACGACATTATGGTTGCCACACGCGACGCCGCCGATGGAAAATTCCTGCAACCTCAGAATCTCGGCATGCCTTACAATTCACCATACGACGATTATCTGCTCGCCGTCGACGAACTCAACGGCGTGGGCTGGTGGGCCACCGACCGCAAACAGCTCGGAGACTCGCTGACGGTGTATCTGTTCAAAGTGAACGACATGCGCAAGAATTACTCGCCCGATGACGACAACCTCACCGCTTTCGCCCGCGTCGACGACATCATCATGACCCAGGACCCCGAGAGCAACTATGACAACCTTCTTGAGGAAATCAGGAAAATCAGCCCGGAAATGCCGACAGAAAAAACCATAGATTTCGTATTCCCGATGAGAAACGGAAAAATCTATTACGAGTACAAAGATTTCAGGAATGCCGGGGCACGCGCCATGATGAAGAAATACATGGCGGCAAAGAAGAGCCTCGATGAAAAACTGTCGAATCTATCCGAATTCCGGAGGAAATATTATGACTCCCCGAGCGAATCAACCGGCATGAAGATCAAGCGTCTCGAGTCCGACACGGAGCGCGAACGCGTAGAGGTAGACAAACTCCGCTCTGAAGTCTATCGCGCAGAGGGGAAATAACTGAGAATCAAATACAACTTCAGGCAAGGGAATCCTGCCATACAGAACACTTATATGATATCCTTTACAATCGCACTCGCGGTGTTGATCGCGGGCTACTTCACCTACGGCAAGTTCGTCTCAAAAGTTTTCGGGCAGGACCCGTCGCGCACCACTCCGGTACATACCCATGCCGACGGCGTTGACTTCGTTCCTCTCCCCACATGGAAAATTTTCCTGATCCAGTTCCTCAACATCGCCGGACTCGGTCCGATTTTCGGAGCGATAATGGGAGTGATGTACGGACCGGCTGCGTTTCTGTGGATTGTGTTCGGCACCATATTCGCCGGAGCGGTACACGATTACCTTTCAGGCATGCTCTCGCTGCGGAACAACGGCGCTTCTCTGCCTGAGATCGTCGGTGCCGAACTCGGTTCGAAGATCAAGACCGTGATGCGCGTGTTCGCGCTGCTGCTGATGATTCTCGTCGGAGCAGTCTTCGTCTATAATCCTGCCGACCTGCTTGCGATGCTCACTCCGAACAGCCTCGACAAGATGTTCTGGATCGTGGTGATTTTCGCCTACTACATGCTCGCGACATTACTCCCCATCGACAAGCTTATTGGCAAGCTCTATCCTCTATTCGGCATAGCGCTCCTGTTCATGGCATTGGGAATAATGACCATGCTGTATGTCCACGCGCCGCAGATGCCCGAGATGTGGGAAGGATTCTACAACCACAAGGCCGACCCGGAGGCCAATCCGATTTTCCCGATGATGTTCGTGTCGATAGCATGCGGTGCCATCTCCGGGTTCCACGCCACCCAGTCGCCTATGATGGCCCGCTGCCTGAAAAATGAGAAATACGCGCGTCCCGTGTTCTACGGAGCTATGGTCACCGAGGGTATCGTCGCCCTGATATGGGCGGCAGCTGCAATCGCATTTACCGGTGGTTACGACCAGCTTCAGGAAGCTCTCGGCAACGGCAGCCCCGCCATTCTTGTCAATGACATCTCAAAAGGATGGCTGGGAGCTTTCGGAGGCGTACTCGCCATCTTAGGCGTCATAGCCGCGCCGATCACCTCCGGCGACACCGCCCTCCGCTCTGCACGTCTCATCGCCGCCGACTTCATGGGAATGGAACAGAAGACCATCGTGAAGCGCCTGATGATATCGGTGCCCATTTTCCTGCTTTGCTTCGTGATCATGCTTATGCCGTATGATGCATTGTGGCGCTACTTCGCATGGTGCAACCAGGTGCTTTCGGTGTTCACGCTCTGGACCATCACCGTATGGCTGGCACGTCACCACAAAATGTATGTTATAACGCTGCTTCCCGCCATGTTCATGACATGCGTGACAGTGACATACATATTCTTCGCTCCGGAAGGATTCGGCGCTATTACCGAACCGCTTACCGGCTATCGGTTCAGCTACGGACTGTCGCTCGGAATAGGCCTGAGTGCCACTGCGTTCCTGACATGGCTTTTCAGCCGCTGGTACTCCGGCATGAAATCAGCCAATCCCACCCTCACAGCGGCATAAGGATATGACACCGCAAGAACTTTTCAGCCTGATAAAGGACACGCAGGATTACAATCTCCATTCCCACACGGAATTCTGCGACGGGCACGCCACCCTCTCGGAAATGGCCGGGGCGGCCGCCGAGGCCGGCATGAAGGTATGGGGCGCCACGCCGCACTCTCCTATTTGCGTGGAATCCAAATGCAACATGTCGAAGGATAGTGTCCCCGCATTTCTGGAACAATGCGGAGCTGCCCGCGAGAGATATGACGGGACCATGAGGTTCCTGACATCCATGGAGATCGATTTCATCAGCCGTGACTTCGGCCCGCATATCGATTATTTCCAAAAGCTCCCGCTCGACTTCCGGCTCGGTTCCGTGCATTTCGTTCCGAATCAGGAGGGGGTCTGGCTCGACTGCGATGGACGATTCGAACGTTTCGCCGAATATCTCCGCTACGGTTTCAATGGAGACCTGCGCTACGTTGTGGAGAAATATTTCGAGCAGGTGCTCGCCATGCTCGAGCTTGGCGGCATAGACATGCTCGGTCATTTCGACAAGATCATCGGCAACGCGGCCATGGCCGATGCCACGATCGAGTCACAGGGATGGTACGAGGCTCTGGTCGACGACGTAGTGACTCATGCCTCGACCTCCGGAGTGGTGGTTGAAATCAACACCAAGGCCTTTCATGACAAGGGACGCTTCTTCCCGCACAGCCACTGGTGGGATAAACTGAAAAGCGCCGGAGTTCCCGTTGCGGTAAACTCCGACGCCCATTATCCTGAGAAGGTCAATCTCGGTCGCCGAGAAGCTATTTCTCTTTGGAATAAGCAGAAGCCTTTACATTGATGTGCAGGACGCGCAGTTTTTCGCGGCGCAGTTCCTTGCGTTCCTCGCGGCGCTCCTGCCGTTCTTTCAGATCCTCCTCGTTCTTCGTCGGCACTTTGGGCAACGTCAGATGCAACAACGCCCATCCGGCAATTCCGGAAATCAGCGAGCCTACAAGAATTCCGAGTTTCGCCTCATTCAGCAGCAGCGATGTCACGGGATCGCCGCCAAACGAAAGGTTGGCTATGAAGAGGGATACGGTAAAACCGATTCCTCCAAGGACGGACACCGACGCCAGGCTCGCCCAGGTGGTTCCCTCCGGCATGCGCGCTATCTTGAGCTTGATCGAGGCCCACGAGAACAGGAAGATACCGAGGAACTTCCCAAATACAAGACCGAGGATAATGGCGAGGCTCACTCCGCTGACCACCATGCCCGGATTCATGTCGCCGAAGAAAATACCGGCGTTGGCGAATGCGAACAAGGGGACAATCATATAGTTCACGAGCGGATGGAGCGTATCCTCCATATCCTGAAGCGGAGAGATCACCTTATCGGATGCCGTCTCTATCTCCTTGAGCCAGTTCATCTGGTCCTTGTCGAGGATGGTACGTGAGTTCAGTTGCGAATCGTCGTCGTTGGCGAAGTACGATATGTTATTCCTGATGGTTTTCACGTATCTTTTAGGTGCGTAGACAGGCTTCGCGGGAACGGTGAAAGCCACTATCACACCGGCGATTGTCGGATGGATTCCCGACTGCAGGAAAAAGAACCATACGACGATTCCAAGCCCCGCATAGAAGAGTTTCGACTGGATTCCGAACCATCCGCCGGCCATCAGCAGGAGAATGAAACCCGCAGCCCATAGAATCGAAGCGACATCGATCTGCTGGCTGTAGAAAATGGCAATCACCAGGATTCCCCCGATATCATCGACCACGGCAAGCGTGGTAAGGAATATCTTCATGCCCACAGGCACACGCCTTCCAAGCATGGCGAGAATACCGAGCGTGAATGCAATGTCGGTGGCCATGGGAATCGCCGCTCCACCGGCATAGTCGGTGCCTCGGGCGCAGAGCCAGTATATGAGCACCGGCATCGCCATGCCTCCGATTGCCGCTATGATGGGAAGAATGGCGTTTTTGATGGAGGAAAGCTCCCCGACAAGAATCTCTCGCTTTATCTCAAGACCCACCGAGAAAAAGAATATCGCCATCAGCGCGTCGTTGATGAACTCCATCACCGACATCGGCTCGCCATGGTGGCTGAAGAGGTTGAAATTGCCTATGCGCAACTCCGTCTCGTTAAGCCAAAGGCCGTTGTAGAACTCCGTGCATGGCGGTATATTGACTATGATCAATGCCAGCACCGTGGCGACAATCAGTACGTTGCCTCCATTGGCATAGTTTTTCAGCGTCTTTTGCGCCGTATAGAATATGGATGCCATCTGTGTGTGTTTTTCATGGGACATCATGCCGTGACCGACATGATGCCCCGAAGTTTATAGTTATCGCGCACCTCTTCAGGCCGGATTGGGATTGCCTCTGCCGTCGAGAAGCTCGAAGAGCTGTTCGGCCGCGGTCTTGGTCTTCACCTTGTCGATCTTGTCGGTGACCGTGCCGTCATGGTCGCATACGAATGTGGTGCGCAGTATGCCGAGATATTCTCTGCCGGCCATCTTCTTGACGGCCCAAACCCCGGCTTTCTCGCAGAGCTGAACCTCCGTGTCGGCTATGAGCGGGAAGGGCAGACACTGTTTCTCTGCGAACTTGCGGTGGCTTGCCTCCGAATCCTTGCTCACGCCTATTATCTGGTAGCCCATGTCGAGGAATGCCCGATAGTTGTCGCGTAGGCTCTGGGCCTCGAGCGTACAACCGGGCGTATTATCCTTGGGATAGAAATATATAATGAATTTTTTGCCGGGGAAATCTGAAAGTCTCACCTCTTTGCCTTCGGCATTCACGCCGAGCAGGTCCGGGAATTTATCTCCTATGTCCATAATCTTTTTTAGTTTTTTCTTTTCCCGCCTCGTAACCTTGATATATTTTCGGGACGGTGGATATTTATTATAAAACATTCGCGCCGCCCGAGGGGTTCACCCATGGCGGCGCGTATTTTGACAACTGTATCAGTCGAGTTTGAGGACGGCAAGGAATGCCTTCTGCGGCACCTCCACCGAGCCGATCTGTTTCATTCGCTTCTTTCCTGCCTTCTGTTTCTCGAGCAGTTTCCTTTTTCGGGAGATATCACCACCGTAGCACTTGGCGGTCACATCCTTGCGGACAGCCTTCACTGTCTCGCGGGCGATGATCTTCGCTCCGATGGCGGCCTGGATGGCGATGTCGAACTGCTGCCGCGGTATCAGCTCCTTCAGTTTCTCGCACATGCGGCGTCCGAACTTCACGGAGTTTGCCTCATGCGTGAGCGTGGAGAGCGCATCGACGCTTTCGCCGTTGAGAAGGATGTCGAGTTTCACAAGTTTTGACTCGCGGAAATCCTGGATATGATAGTCGAACGAGGCATAGCCCTTGGATATGCTCTTCAGTTTGTCGTAGAAATCTATCACGATCTCGCCCAGCGGCATGTCGAACGTAAGCTCCATGCGGTTGCCCGAGATATATTCCTGCTTCACCAGTTCGCCTCGCTTGCCGAGGCAGAGTGTCATGATCGGTCCTATATAATCAGCCTGGGTTATGATGGTGGCACGGATATAAGGCTCTTCGATATGGTCGATCAGCGTCGGTTCGGGAAGGCCGGAGGGATTGTGTACCTCGGTCTTGTTTCCTTTCTTGTCATAGACGTTGTAGGAAACGTTCGGCACCGTGGTGATCACATCCATGTCGAATTCACGACCGAGGCGCTCCTGAACGATCTCCATGTGTAGCAGTCCGAGGAAACCGCATCGGAAACCGAAGCCAAGGGCGGCCGAAGATTCCGGCTGGAAAGTAAGCGAGGCATCGTTGAGCTGCAGCTTCTCGAGCGACGCACGAAGATTCTCGAAATCCTCCGTGTCGATGGGATAGACGCCGGCGAACACCATCGGCTTCACCTCCTCGAAACCTGCTATGGCCGATTCGCAGGGACGGTCCACATGAGTGATGGTATCTCCCACCCTCACCTCTTTCGAGGTCTTGATACCGGAGATGATATATCCCACGTTACCGGCCGACAGTTCCTTGCGCGGAGACATCTCCAGCTTGAGGACTCCTATCTCGTCGGCATGGTATTCCTTGCCCGTAGATACGAACTTCACGAAGTCATCGGTGCGGATTGTGCCGTTGACTATCTTGAAATATGCTATGATTCCGCGGAAGGGATTGAACACCGAGTCGAAGATGAGGGCCTGCAGCGGTGCCTTGGGGTCACCTTTAGGGGCCGGGATTCGGCGAATGATGGCTTCGAGGATCTCATCGACACCCATACCGGTCTTACCGCTGGCACGGATCACCTCGGAGCGGTCGCATCCGAGCAGGTCCACGATCTGGTCTTCAACCTCGTCGGGCTTGGCGCTGTCGAGGTCGCACTTGTTGAGCACCGGGATGATCTCCAGGTCATTCTCTATGGCCATGTAGAGATTGGAAATCGTCTGGGCCTGGATTCCCTGCGATGCGTCTACAATAAGCAAAGCACCTTCGCAGGCGGCAATAGAGCGCGACACCTCGTATGAGAAGTCAACGTGTCCCGGGGTATCGATAAGGTTGAGGGTATAGCGTTCGCCGTCGAGAGTCCAATCCATCTGAATGGCATGGCTCTTGATGGTGATACCGCGCTCGCGCTCGAGATCCATGTCGTCGAGCACCTGCGCCTCCATATCCTTTGCGTCAATGGTCTTGGTGCGCTCGAGCAACCTGTCGGCAAGTGTGGACTTGCCATGGTCGATGTGCGCTATGATGCAGAAATTGCGTATATGATTCATCAATTGTCAAATGAAAGAGCTAAACTTTTTGCAAAATTACAAAAATTTCGCTTTATGCCGTCTATGTATAAACAAATTTAATGGGATAAAGCATGATGGCTCCATCCCATTAAACTGTATGTTAAGGTGAAATATTATGTAGAGGTCAGCGAATCACCTTTGTAGCTTTGCCTCCCTGACGGACGATATATAGACCCTCGGCAGGTGCTGACACCTTGCGACCGTCAATCGTGTAATATTCTGCGGGCGCATCGGCAGCCTCGGTCTCGGGCAGACAGATACCGGAGACTTTGCTGTATCCCGAGAAATCGATTCTGATGAAGTTCTCCCATTCTCCGGCGATAGTCTCGGGAAGTTCAGAATACTCGAATTTGGAGAAATCGGGAAGGTCAGCTGCAGTGATGCGAGCCGGAACCTTCTTCGCATACTTCTTGCCGACAGCCTTCACACGGGCAGCGAAGTCCATTGGCTCTTCATCCTCATAGGAATAGAATGTGCGAAGGATATACTGTGAAGGCATATCGCCATATTCAGCCAAGGGGGTACTGGTGCCTTCCATCCAGGAGTATACCGCGGTGATTCCATCGGCGGGATTGAATTCATATTCGGCTGAGAGCAGAATGTTGTTGAGTTCATCAATCGACTCGACATAGCCGGAACCAATCGTCAATGTGATTCCTTCGAAACTGATCTCGCCATATTCTGTCTGACGGAAACCTCCGTTTGGAAAGAGCGTAGTGAGCATATAGAGGGGATTCCCTTCCATATCTATGTACATCACGAAATTGTTCTCATCAAGATAGAGCACCTGGACATTCATGTCATCATCTTCCTCATACTTTTCTGTGAAATTGACAAGGCGGTTACCTTTCTCGAAGCAGGTCTCTATCGAGGAGATCTGTCCGGTGAAGGCATCCCATACGAGGTTCTCGTATTCGCCATCCACAGACCATTCCTGAGCATAACTGTCGTACGAATACTCACCAATTTTGACAGGCTTGCCGTCGGCACCGTATGTGGCCTCGAATTTCTCATTGTCGTACCATTCGTAATCCTCGGTATCGGCATTCGACAGGGTCTGACGCAGTACCGAAACTACGTTTCCCGCATCATTGCGTGTGACCACATTGCGGTAATTGTTTCTCGCCTCGTCGAGTACCCATTCGCCATCCTGATACGTGTACGACAGATGGCTGGTTTCAAGCCACGGCATCTTGGCATCATACTCGGTCTCGATTTTTGTAGTCAGTTCCGCATCCTCCTCTGTCGCACCCACATATTCCTTCTGCAGGATGACTTTGCCGTGTTCATTGTATTCGTATTCATACACTACGACTGCGTTCTCTTCCTTGCTTGTGATCACATCGCGCACGGGTCTACCCTGCTTGTCCCATTGAGTCTTGTACAGTTCGGACTCGATCCACCCTGATCCGGTTTCATCGGGATAGTATGTGGTCTGGAATTCCGGGCGGAAAACCGGAGCGGACTCCTCAGCCCTGGCGGGAGCCTTATGCATACGTCCGGGAACAGTTGAAAAGGCGGTGCGGTCGGTCTTCATCCTCTCCTTGAGAGGGAAAGGAGATTTCGCAGCAGGAGCCGCCATACAGACGGCCGAAACAGCAAATGCCGCTGTCAATGCGTAAAATTTCTTCATTCTGATAACCTTTATTATATTTTCTTTACAATTTGTCAGTATCGCTGCAAATTAACAAAATTTTCGTCAACTTACAAAATCCATTCTGTAAGAGCGTATATCAACGTTACATATTTGCACCAACAAAGTGCCGGTGTAGACTACATCGCTGCGTCTTTGCACCCAAAAACATTAAAGTCGAGGCTACCTCATAGGCCCGTTCATTGAAGTTTTGCTGAAAATGCGTATATTTCCTCTATGAAAGCTATTCCATGTCCCTGGTTATAGAGTGAAAAGCAC
>CAJUBC010000052.1 GCA_910584545.1 uncultured Muribaculaceae bacterium | reverse complement strand
CACCTTATTCCAACGAATAGTTTTTATTCACTGCCGTTATCGCTTCCGAGAGTACGTTCAATTGCTTATCCACCCGGTAGGGGGCTGATTGAAGGCGACGCAGAGGAGCATGAACAAGTCGCGGATTTCAAGCATGGAAATAAGATAACGTGAGAGCTTATCCCATACTATCTTGTAAATCTTGGCTCTGCCCTCACTGACCGTGCCGTATGTTTTTACGCTTTACTACCTGATTTAAGACACGTGTTTCTATTCTATATAAGCGGGCCAAATCGCTGTCCAGCATTACCTGTTGGCCTCGAATCACATGAATGAGACTCTCTATAGGCAGCAATGGAGAACTATCGCCTCCATTGACGGTCTCGTGTATATTTTCGTTTTCTTTCATTGAGGTTGCTATTCTGATTGCAAATTTACGAAAAATAATCGATATGTCGGAAAAGAACCCGCTTTGCGAGCCCTCTGCGCCTCTGCGTGAGGATTAATGTCCGTTTCAGTCGTTCCAGCCATTTCAGTCGTTGTGGGTTTGTAACCAACAATAGTTCCGGGGGTTCTCAGATCTCCAGCTGCCTCGAAGAGGTTGTACGACCGAATCAACACGCTTATCCTCTGTAATATAATCTCACGCAGAGGCGCAGAGGGCTCGCAAAGAGTTTTTTACGTAGGCTTCAGCATCCGGACTTGTCGCTGCCGCGGAGGTGCGCTGTCGCTGCCGCGCAGCGAGCGCGCAGAGCCGGATCAGGTCATAGGTCAGTAGGTCAGAGTGATGAAGTTATAAGTATGTGAGCGCATCGCACACTCTCTGCGTCCTTGCCGGGCGGAGCCACGGCCCCCTCCGCGGGCTCGCCATGGCTGAGGTCCAGAACCGCAGGTCGGAAAAAAGTCTCATCCCGATTGTGGTTGCCTGTCAAAAGAACCTACTCTGCGAGCCCTCTGCGCCTTTGCGTGAGGATTAAATTGCGAAGAATAAGAACATTAGCGCAGTCGTACAACCTCTCCGAGGTTGATGGACGTTGCTCAGATCCACCCCGGGAGAATAATCCTCACGCAGAGGCGCAAAGGGCTCGCAAAGAGTTTTTACGTAGGCTCCAGCATCCGGACCTGTCGCTGGCGCGGAGGTGTGCTGTCGCTGCCGCTCAGCAAGCGCGCAGAGCCGTATCAGGTCAGAGGTCAGAGTGATGAGGATATAAGTACATGGTGCGTTATACCTCTGCGCCCTTGCCGGGCGTAGCCACGGCCTCCTCTGCCGGCTCGCCATCGCCGGAGTCCCGACCCGAAGACCCAAAGGTGTCAAACTTTGCGAGCCCTTTGCTCCTCGGCGTGAGAATTAATGTCCATCGATCATGCAGTTGTTGTGGGTTTGTAACGCACAACAGTTTAGGGGTATGCGGGTTACAAACCCGCATGGACTATTGACTGCTGAAATAAAAACTTTTTGCTCTCGATGTTTGTGTATATGATATACATTTTATATCTTACGCACCGTAAAACCTAAATGATATGGCAACAGCACTAAACATCAAACGCAAGAATATCGACCTTCCTGTCGACACTTTGCAGAAGCTCTCAATTATGGCAGTTGCCCAAGGCAAGAGCCTGAAGAATTTCATTGAAACTCTTCTTATTTCAAAAGCGAACACGGTATCGGTTGAAGTAAGTGAGAACCCCTCTCCATCAGGCGATCCGTGGTTTAATGACCCGGAGAACATGGCCTCTGTCAACAAAGGTATCGCCGAGCATAAAGCCGGAAAAGGCCGGGCATATTCCATGGACGAAATAAAGGGACTCTTAGGGGTATGACATACGAACTAATCCGATAACACCCCACTACCGGTCATGTTGAACAGCTCAAAGGAAATTATTCCGGCTACTGGAGTCGGGAAATCACAAAAGGGGATCGGATGATTTACAGCATTGAAGATGATAAGGTAATTGTCAATGTAGTATCGCTCAAAAGACATTACAGCGACAAGTAAAGACAGGCAGGGCAGTAGCTCTGCTTTTCTTTTTTCAGTCCTGGTGGGTTTGTAACCCACAACAATTCAGGGATTCTCGGGCCTGCGGGTTACAGACCCTCAAGGACGGCAAGGACGGCAGGGGCTGCAAATATTATTCAAATGGAATTATCTCAGTTTTGAAAGAATGTCATCCGGATTCTGGTGCATCTGACTGAATGCGACAATCCTCTTACCAAGATCCTTGATTGAACCGCCTATGAAATAGACGGTTTCGTCGACTATCAGAAACCGGTCATGCACATTAGTACAATGCCTTACTTCTATTCGTGGATACTGGGCGTTATGTCGGCGTAGGTCATTGGTGATTTGAGAATGACGGGGGTCTGTATAGATTGTTGCAGATACGCCGTCCCTACGCTTTGTCAGAACTTTCAGTATCCTGTCATCCACATAGTTGTCTATCAGCACGATTCTTTTTGTTGCCTTCCTGATTAAATCGGATATAAGCGAATATGCGTCGAATATCTGTCCTTCAAAGAAAAATCCCTCAATCGGCTCGGAATCTTTATCGTCAAGGCGCGACAGCACCTCTTCAAATTTTCTATCGTGTTCCGATAGATGCTCCTGCAAGAGTAATTGATGATGTTCACCTCGATGGCGGTATCTGATTTCAATACACTACTAAGCATTGCCACTCCATTTTCTGTAAATGCAAATGGACTATACCGATTTCCTCCTCTTACTCCATCTTTGTTTGAGGTCGCAATTTGCGACCTCAAACTTAAAGCCTCATTTTTAGCAAGTTCAAACATGAAATCAGAGGGGAAACGATTTATATTTCGTTTCACCTGTTCTTTCAGTCGTTTTGTTTCTACTCCATATAAGCGGGCCAAATCGCTGTCCAGCATTACCTGTTGGCCTCGAATTACATGAATGAGACTCTCTATAGGCAGCAATGGAGAAATATCGCCTCCATTGACGGGCTCGAGTATATTTTCGTTTTCTTTCATTGAGGTTGCTATTCTGATTGCAAATTTACGAAAAATAATCGATATGTCGGAAAAGAACCCGCTTTGCGAGCCCTCTGCGCCTCTGCGTGAGGATTAATGTCCGTTTCAGTCGTTCCAGCCATTTCAGTCGTTGTGGGTTTGTAACCAACAATAGTTCCGGGGGTTCTCAGATCTCCAGCTGCCTCGAAGAGGTTGTACGACCGAATCAACACGCTTATCCTCTGTAATATAATCTCACGCAGAGGCGCAGAGGGCTCGCAAAGAGTTTTTTACGTAGGCTTCAGCATCCGGACTTGTCGCTGCCGCGGAGGTGCGCTGTCGCTGCCGCGCAGCGAGCGCGCAGAGCAATATCAAGTCAGAAGGCAGAGTGATTAGGTCAGAGGTACGAGTGACGAAGTCAGAGGTGCATTTTGTAACTTCGGATTTTTTGCTTATTTTTACGGACTCAATCGAGAATCAATCAGGAAATACAAAACCAACATCGTGATACCAGCAATGAAAAAACATCTGATCGGGGCGGCGGCCCTCATGGCCGCGCTCCTTGTCGGCTCCGCCGAGGCGGACGCTTGCACCAATCTTATCGCCGCCAAGGGCGCGACGACCGACGGGTCCGTCATGATGACCTATTCGGCCGATTCCCACAACCTCTTCGGTTTCCTGCACCATTCGCCGGCGGCTGTCCATCCCAAGGGCTCCATGCGCGAGATCCGCGAGTGGGACACCAACAAGCCCCTCGGTTCCATCCCGCAGGTGGAGCGCACCTATAACGTGGTGGGCAACATGAACGAGCATCAGGTGGCCATAGGCGAGTCCACATGGGGCGGCCGCCACGAACTCGAGGACACTACCGGCAATTCGGTGATGGACTACGGCAGCCTTATCTACGTGGCGCTCGAACGCGCCCGCACGGCCCGCGAGGCCCTCGACATAATGACCGACCTCGTCGACAGGTACGGCTATGCCTCCGGCGGCGAGTCGTTCACCATCGCCGACAAGAACGAGGTATGGGTGATGGAGATGATCGGCAAGGGCGCTGAGAAGGGTGCGGTCTGGGTGGCCGTCAGGATTCCGGACAACGCCATCTGCGGCCATGCCAACGAGCCCCGTATCCGTCAGGTGGATTTCAAGGATAAGAAGAACGTGCTTCACTCCAAGGATGTGATATCCTTCGCCCGCAAGCGCGGCTATTTCAATGGCAAGGATGAGGAATTCAGCTTCGCCGACGCATACGCAGAGCATGACGCCGGCACGCGCCGTGGCTGCGACGGCCGCGTCTGGACATATTTCCGCCGTTTCAACAAAGACGCCGACAAATACTTCGCATGGATCAACGCCGACAGCGACGTGCCGATGCCCCTCTATATCATCCCCGACAAAAAAGTGTCGCTTGCCGAGATGCAGGATGCAATGCGCGACCTGTTCCAGGGTACTCCCTACGACATGACCCAGGACATAGGCGCCGGTCCGTTCCACGTGCCTTACCGCTGGCGCCCGATGGAATATGAGGTGGACGGTAAGAAATACTGCATGGAGCGTGCCATCGCCACCCAGCAGACCGGCTGGAGCTTCGTGAGCCAGAGCCGCGACTGGCTTCCGGACCCTGTGGGCGGAGTGTTCTGGTTCGGCACTGACGATACCAACACCACAGTCTACATGCCCTTCTACGTGGGTATGACCGTTGTCCCCGCAGAACTTGCCAAGGGAGACATCAACACCCTCTCGCTTGAGTCCAACTTCTGGGTCAACAACATCGTTGCCAACGAGGCATATACCCGCTATGACCTGATGATTCCCGACATCCGCAAGGTGCAGAACTCCCTTGAGAACGGCTTCAGGGATTCCCGTCCGGAGGTGGAGAAGAGACTTGTGAAAACGGTAGAGGCCGGCGACATGGACGCTTACCGCGCCGCCGTCAACGCCGAGGGCGCCGAGGTGGCCGCCGCCGCAACGGAGGCCTACCGCAATCTCGCCGGCTATCTGTTCGTGAAATTCATGGACGGCAACAGAAAGAAGACCGACGCGGACGGCAACTTCATCAAGAGCGAGTACGGCATGCCGGTTTATCCGGAATTCCCCGGCTACAACGACAGACGCTACTACGAGAACATCGTCAAGGAGACAGGAGACCATTTCCTGATCAAATAATTCTGACGGAACCGTGAGAATTCTGACGGGACCGCTGTCCGGCGGGGTCTGAAAGACCCCGCCGGACAGCGGTCCTTCTTGTTTTTTGATAATTTTTCGGGTCTGTTTTAAAATTTTTTAACAAAACATGATGCCGATTCAAAAACATTAGATAATTTTGCATCCGGTTTTTGTTAATAGTGTTGTGAAACGCTCGGATTACATATTTGAAAACTTCGCAATCCTCTTGATTTTTGCGATTTCGACTTCCCTCGCGGGATGCGGAGGAAGCGGCACGAGGCATGACGCGGACACGGATTCCTCGCAGGCGCCGCCGTCGTATCATGCCGACAATGACATAGCCATGACTCTGTGCAGCATCGCCGACGCGATCCGCGTGGGCGAGCCTCTCGACACCACCTGGTACAATTTCGAGGGAATCCTGACCGACGGCCAGGGGCACCCGCTCTACACCGACCTGCGCGGCTTCCCGGGAGAATGGGACGTGGACGTGCTGTCGCCGACAAGCGCGGTGGTGCGCAATCTCTATCTCGGCGACCTGCTGCCGGAGGATCTCAGCAATTACATCGCCGCGGCGATGGAGCTGACCGAAGCCGACCTTGTGGCCGACACCGTCTATCATGACGAGGACGATACAAAGATCCGCGTCTACGACTTCGACGGAGGCTATATCCGCATCGAGACGCGCAAAGGAGTCGCGCCCAACGGTATCGAGGGCCCGCTGATGCGGATCACCGCGTCCCGCGACATCCCCGGCCTGATATGATGAAATTTACCGTTTTTCCGGCGAAACGATATCCATATTTTCACAGATTTTAAAATTATTCTGACATTATTGCGGAATATCGCGGTTTTTTTTGTATATTTGCCACCGATAAATTATTTAAGGGGTCTTAATGCAAAAACCTGATTTATGAAAAAACTGTTACTTTCTTTATGCACCTTTATCGCGGCGGCTGCAGGCAGCGAGGCCATGGCCGACGAATGCGTGTTCCAGGGGACCTACTGGGAATACAACTATCACGGACAGGCTCCATGCCAGACGTGGCCGGAGAACATCAAGGACACGAGAGTCATGGAGAACGAAATCTGCTCCATTTCATGGGACTGTCCGATCGGAGGCCTTATGCCCATCCATCATCTTGACTGGGTGGAGCGGGGCGTGATGACGATAGCCCCGCGTCCCGGGGTGGAAATCACGTCGCTCAAGTTCGGATACCCGTTCACGGAGTCGGTGGCGAAACTTGCGGATCCCGCGGAGTTCACGCCCTCGAACGGTAAGATTGAAGAGAGTGGCTATACTGCTGTCTGGACCGGCAGCGCCACCAATGAAGATCCGCTTACCATAACCAAACTCACGGAAAACGAGCTTGAATTCCTGATATATATTCTCGTGGAATATAATACCAATGCCTTGCAGTCATACGTATTCAACGGCACGGGAGAGGGACGTTACACAGGCGACGCCCCGCAGACGGAGCTGGCGGATCTTGACCTGTCGGCGAATCCAAGTCTTGAAGTGCCTGGAGTGTGCACCCTCTCCTGGCCGGCGGGACAGCTCGGGATGGCCGACGGCTCCTTGAGCTGGAACGATGCCGGAACCATGACCCTCACATGCGAGAAGGATATGGCCGTAAAGGAAGTGGTTTTCTCTTTCCTCGGTCCTGACCAGTCGCAGAGCCTCAACATGATTTTCAATGTATCGGCATCGACAGGCACATTCTATGTCAACAACGACAGGGTGAACGAGGCCCAGTGGATCGGTACGGCGGATCCCGATAATCCTCTGAAACTCACCAAGACAACGACTTCTCCGTTCACCGGCATCCAGTATGTCGAGGTGAAATATGTGAATTACAAGAAGCCCCTCGCGTCGCCGGTGTTCGAGCCGGAGGCGGGAGAGTATCTGACCGGCCGGGAGGTGGTCATCTCCAGCCCGGACAAGGCACGGATCATCTATTCGACCACGCTTGACGGAGCCGCTGTAGATACCGACAGGGAATACACGGGGCCGTTCGCTCTCGACCGTCCCGGTAAGTGGAAGGTAACGGCATACGCCGTCAACGACGAGTCGAAGTCGAGAAGCGCGGAGGTCATGTATTCCATCGTGGAGAAGCTCACCGAGATCCATGGCGTGACGCTGAAAGGAGAGGCCGAGATAGAGGAAGGGGAGTGGCCCGTGATCACTCTCCCGCGCGACATAGCCTCGCAGAATTACTACAAGATCGACGGGGTATGTGAGATTATATGGCAGAATGAATGTTTCGGCTATCGCCCCACAGGCTCATACCTGCGCATAGACAAGGATGCGGAAATCAGTATCGTTCCCCTCGAGGGGATAACTCTCCGCAGAATCATAGTCGTGGGGGCTCCCTACACGGACTCTACAAGGGCGTTGAGCGCCTCTTTCGACAAGGGGTCGTACACATATACCGATACGGAGGGCATCTGGAAAGGTGAAGTGTCGGACCGTCTGGAGATCAAGACCAAGCGCGAGTTCTACTATCTGACATCCATGACCATAGAGTATTCGGGCGAAGGTCCCGGCACCGGGATGGAGGAAATGCCGGTATATGACGCTCCATCCGCGTATTACCGCCTCGACGGGACACGCCTGAATGCGGCTCCCGAATCAGGACTGTACATCCGTGTGACCGGAGGCAAAGCCGAGAAACTGCTTGCCCGATGACATGCGCGCCCGCTCCTCGGAGAGCGGATTGACAAACCGAATCTAACTCTCTGACCCCATTTCATATAGCGTTGTAGGCGTTCTATGGGATGGGGTCGGATTTTGCGGAGTGAGATGGAGAAGTAAAAAATAGGAAAATTTGATTTTGCGGAGTCGGAATTATTTGTTATATTTGCAGAATGTTTCACAGGCGTAATGACACTGCCTGTCTATCTTTGTTGAAATCAAATTTTTACAGTTAATAAATACTCTAAGTTAAACTATTTTTACGTGTCCGCGAGCAGCGATGCTGCGGAGCGAATCAGAAATTATGGAAGAAGCTAAAAAACCTAAAAGGCCTCGTATCGGAATCCAGGGAGTCAATTCTGCAGCTCCGGAGAGCAATGAAAATCGTTATGAAAAGGTGGTATATCCCGAGAATGGCACAAGTCGTTCCGAGGAGCATGCATCAGATGGGGAACATAGCCAGGGCGGCTATCAGCAGAGACACTACGGCTACCAGCAGCGTCAGCAGGGCGGCTATCAGCAGCGCACGCAGAACTATCAGCGTCCGGGCCAGGGCGGTTACCAGCAGCGCCAGCAGGGTGGCTACCAGCAGCGCACGCAGAACTATCAGCGTCCCGGCCAGGGCGGCTATCAGAACCGTCAGCAGGGCCAGGGCGGCTACCAGCAGCGTCAGCAGGGTGGCTACCAGCAGCGTCCGGGCCAGCAGGGCGGCTATCAGAACCGTCAGCAGGGTCAGGGCGGCTACCAGCAGCGCACCCCGGGCCAGCAGGGGGGCTACCAGCAGCGTCAGCAGGGCCAGCAGGGGGGATATCAGAACCGTCAGAGCCATGGCGGATATCAGCAGCGCCAGCAGGGCGGCTACCGCCAGAACAATCGTCAGCAGGGCGGTTTCCGCCAGCGCGGACGCCAGCAGGGCGGTTTCAACAACTGGAATCAGGGCATGAAGTTCACTCCGCGTCCCAAGCAGATCGATTACGTCCTCGAGGACATCGATCCGAACGCGGAACTTCGTCTTAACAAATATATGGCAAACTCCGGAATCTGCTCGCGTCGCGAAGCCGATGAGTACATCACCGGAGGAAAAGTGAAGGTGAACGGTACGGTAGTGACCGAACTCGGAACGAAGATCACACGCAACGACGTGGTTGAATACGACGGCAAGGTGGTTACTCCCGAGCGCAAGTGCTACGTGCTCCTCAACAAGCCGAAAGACTGCGTCACCACCAGCGACGATCCCAACGGACGCACCACAGTGCTCGACATCGTGAAGGGTGCCTGCCAGGAGCGCATCTATCCCGTGGGACGACTCGACCGCAACACCACCGGCGTGCTTCTGCTCACCAACGACGGCGACCTCGCATCGAAGCTGACCCACCCGAAGTTCGTCAAGAAGAAAATCTATCATGTGTGGACCGACAAGGAGATTTCCGAGGAGGACATGCAGCGCATCGCCGACGGCATCGAGCTTGAGGACGGTGAGATCCACGCCGACGCCATCAGCTACGTGAGCGACGACCGTAACCAGGCCGGCATCGAGATCCATAGCGGACGTAACCGCATCGTGCGCCGCATCTTCGAGTATCTCGGTTACCGCGTCACAAAACTCGACCGCGTATACTTCGCCGGTCTCACCAAGAAGAACCTGCCGCGCGGACGCTGGCGTTACCTCACTCAGGAAGAGGTGAACTACCTCCGCATGGGAGCTTTCGAATAATAATCAAAAAATATCACCGCACGGTCCCGGACGTTCCGGCTCCGTGCGGTGAATATCCTTTCATACAATGGAAAAAATCAAGAGAACAACGATAAAGGAGATTCTGTCCTCCCCTGAGAAATACACGGGGACAACGGTCGATGTCAAGGGCTGGGTGCGTACCCGCCGGGGCAACAAAAACGTGCAGTTCGTGGCGCTCAACGACGGAACCACCATCAAGAATCTCCAGATAGTGTTCGACCTCAGCCGTTTCCCGGACGAGATGCTGAAGCCGGTCACCACCGGCGCGAGCATCCACGTGCAGGGAGAGCTGGTGGCTTCTTCCGGCGCGGGCCAGTCGGTGGAGGTTCAGGCGGCCGATATGGAGGTGTACGGCACCGCCGACCCCGCGACATATCCGCTGCAGAAGAAGGGCCACACCCTCGAGTTCCTGCGCGAGAAAGCGCACCTGAGACCCCGTACCAACACGTTCGGCGCCGTGCTCCGAATCCGCCACGCTCTTGCGTTTGCGGTTCACAAATTCTTCAACGACAAGGGATTCTATTATTTCCACACGCCGCTGATCACAGCCTCCGATTGCGAGGGAGCCGGAGCGATGTTCCAGGTGACGACCCTTCCCCTCGACAATCTTCCCAAGACGGAGGATGGTCGCGTGGACTATTCCGAGGATTTCTTCGGTCGTCAGGCAAACCTCACTGTCTCCGGACAGCTCGAGGGTGAGCTCGGCGCCACCGCGCTCGGCTGCATCTATACGTTCGGCCCCACTTTCCGCGCCGAGAATTCCAACACTCCCCGTCACCTCTCGGAGTTCTGGATGATCGAGCCGGAGATGGCGTTCTACGAGATCGAGGACAACATGGACCTCGCCGAGGAATTCATCAAGTACTGCGTGAACTACGCGCTGGAGCACTGCGCCGACGACATCGCGTTCCTGGCAGAGCATTTCGACAAGGAACTGCCCGAACGTCTCCGCTTCGTGGTGGAGAACGACTTCGTCCGTCTTCCCTACACCGAGGGCGTGAAGATCCTCGAGGAGAGCGGCCGCAAGTTCGAGTTCCCCGTATTCTGGGGCGCCGACCTCGCCTCGGAGCATGAGCGCTACCTCGTGGAGGAGCACTTCAAGCGGCCGGTGATCCTCACCGACTATCCCAAGGAAATCAAGGCGTTCTACATGAAGCTCAACGACGACGGCAAGACTGTCCGCGCCATGGACGTGCTCTTCCCGAAAATCGGAGAGATCATCGGCGGCTCCCAGCGTGAGGAAAGCTACGAGAAACTGTCGAAGCGTTGCGAGGAGCTCGGCCTTCAGGGAATGGACTGGTATCTCGACACACGCCGCTACGGCACGGTGCCTCATTCCGGCTTCGGCCTCGGATTCGAGCGTCTGGTGCTCTTCGTGACCGGCATGCAGAACATCCGTGACGTAATCCCCTTCCCGCGCTATCCTAAAAACTGCGAATATTGATCTGAGTGTCAGGGCGTATGCGCACGATTCTCACCGCACTTCTTACAATCCTGCTTCTCCTGCCGCCCCTCCGGGCCGGGGAGAGGCGGGATTCGGTCATTGTCAGCCTGGTGACCTGCTGGCCCGGGCGGGAAGTGTATGAACTGTGCGGCCATGAGGCCATCCGCGTCCGGGGCGAGCGCATCGACTCGGTGTGGAACTACGGCGTGTTCGATTTCAACGAACCGAACTTCGTGGGGCGGTTCGTGGCCGGACAGACCGACTACATGCTGGCCTCTTACCCGTTTCCGCTCTTCATGGCGGAGTATGTGCAGGGAAACCGCAAGGTGGTGGAGCAGGACCTCAACCTCTCGCAGGACGAGGCCTGGAAACTGCTCGGCATGCTGCGGGAGGAGGCTCTTCCGCAGAACCGCACCTATCGCTATAATTATGTGAAAGACAACTGCGCCACACGCATCGTCGACCGTGTGGACGGCGCGACTGCGGAGAGGGTGATTTACCCGGACACGGTGAAGTACGGCACTTTCCGGCACGAGATGCGGGCCTATCACAAGGATTACCCCTGGTACCAGTTCGGCATCGACCTTGCCCTCGGCAGCGGTCTTGATGTCGGTATCGACGGGCGCGCGGAGATGTTCGTGCCGATCGAGATGATGGAGAAGGTCCGGGGAGCCCATTTCGAGGATGGCGCGCCGCTCGTGGCCCGCAGCCGCACCCTTTTCGAAGGGGGCGACAGCGCGTCGCTTCCCCCCACGCCCTGGTATCTGACACCGCTCTTTATTTTCAGCGCGCTATTCCTCCTGACGGTCGCGGCGGCGGTAACGCAGCAGCGCCGCAAGAGAATATTGAAGTGGGTATATTCCCTCTGGTTCGGTGTCTTGGGCCTTGTGGGCTGCGTGATAGCGTTCCTTGTGTTCGTCTCCACGCACGAGGCCACGTCGCCCAACATCCTGCTGGTGCTTCTGAACCCCCTGCAGCTGCTTGTGGCTGCGGGTGTGTGGATGGGCCGGCGCGGAAGATGGGTGACAGTGCCGATGATATGGTGGAATGTGGTGGGAGTGGGCCTGCTGCTCCTGGCGTGGCCCGTGCAGCGGCAGTCGGCCGATCCGGCCATGTTCCCGATAATGGCGGCCACGGTGACCCTCGCCGCATCATACGCAATAATAACCTCCTCCAGGAGTTATAAATATGGTGCCGCATCGCGGCATAACAAACGAATAAATGAACAGGTTAGCAACAGCACTCGTCGGACTGGCGACACTCGCGGGCGTGGCTCAGGCGGAATCCGCCAGACCAAGGCTCGTGGTAGGAATCGTCGTTGACCAGCTGCGCACCGACTACATAGAGAGTCTGCAGAGCCGCTTCGGCGAGCATGGATTCCGCTATCTGATGAAGGATGGCGTCTATTTCCGCGACGTGGACTTCAAGGTCTCTCCGCTCGACGCGGCGAGCGCCACCGCCATGCTCTACACCGGGAGCTATCCGTCGCTGACCGGCGTGCCTTCGGCACTGGTGTTCGAGCAGACAGCCTCGGGTACTGTCTCCCGCCCGGCACTCGCCGGCACGGGCACCGTCAGCAACGATTCCTTCACACCCGAGAACCTGCGGCTTTCCACCGTGTCCGACGAAGTGGCCATCGACGGCGTCGGGCTCGGGTCGGTCTATTCGATAGCCACCGAGCCGCAGCAGGCTGTCATCATGGCCGGACATGCGGGAAAGAACGCCGTCTGGCTCAACAACACCACCGGAAACTGGGCGACTTCCTCCTACTACGGGAGTCTGCCGGTGCCGGCTTCCAACAGAAACTTCCGGGCCTCCCTCTCCTCGAGGCTCGACACGATGCAATGGCGCCCGCTGATGCCGCTCGACGGCGTGCCGGGCGTCAGCGACATAAAGCTTAAGCATCCGTTCCGCCACCAGTTCCCGCGTGCGGACCGCGATGTCTACCGCAAGTTCAACGCTTCGGCGCTCGCCAACGCCGAGGTGACCGACCTCGCCATAGAGTTCATCCGCCAGCTCAAGATGGGGGGAGGCCCCACGCTCGACATGCTGAGCCTGGGCTACACGGCTGCACCGTTCAAGTATGTGGCCGACAACGATTTCCGCGCCGAACTTGCCGATTCCTACATAAGGCTCGACCGGCAGCTCGAACGTCTTTTCGAGGCTATCGACCGCTATGTCGGCACCGACAATGCATTGATATTCATCTCCTCGACAGGCTATTACGACGATGCTGTGGTGGAGGAGAAGAAATACCGCATACCGGGAGGGGAGTTCTCCACGAAGCGGGCCAAGTCGCTGCTCAACTCATATCTGTCGGCAAAGCATGGCAGTGCGGGATATGTGGCCGCCATCCGCGACCGTCATGTCTTCCTTGACCACAAGGAGATAGAGGCCCGTAAACTCGACCCGGAGGCAATCGCGCGCGACGCGCGGACCTTCCTGGCGAAGATGAGCGGAGTGGCCGAGGTATATACCGTCGGCGACATCCTCTCGCCGGCCACCGCCGAGCAGGAGTCGATGCGCCTCGCCCTCGACCCGAGGTTTACCGGCGACCTGATAGTGAACTACGCCCCCGGATGGGATGTTGTAGACGACGAGGAATTCCCACCGGTAAAGAAGCCGATGCGTTCATCGCCCGTGGCCTCTCCGGCTTTCTTCATAGGCGCGGGACTCGCTCCGACAGTGATGTCGGCTTCTGTCGACGCCGCCGTCATCGCTCCGACAGTCACCGGACTGCTGCGCATACGGTCGCCCAACGGCTCCGAGGGCCGGCCCATGCAGCTGGACAGAAAGAAGTGAGTTCCACAATATTAATGTTAATACAAGAATCTACAATATAGATGTTCAACAATCTTTTTAAGAAAGTATTCGGCGATCAGTCGGAGCGTGCGGTACGCCCGCTCTGGAATCGCCTCTCGAAAGAAATAAATCCGATTTCGGAGCAGATCAAGGATATATCGAACGACGAGCTCCGCGGCCGCATCGACACCATCCGCGGCGAGATCCGCGGCAACGCGGCCAAATACAAGGACCAGATCGCCGAGATCCGCGAGCAGATCGAAACCCTCGATTATGACAAGCGCGAGCCGCTCTGGAAGCGCATCGACGAGCTCAAGGAGGAGATGTTCGACAATTACGCCCGCGATCTGGACCGCGTGCTCCCCGAGGTGTTCGCCGTGGTCAAGGAGACCGCGCGCCGCTTCAAGGAGAACGACACCATCGAGGTGACGGCCACCGAAGCCGACCGCCGTCTTGCCGGGGCCGGCAAGGACTTCCTCACCATCGAGGGGGACAAGGCCATCTACAGGAACGAGTGGGTGGCCGGCGGCAACCTGATCAAGTGGGACATGATGCACTACGACGTGCAGCTCATCGGCGGTATGGTGCTCCACGGCATGATGAACGGCGGCAAGGTCACCAACTCCATCGCCGAGATGGCCACCGGCGAGGGCAAGACCCTCGTGGCCACGCTCCCGGTATTCCTCAACGCCCTCACGGGCGAGGGCGTGCATGTGGTGACCGTTAACGATTACCTTGCCAAACGAGACTCCGAGTGGATGGGCCCGCTCTATCAGTTCCACGGCCTGACCGTGGACTGCATCGACAAGACTGATCCTAACTCCGAGGAGCGCCGCGCGGCTTACGCATGCGACATCACCTTCGGTACTAACAACGAGTTCGGTTTCGACTACCTCCGCGACAACATGGCCACCCAGATCCAGGACCTCGTGCAGAGGGAGGAACACTATTACGCCATCGTCGACGAGGTCGACTCCGTGCTTATCGACGATGCCCGTACGCCGCTAATCATCTCCGGCCCGATCCCCAAGGGTGACGACCAGATGTTCAACGAGTTCAAGCCCAATGTGGAGAAGGTGGTCAACGCCCAGCGCAAGCTCGCCCAGCAGCTTCT
>CAJUBC010000051.1 GCA_910584545.1 uncultured Muribaculaceae bacterium | reverse complement strand
ATTTTAGCCTGCGGAGGGGAGAATCTGAAAAGTCAACACTTTTTCAGTGCCCTCTCACGCAACCGGGACTTTTTTGTTTATATTATTAAAAATGGTGCCTCACAGTTTTGAAATTTCCGTGTAAATCGTTATATTTGCAGGTAAATCTTTATTGGAATAAATTATTACGCTATATACGATGAAATTCAATGTTGACGGAAAGATTTTCCAGCAGCGCCTTCAGGCCGCAAGCAAGGTCATAAACGGGAAAAACGCTCTTTCCATACTCGACAATTTTCTGCTCTCCACAGTGGGCGGCGACCGCCTGAGCATCACCGGCTCCGACTCCGAGAACGTACTCACGGTCTATGTGCCTATAACTGATCTGGAAGGAGAGGGGGCTATTGCCATCCCCGCCAAGCGCCTTCTTGAGATAACCAAGGAAATCTCCAACCAGCCCCTCACCTTCTACATCAACGACGACACCAAGGAAGTAGACCTCCGTTTCCTCAACGGGCATTTCAACTTCATGGGCGTGTCGGCCGATGAATATCCGCGTCCGGCACAGTCCACCGAGGAAAGGGTGGAATTCACCGTTCCGGCCGATATGGTGAAGAAGGGTCTCGACAACACCTGCTTCGCGGTGAGCGTCGACACCGTACGCCCGATCATGACAGGTATCTACTGGGACATCCATGAGGAGGACATCACTTTCGTCAGCTCCGACACCCATAAGCTCGTGCGCTATGTGAACCGCGCGAAAGCTCCCGGGCTTGAGGCGCACTTCATCATGCCCGCCAAGGTGGCCAACATCATCCGCTCGCTCATCACCAGCGAGGATGTCGACATACGCGTATCGTTCGATTCCAAGAGCGGCCTCTTCGAGTTCGGCGAGTATTTTATTTCCTGTCTTTTCATCCATGGCAATTATCCCGACTACCGCCGAGTGATACCGGAGAACAATCCCTTCAATCTCGAGGTCGACCGCGAAACGCTCATGGGTGCTTTGCGCCGCGTAAACCTCTTCTCTTCGAAGAGCTCCAAACTCGTGGTGCTCAACATACAGCCCAATGAGGTTATAATCTCTGCCCAGGACTATGACTACAGCACATCGGCCGAAGAGCGCGTCACATGTTCCTACGAGGGGAATGAGATGACCATCGGATTCAACGGCCAGTACATGGTGGAGATTCTCGGTAATCTCAAGGAGAATGAAATCCGCCTGCTCCTCTCCGATCCTGCACGTCCGGGACTCTATACGCCGGCTGAGAAGAGCGAGGGTGAGGATATAGTTATCGTTCAAATGCCAATGCAGGTGATATGAAACTGAATCTGACCCGCCCCATCATCTTTTTCGATCTGGAAACCACCGGCACCAATGTCACCAAGGACCGGATAGTGGAGTTCAGCTACATCAAGATATATCCCGACGGCCGTCCCGACGAGGAGAAGAGTCGCCGCATCAATCCGGAGATGCATATCCCGGAGGAAAGTACCAAGGTACACCACATCACCGACGATGACGTGCGCGACTGTCCCTCGTTCCGTCAGGTGGCCAAGTCGCTTTCGGACATTTTCGAAGGTTGCGACATAGCCGGGTACAACAGCAATAAGTTCGATGTCCCCCTGCTGATTGAGGAATTCGCCCGTGCCGGCATCAGCTTTGATGTCTCCGGACGTCGATTCATCGACGTGCAGAACATTTTCCACAAGATGGAGCAGCGCACACTTGTCGCGGCGTATAAGTTCTACTGCGGCAAGAATCTGGAGGGTGCGCATTCAGCTGTGGCCGATACACGCGCTACATACGAGGTGCTTCTCGGACAGCTCGAACGCTATCCGGAACTCGAGAACGACGTGGAAGCACTCGCTGAGTTCTCGAGAATAGGTCGAAACGTGGACCTCGCGGCCCGGTTTGTGCTTAACGACAAGGATGAACCTGTTTTCAATTTCGGAAAGTACAGGGACCGTCCCGTCAAGGAAATATTTCGCCGTGAACCTTCGTTCTATCATTGGATGATGCAGGGAGATTTCCCTAAAAACAGCAAGGATGTAGCCACCCGCCTCTTCTATGAAGCGCAGGCGGAACGGCGGAAGTAAGCATATACTTATGTTGAAAGGAAAGCATATCGTATTAGGAATCAGCGGAGGAATAGCGGCCTATAAGTCGGTGTTCCTCCTCCGTCTTCTTGTAAAGGAAGGTGCGGAGGTGCAGGTGGTGATCACTCCGAATGGCAAGGAATTCATTACTCCGGTGACTCTCTCGGCGCTCAGCCAGCACCCTGTGGTCTGTGACTTCTTCACCGCCAATACCGGGGAATGGCACAGTCATGTATCGCTCGGACTATGGGCGGATCTAATGGTCATTGCCCCCGCCACAGCATCGACAATGGCGAAAATGGTAACAGGCGTGGCCGACAATATGCTGGTGACCACCTACCTTTCCGCCAAGGAGCATGTGATGGTTGCACCTGCGATGGACCTCGATATGTGGGCTCATCCCTCCACGCAGCGGAACATAGAGCAGCTGCGCCGCGACGGTGTGGAGATCGTCATGCCTGGTTCTGGTGAGCTTGCAAGCGGGCTGAGCGGCAAGGGAAGAATGGCGGAGCCGGAAGAGATCGTGAGCCGGATAAAAGAGTATTTCTCTCGTTCCTGCGACATGGAGGGGATGAAGGTGCTGATAACTGCCGGTCCTACATGCGAGCGTATAGACCCGGTACGGTACATAGGCAATTACTCCAGTGGAAAAATGGGTTTCGCCATTGCCGAAGAGTGCGCGTCGCGCGGTGCGGAAGTTACACTCGTGGCCGGCCCGGTGTCGCTTTCAACGGTTAATCCATCCATCCATAGGGTCGATGTGGAGAGCGCGGTGGAAATGTGCGAGGCTGCGCGGAAGGCGTTTGCCAATGCCGATGTCGCTGTTTTCGCAGCTGCGGTAGCCGACTACCGTCCCGCCGAAACTGCTGAATCGAAAATCAAGCGTGAGAATGCCGATGAGATGACAATCCGCATGGTGCGCAATCCAGACATCGCCGCACTCTGCGGCAAGATGAAACGGGCGGGACAGACCACTGTCGGTTTCGCTCTCGAGACCGACAACGAACGCATCAACGCTGCCCATAAACTCGAGAAAAAGAATCTCGATATGGTAGTGATGAATTCCCTGCGCGACAAAGGTGCGGGATTTCGCACCGATACAAATAAGATCACAATCTTCGCACGCGAAGGTAGCGTCACTGAGTTTCCTCTGAAAAGCAAGAGTGAGGTGGCGCGCGACATCGTGGACGCCATGCTGAGATTCAGAGGCAACGTCGATGCTGAATGCGAACGATAACTGACAGACCATAACTGACTATGACGAATACTGATGCGATAAAGAAAGCTTGCGCGGCGGTGCTGATTGCAGCCGGCGGCCGCTTCTGTGCCAACGCCCAGGAATTCCGCGCCACAGTTGATGTGAATTCACAGCAGATAGAAGGCACTAACAAAAACGTGTTCGAGACTCTCAAGGAAGCACTCAACACGTACATGAACGAGACTAAGTTCAGCGACGCCACATTCTCTCCTCAGGAGAAGATAGAATGCCGTCTCTTTTTCACAATAGCGGAATATTCCGACGACAGGATGAAGGGAGACCTGCAGGTGCAGCTGTCAAGGCCTGTTTACAACAGTACCTACACCACGACGCTCTTCAATTTCCGCGACCAGAAGATTGAATTCGACTATCGCGAGGGAGATCCGCTGATCTACAACGAGAATATGTCGGAAAACAATCTGACTGCTATTCTTGACTATTATGCGAATCTATTCCTGGGGATAGATTTCGACAGTTTCTCGCCGCTCGGCGGCCAGCGGTTCTATGACCGCGCGCAGAGCATTGTCCAGCAACAGCAGTCGAGCGGAGAAATTGGCTGGCGCACGTTCGAGGACAACAAGAACCGGGCCGCCGTGCTGAATTCCTATACGGAAAGCAACACGTCGGGAATCAGGAACCTTCTCTACAACTATCACCGCAAGGGTCTCGACGAGATGGTGACAAGTCCCGACAAGGGCAGGGCGGTCATCACGGAGTCGCTCGAGGAGATAAAGAAGATAGGAGACAACGCACCTATGTCGGTGGCGCTTTCCATATTCCGAGATGCTAAGCTCGACGAGCTCGTGAATGTCTATTCCAAAGCTCCCGAGACCGAGCGGACTAAAGCCTACGAAATACTCCAGCCTCTATATCCCACCGAGCAGCAGAGGCTCGATAAAATAAAGAATCCTGAGCAATAAGGCTTTATCAGACAGAATCCCATTGAAAAATGCTTAAGACATTAAGAATAACGAATTACGCGCTGATTGACCGCCTCGAACTTGAGTTCGGGCCCGGTCTGACCATCATCACGGGTGAGACGGGTGCCGGAAAGTCGATAATGCTCGGAGCTCTCTCTCTTCTGCTCGGAGGCCGCGCTGATACCCGCGTGATCGGCGACAGCAGCCGAAAATCGGAAGTGGAGGCTATCTTTGTGGATGTCGATCCGGATCTGCGCCAGATATTCGAAGAGAGAGGCATTGAATGGGTGGACACAGATTCGCAGGGACGCGAGGGAAATGAAGTGATAATCCGCCGCGAGATTTCGGCATCGGGAAGGTCGAAAGTCTATATCAACGACCGCTCGGTGACCCTGCTGACACTATCTCTCGTGGCCTCCCGCCTGATCGATATTCATTCGCAGCATGCCAATGCCAAGTTGTCAGATCCTGCCGAACAGTTGCGCGTGGTCGACCTGTTGGCTGACAACCGCTCGCAGCTTGATGATTACCGTAAGGAATTCGCGGCGTATGTCGACATCCGGAGGCGTCTGAAGGCGTTGCGGGAGGAGATATCTAAATCGGCCGAGAATGCCGATTTCATGAAATTCCAGGTCGAGCAGCTCGACAAGCTGAAGCCGCACCGTGGCGAACTCGCCGAAATAGAGCGCCGTTTCGAGGTGCTCAGCGATGCCGATGAGATACGCGACAGACTCCGGACCATGGGCGCTATGCTCGGCACCGGTGATGCCGGAGCGCTCACCCTCCTCTCCGAGGCAGGGGCAGAGGCCGCCAAGGTGGATTTCTCTCTGTTCGGGGCGGAGGCCGAGAATGCCGACATCCTGCGTCGTCTCGCCTCGCTGACTGTAGAGCTTAAGGATATCTACGAGACCGTATGCGACATGGCTGAGGAAGTTGACTCCGATCCGACGGAACTTGCCCGGCTTTCCGCACGCATGAACAGCTATTACGAGGCGGTGAAGAACTTCAGGGTCAAGGAGGCTGACGAACTCGTTGATCTCCGGGATGAACTGCACCGGAAACTTTCGAATATCGGTGGCGAGGGAACGGAACTTCCCCAGCTTGAGGAGCAGTCGCGGCAGGCCGCGCGACGGCTGAAGAAAGTGGCCGCGGCCCTCACGGATAGCCGTGTGGTCGGTGCGGGACGTCTATCAAGGCTTATAACTGAAACGGCACGACCTCTCGGCCTTTCTAATCTGTCGTTCGAGGCGCGACAGTCGACTGCTAAGCTCGGCCCTGCCGGACAGGACTACATGGAGTTCCTCTGCTCGTTCAATAAGAACGGTCGCCTGCAGCCGCTCGCCGATGTGGCGTCTGGCGGAGAGGTGTCGAGGATGATGCTGAGTCTCAAGGCTATCCTTGCCGGCAAGATGAACCTGCCGACCATAATCTTCGATGAAGTCGACACAGGCGTATCGGGCGAGATCGCCGATAAGATGGGAGCGATGATGCGCGATATGGGGAATGACATGCAGGTGCTTGTGATCACCCATCTGCCTCAGGTGGCAGCCAAGGGTAACGCTCATTTCAAGGTGTACAAACGTGACGACGAGTCGCGTACCTTCACCAATGTGAAGCGACTTACAGAGGAGGAAAGGGTGAAGGAGATAGCCTCGATGCTTTCAGGTTCGGAGGTGAAGGAGAGCGCTCTTGCAGCAGCCCGCGACCTGCTGAAATCCTGAGAGGCCAGGAATCAAATCTAAAACAAAGAAAATGCAGAAAAGCGATTATATATTTGGAATCAGAGCGGTGATAGAGGCTCTGGAAGCCGGTAAAAGCATTGACAAGGTCCTAGTCAGAAAAGACCTCACAGGAGAACTGTCGAAGGAACTGTTTGCAAGGATCCGGGAGTATGGCGTCGTTATGCAGAGAGTTCCGGTGGAACGCCTGAACCGCATAACTATGAAGAATCATCAGGGAGTGGTGGCGCTGGTGTCACCGGTGGTCTATCATAAGCTCGACAATGTGTTGCCGGCCCTTTATGAGGAGGGACGCAATCCGTTCTTAGTGGTGCTCGACGGTCTGACCGATACCCGAAATTTCGGTGCGATAGGCCGCACGGCTGACTGTGCGGGAGTCGACGCGATAGTGATACCGGAGCGCAACAGCGTCTCGGTCACTCCCGATGCCGTCAAGACTTCGGCCGGAGCTCTCTTCTATCTTCCCGTGTGTCGCGAGCATGATGTCGTAGCGGCGGTGAAGGCATTGAAGGAAAACGGTGTGATGGTGGTCGGAGCCACCGAGAAAGGCGCGGTGGACTATACGGAGATTGACTATACCGTACCGGTGGCAATTGTTATGGGAAATGAAGAGACCGGTATTTCCGATGAGGTGCTGAGGCTTTGCGACAGATTAGCCGCCATTCCGATGGCGGGAAACATAGGATCATTAAACGTGTCGGTGGCTGCCGGGGTCATGATTTATGAGGCTGTAAGGCAGAGACGCGCGGACGGAAGCGCATGTTCCGGAAAAAACTGATGTCCCGCCCGGTATAAAATTAATTTGGTCAGTTGGCCGAAAAACCTTAAATTTGCATACGATTACTCCGTGGAGTCGGAGGTTATTATAAAGAGTTATGATAAATCGAATCTTGATTAGAATAAAGGTGATACAGACGCTGTATTCCTTTCTTCTTGTGGAAAAACAGTTTTCAATCGAATCCAACCCTTCGGCACCGACAAAGGAGAAGCGGTTCGCATATTCGCTGTACCTCGACATGCTTGTCTTGCTGATAAAGCTGTCGCGTGAGGTGGAGCGCCGTCGTGGCGAGTATCCTCTTGCGCAGACGCGTTTTATCTCGCGGTTGCTGATGGATGAGCGCGTGAAATCGCTCATGCTCAAGTATTCTTCCGAGCCGTTTCCTTTCGATGGCATAGTGGAGGGCTTGGCGCAGACAGTGAAGGATTCAGGCGTCTACAAGTCATTCCTTAAGGATCTGGACCGTGATGTGCCGGCTGCTGAGGAGATGGTTTGGACCAATCTCCTCAATATGGTGATCATGCCGTCGCCGCTACTGACCTCGATTATTCCGAACCGTGTTAATTATACACTCAAGGGAGTGGAGACCATGCAGGGAATGCTCAACAGGACATTCTCCAATTTCCTTGCTTCGCAGGATAATGTGGATGAGGTGGTCCGCGCTCTTGAGCAGAGTCTCGACAAGGCAAGGGAGCTTTATTTCAGGCTTCTCATGATTCCGGTTGAACTCACCGCCATGCAGGAGCGCCGTCTCGATGACCGCCGTCACAGACATCTGCGCACTGATGAGGACCTGAATCCCAACATGAGGTTTGTGGAAAACCGGGTGGCACGTCTGATCCGCGAGAGCCCTGCCGTAAACGCATACATCCAGAAGAACAGGATAGACTGGATGCCCGATGACCATCTTCTCATGGAGTCGCTGCTGAAGGCCGTGCTCGAATCAGACATATATAAGGAATACATGGCCGCTCCGTCAGCCGACCTGAACGACGATTGCGAGCTGTGGCGTCAGCTTTTCCGCAAGGTGATTTTCACCAGCCCTGTCTTGCTCGAGACCCTTGAGGAGAAGTCCGTTTTCTGGAACGACGATATCGACATCATGGGGACGTTTGTGGTCAAGACTCTCAGACGCATGGAGGAGAAGGCGGGAACCGGCGGCGATTTCATACTCGAGAAATATAAGGATGAGGAGGATGCCGCTTTCGGACGTCAGTTGATTTACGCAGTGCTCCGCAACAAGGAGACCTACCGCCGTTATGTGGACGAGGCCCTCGACGGGGCGAACTGGGACAAGGAGCGTCTGGCTTTCATGGATGTGGTGGTGCTCATTACTGCCATCGGAGAGATTCTCAATTTTCCGAAGATACCTCTTACCGTGAGTGTAAACGAGTATATCGAGTTGGCTAAAAGCTACAGCACCTCGAAGAGCGGCTCGTTTGTCCACGGCATCCTTGGATCCGTGATAGCGCGTCTGCAGAAGGAAAGCATTCTCCACAAACAGTAAAAAAGAAAAATAATTAAATCAGAACAATAATGTACGTACTCAACACCATTCTCCTGCAGGCTCAGTCCTCGGCAGGATCAAGCTGGAGCGGAATGCTCATGATCGTGGCCATGATCGCCATCTTCTATTTCGTGATGATCCGCCCTCAGTCAAAAAAACAGAAGGAGCTGAAGAAGCAGCGGGAAGCCATGCAGAACGGCGACAGGGTAGTGACCGCCGGCGGAATCCATGGCCGTATCAAGGAACTCAGGGAAGGTACTGACACTATGCTCGTGGAGGTGGCCCCTGGAGTCTCCATCAAGGTTGACCGCGCTTCGGTCTATCCTGTGGTAGAGGCCGCTCCCGCCAAGAAGTAATCAGGGAAACCGACATTACAGATGGCTAAATTGAGGAAGATACGCGACTTGCTTTCCCGGATTGTAAAATCCGGGGGCTTTCATAACGCGCTTGTCTTTCTCATTTTTGTTGTAATCGCCACTGTCTTCTGGCTCGTCATTACCCTTAACGACAGCGTCACCGATACTTTCCGGGTTAAGTTCCGGGTTGACAATGTGCCGGATTCTGTCACGTTCATCACCGATCCTCCGCATGAGATTCATGTCACTCTCCGCGACAAGGGTACCAATATCCTGCGCTCCGGAGTGATGAAGAATCCTACTGTGAATGTTAATTTCCGCGATTATGCCCACTCGGGCGTGTTCCGGCTCGGAAAGACGGACCTGAGCACGGCGATTAAGCAGAAATTCGGAAACGGAGTGCAGATCACATCCATTGGACTCGATTCACTGAGGCTCTATTACACCACGGAGCCGGGTAAACGGGTGCCGGTAGTGGTCCGTGTGGACATATCCGCAGCTTCCGGTTATATTATCTCAGGACCGCCGGTGCCGGTCGAGAAGAGTGTGAAGATCTATTCCGTCAATTCGGAAATCGACACCGTGAACCATGTCTATACCGAACGGCTGGTGAAGCGGAATCTGTCCGCAACTTCTTATTTTGATGTCAAGGTGGCGCCGATTGCGAATGTGAGGATAATTCCTTCCGTGATCCGCGTGGAGATTCCTGTGGAGCCTCTTGTAAGGAAGGAGGGTTTCGCGACAGTCACCGCCGAGAATGTTCCGGAGGATGAGAGCCTGTTGCTTTTCCCCGCAAAGGTGCCTGTGGAGTACTATGTGCCCATGAGCATCTTCAGCGACGAGACCGTGCCTGTGGAGGTGTCGGTGGATTACATGGAAACCAAGTTGCGGGTAGGTAACAAACTCGCTGTTAAACTTAAGGGGTATCCTGAATATGTGGTTAATCCCGAGTTGAAGACGGATTCCGTGGAATATACATTGGTGAGGAAATGAGGAAGATAATCGGAATCACCGGTGGCATCGGGTCGGGTAAAAGCGTTGTGTCGCGGATTCTGCGCCTGAAGGGATATGAGGTTTATGACTGCGATTCGCAGGCCAAATTGCTGATGGATAGCTCGGAAAGGATACTTTCCGGAATACGTTCCTTTTTCGGTGACGAGGCTTTCAACAGCGATGGGTCTTTATGCCGTCCTTATCTCTCCGCGCGGGTGTTTGCCGACAGGGAGGAACTTTCGTTCCTCAATTCGCTTGTTCACGGAGAGGTGTTGGAAGATGTCAGGTGTCATGCTGAGGGAAGTGGAGAGGTGCTGTTCGTGGAGTCGGCGATTATGCGGGCTTCCGGCCTTGACATCCTTTGCTCGGAGATATGGATTGTCACGGCGCCTGATGAGGTCCGGACCGGCAGGGTGATAGAACGAGACTCGGTTTCTTCCGACGACGTGCGCTCCCGGATGGAAAGACAGAAGGGAGAGTATGATTTTTCGGGACCGGTCGCGGTCACGTGGATTCAGAATGACGGATCCGTTCCGTTGCTACCACAGATTGACCGTCTGTTGCAGGAAATAAAAGAATAAGTTCAAAATTTAAAAATAAATATCCGTGTTACGAGAAATAATTTCAATTACCGGTAAACCCGGTCTGTACAAAATCGTGAGCCGTGGAAAAGGCACACTGATTGTAGAACAGCTTGGCAACGGCAATCGTCTGCCGGTGCACGCCCGCGACAGAGTGGTGTCGCTCGGCGACATATCGATGTATACCGAGAGCGGCGATACTCCTCTCGGCGAAATCCTTGACAAGGTGTATGCCGCCAACGGCGGCAAGGAAATCGACATCAAGAGCCTTGTCGTTGCCAAGGGACTGAAGGACAGCTTCGGCAACGCTGTTGAAGATTTCGACCGCGACCGCGTCCATGACAGCGACATCAAGAAACTCTACACATGGTACAACATTCTTCTCGCCGCAGGCTACACCAAGTTCGTCGATGAGAAAGAGGAGGAAACTAAGGAAGAGGAAAAGACCGAGGAGAAAAAGGAAGATTAAGCAATTCTCTAAAATCCCGACATAAAGCGAGGCAGTGTCAATTTGTAAAGTTTGACACTGCCTCGCTAAATATTTTGCCGTTTCTACAGCAGTTTACTCGATGGTTATGAGGACGTATTTCTGGGTGCCGAGGCCGAGGCTTTCGGCGTAGTCGAGGAGATGTGTGCCGTTTCGGTCGGCTATGCGCTGTTCCAGATGGATTTTGCCGTGGTCGGTTGAGTTATGAACGGCGTCTACGCAGGCGCGGTCGAGTGCCACCGGGTCGAGAGATGCGAAAATGCCTATGTCGGCCATCTGTACCGGTTTCGGATGTGCCACGCAATCGCAGTCTACCGACAGATTGTTCGCTACGGAGATGTACAGAATCTTGTCACCGGCATAGTCCATGATGGCTTCTGATGACTCGGCCATTGTCTCAAGGAAATCATTCTGCTCGGCACGTACCGACATCCAGTTGTCGGCCTCCTGCGTCTTCCCTGCCGTGTGAACCCATGCCTTGCCGTTGCTCGACTGCATACCGATAGCCATGTTTTTCAGAGCTCCTCCGAAGCCTCCGCTCGGGTGTCCCTTGAAATGAGAGAGAACTACGGTGAAGTCGTAGTTCAGCCAGTTCTTGCCGACGAGGGCGTAGTTGATATGTTTCCCTTTCTTGACCGGCAGCGCGGTCTCTCCCTCTCTGTCCATGATGTCGATGGGAGCGATTGCCGCAAAGCCATGGTTCTCGGCTGTCTTGAGATGGTCCGATGCATGGCGCCTCGAACTGTTATAGGCGGTGTTGCATTCCACCAAAGTGGCGTGCAGACCCTGCACGAGCGGAGCAATCAGATTTGCGTCGAGATGATTGGGGTTGCCTTCCTCCCCGAACGATAGTTTCACGCAGACCTTGCCTGTGGCACGACGGTCGAGCGCGTCGTATATCTTCAGAAGGTTTTCCGAATTGATATCCTTGATGAAATACACTGTGGCTACTGAGTCCGAAGTGGTCGGAGCCACCTGCTGAGCGTTTGCCGCAAAGGTGGCGGGAATCAGAGCCAGCCCCAGCGACAGTTTAGCGATAGTAGTCTTAATATTCATGTTTTAATGATTTATAGTATCCGTTGATAGTATTCTTTTAGCAAGTTGCATAGAATATCCTCAATCCTTAGGAAAAATCAAGGATTTCATGGGAAAAGAATGCGATGGAGGTTCTCAGTTGTAAACATTTACAAAATTTTGACCAACAATTGCTAAAAAAGTTTAAATTGCTTAATTTTGCATCATGATGGCTTGAACTGAGAAAAGAGGACACTTCACATACATGAAACAAATGACGTGTCTTTACGTTGCAATTAAAGGACGACTGATATGAGTTGCGTGGGTATGTCTTCACGGTTCAACATATTTGAAGAGGCTCTGGATTTCTCTTTCTGGAGAGAGTTATGTGAGAAGCATGGCACTATGCGGCATTTCCGGCGCGGCGAGTATTTCGCTCGCACGGGGGAAGTCCTCAGAAATGCAGGATGGATTGTGTCAGGCGGTTTCAAGCACTCGTTGATTGATAATTCGGGCAATGCAAAAACAGTCGGTTTTGTGTTCGGGTGTTCAGTTCTCGCCAACTATATCAGTTCGATGCATGGCAAGAAGATGCCTACCGACATAATAGCCCTTGAGGTATGCGACTTTCCCGGATCGCTCTACCGGGAGAAGTCTCGGTGCTCAATTATCGCAACAGTTCCTTGCGAAATCCACTGCATCCCGTCGGCGGAAGTTGCGAAACTGATGCAGGGGGATGATAAAGTCCGTCAAATAGTCGAAGTCTCTACCCGCGAACTGTTTTATACCCTCTACGACCGCCATGTAGACCTCTATTCCAAATCACCCCAGCAACGCTACGATGAATTGTTCAGTCGGGACCCTGATCTGTTCCAGCTCTTCTCACTCAAAGACATCGCCTCGCTGCTGAACATCACCCCCCCCCCCATTTGAGCCGCCTTAGAAAAACACAATCGTGAAATGTACTTTTCAACATTTGTTGAGACCATTCTCAATTCTATGGGGTAATTTTGCATTGTATTCAAAAATTGATGAAAAAATGAGAAAGTTATATATTCCAATATTGATGTCATGTTGGGCTATGACGGTATCCGCCAAGACTGTGGGTACTGATACAGTTTCGACCAATGAGTTAGCCGAGATTGTGGTTCAAGCCCCTAAGGTGATACACAAGGCTGATATGGATGTCTATCATCCTTCCAAAAGCGCGGTTGACAATGCAAAAAACGGAGTGCAGCTACTATCCAATCTTATGATTCCGTCGATAACAGTGAGTGACGCGCTCGGCACCGTCACTTCTGCCGGCCAATCCGTGCAAGTACGGATCAATGGACGTGAAGCCTCGGTGGATCAGGTTAGAAATCTCCTGCCATCTTCAATCAAACGTGTAGAATGGATCGAGAATCCCGGACTCAGGTATAACGGAGCCAATACCGTACTCAATTTCATCGTTGCCAATCCTACGGTGGGAGGGTCTCTGATGCTCTACGCCACACAGGCCCTGAATATGGCATGGGGGCAATACAATCCAAGCGTGAAATTCAACTTCGGACGCTCACAGATTGAGATAGGGGGAGGCTATAAGCTGACGGAAAACCTTAAAGTCCATCGTGACTATGAGGAAACCTTTACCTATCCCGACGGAAGACATCTGATTCGCGAAGAGAGATCACTTGGCGGAAATATCGACAATTCCATAGGAAACTTGTGGGCTTCCTACAACTATATCATACCGGATACGACTGTTATCGTGGTGGATGTCCGCGGGTTCCTCAAACCCACCAATAAAACCACATATTACGGCCTTATGTCCTCCAACACCGGAGTGCCCGATGTTTTGCTGACGGAGGTCAACGGCGACAATGGCTCCCGTCCTGCCGTATCAGCTTATTGGGAGCAGCATTTTCCAAAGCAACAGTTGCTCGTGGTCGACTTCAAGACCCAATACTATATGGGACGCATATTCTCCGACTATATCGAGCAGATGCCGGAGACATACGAATACATCACCGATATCCATACCGATATCAAGGACCGCAACCAGCTCTATGCCATAGAAGCAGATTATATAAAGAACTGGAGCAAGTCGCGCCTGACTGCCGGAGCATCGTATACCGCCAATCGCAACAAGTCGATATATGAGAATCTCGGAGGAGCTGTATTCCATCAGCGTCAGGACAGAGTCTATTTCTTCGCTGAATATTTCCAGCGAGTCAAAAAGTTTACATTCACCGCCGGACTCGGTGCGCAGTATACCGATTTCCTCTTCCATGAAACGGGACTCGGCAGCCATTCATGGAATCTACGTCCTCAGGCTGCGATCACTTATTCATTGAATCAGCGGCATCAGTTCAGATTGAATTTCGAGTCCTGGCAGTCTAATCCCTCACTGGCGGAAACCAATCCTACCCCGCAGCAGATAGATGGTTTCCAATGGCGTGTAGGTAATCCCGAAATCAAGACCTCAAACAGTTATATGCTGACATTGCGTTATAATTTTCAGATTCCGAGAGTCTACGGTCAGTTCGGTATCCGTGCCTACACTTCTCCAAACGCAATCACTCCGTTGCTGATGTGGGAAGATGATAAACTCATCACCACATACGAGAACAGCCGAGGCCTTCAGAATATATCGCTGTTCTTGGCTCCTCAGTTTGAAGTGATTCCGGATTGGCTTACGGTAAGCGGCTATGTGCAATGGCGTGCGGAGCGTATGCGCGGTACAGGATATGATCTCACAAACAACGCGTGGAGCGGAAGCGCGTCAATGCAGCTGCGCCACTGGGGATTCACACTCTCCGCTCAGTATGTCAGGGCGCAGCGCGATCTCTGGGGTGAGAAAATCTCATGGGGAGAAGATATGAACCTTATCGATCTTACCTACAACTATAAACAATGGGCTTTCTCCGTAGGTTGTCTGCTTCCGTTCGGACATTACGATCAAGGTTCTGTATCTCTGAGCAAATGGAACAGTAACGAACGTCATACGCGTACAGACTTCCGGATGCCCTATATCGGCATAAACTACAATCTTCAATGGGGTCACCAGAAGCGCAAAGCCAATAAACGCATCAAAGCCAGCGGCGATGCCGACCAATCCACCGCCGGAGGAAGATAATATTCCACTGAGGGGGACAGATAGTATTGAATTATTGTTAAATCTGTGCGAATAATTGCTAAAATAGTTTAGGGATATTCAGTTAAAGGCATGATTTTTTAATGTGAAAAGGCCTGCGTTTG
>CAJUBC010000050.1 GCA_910584545.1 uncultured Muribaculaceae bacterium | reverse complement strand
AACTCTCCGCTGTTAGTATATATTGTCTTTTACAATATTCCTTCGAATTGTTCTACAGGTCCAGGATTCCTTTTCCATTGTATATTGACGGGACTTATTTATGTCCCTGTACTCTAAACAACTTTCGCTGCTTGTCTTGTGGCAAAATTTCAAAGTTCTCGTCGCAATCCTGACAGCCTCTCAAACTCTCTGTTTGACCGTGTCATTTCCGAATTGCGATTGCAAAGTTATAGCAAATTTCGACGCTGTGCAAATTTTCTGACAACAATTTTGTCAAAAATTAGTTCGAGCCGTTTTATCTGATTGATAATCTTTGCTTTAAAAATATGTTAAAATTTGTATCTAAATGTTAAATCAGGCAACAAATTAAACCGATATCGGAGTTTTCTGAAGGCGATTTTTAGGAGCAATTTCAAAAAAGAGCGATGATTTTTGGCAAAAAGACTATCAATCCTACCGTCACTGCCCCAAAAACAAAGAGAAGGACCGCTCCGGCAGCCACATCTTTCGCGATTTTTATAAGCGGATCCTGGCCGGGAGATACCTTGTCACACAACTTTTCGATTGCGGTATTGAAGGCCTCCGCCATAAAGACGCCACCGATACACAATGCCACAAGACACCATTCGGTGGAATTAATACCGAATACAAAACCGGCCGCAACCACTAAAACAGCGACGCTAAGATGTATCTTGGCGTTCGGTTCATGTCCGAACAGGGAGAGGATTCCCTGCCAGGCATACACAAAGGAACGCCCACGCTTCAGAAAAAAATTTCTATACTTATGTTGATATCTCATAATTCAAACTTACTCATACCATATATGACTCTTTCCCAAAAACACTCGCATTATATATATTTAATTCCGCAAGACCTCAGAATTCGAACGAAGCGTAAACTCCTATGTCGTTGCCATGACTCATCGGGGAGACCTGCAGGTTATGCTTGCGTGCGAAGGGTGTGGTAAAGATGTAGGCACTCGCAGCCCCTATCACAGCGCCGCCAATGACATCCCAGAAATGATGTTGCTTAGCAAATACTCTGCCCCAGGCCACATAACAGGAGAGTGCGTAAGCCGGTCCACCGAATGCCCACCCGTAGCGGCGCTGCAGATAGGCAGCGGTCGCGAAACTGACTGCAGTATGACCCGATGGGAAAGAATGACGATCACTCATGTCGGGACGCCACTCCTTAATACTGTATTTGAGGATGAGTGTAGCAGCGGCAGTCGCGGCTGCAGTCTCGATGCCCTGCACAAGACCCTTCCAGTCGCGGGCGCACAGTGTGCCGACAAGAGCCGCAGTAGGAAGCGCCAACACGACTATGTCAGTAGAGACATCGACGCATTTCTGAGCATGAGACTGAGGAATCACCTGCGGGACATTCTGGGCCTGCGCCTGGTTAGGAACCGCTAATAGAATCGCGATTATAACCACAATAATCTTTTCTAATTTCATGTTGTCTATATATTGTCGTACTAACCTTTGGGTATATACCTTTACAATCACTAAAAGCGACTTCAAATAGAATCTCAATACAAAAATAAAGTAATATTTTAAACGGACCAAATGAAGAAATTTAAATTATCGATTCTGACCCTATTCCTGTGCATTGCAGGAGTGGTGCAGGTGAATGCTCAGGGACTTCCCGACCTGTTCGGAGGAGACAGCGGCAGCAATATACTCGGCAACCTCCTCGAGGGAGTGTTCACAAGCAGCAAAATCACGGTCGCCGACATGGAAGGCACTTGGGTTTCGACCGGACCGGCCATCAGTTTCAAGGGAGAAGGATTCCTAAAAGCCGCGGGAGGACTTGCGGCAGCTGCGACAATCGAGAGCAAACTCGCTCCTTATTATAAGCAATACGGACTGAACGGTGCCGTCGTCACCATCGACAAAAACGGGAACCTCACTTTGACTGTAAAAGGGATTACGCTCCGCGGCACCATCACCGACACCAGCGAGCAGGGAGTGTTCGATTTCAGTTTCACTGCCATGGGAGCGAAAATCGGCACATTCAAGACATATATCGAGAAATCGTCAAGTACGATGGACATGATGTTCGATGCCACCAAACTCAAGACACTCGTCTCAGCCATAGCCAATTTCAGCGGAAACACCATGGCGAAAACAATGGGCTCTCTACTCGACAGCTACGACGGCCTCTGCGTGGGATTCAAGCTTGAGCGTCAGAAAGGGAGTAGCGTAAAGAGCGGTGCCACCAACAAAAGCCCCAACAAGAGCACGAGCAAAAACACAAAGGACAGCGGCAACCAGAACAACAAGAAGACCGGCAGCACATCCGGCATGATAGAAGAGGGTATAGAATTTCTGAGAGGTCTTGGCAAATAAGCCAGACCTCTCAGCATTTTTCATACCCGGCAACTCCGGAATGTATCTGTTCTACACCTTAGCAAACCACACTCACAAATCAATCACAACGCGGCTATTCTGGCAAGATACTTGCCGAGAATGTCAAACTCAAGGTTCACCACCGTGCCAGGTACAATCTGCGAGAAATTGGTATTTGCGCGAGTATAAGGTATGATAGCCACCTTGAACCGGCATATCAGCGATTCCGGGTCAGCCGGATCAGCCCCCTCCTCAGGTTCGCAGACCGTCAGGCTGACACCATTGACGGTGACAGATCCCTTGTCGACAGTGATATATCCCCGCCGCGCCATAGCGCGAGAAACTCGGTACTGGAACGTATAATACCAACTGCCGTCGGCCTCCTTGAGGTCAGTGCATACGGCAGTCTGATCAACGTGGCCCTGAACGATATGACCGTCGAGCCGACCATCGATGCGCATGCTTCTCTCAAGATTCACAAGAGACCGGGGCTGAAGCATCCCGAGGTTGGAGCACTCAAGCGTCTCACGGATTGCAGTTACGGTATATGTGCCGTCGCCGGGCAAGTCCACCACGGTCAGACACACCCCGTTATGGGACACACTCTGGTCAATTCGCAACTCTCCCGTAAAAGAAGATTTTAGAGTGAGATGCAGATTATCCTCATCCTTGCGGAGAGACACCACTTCAGCGGCTTCCTCAACTATTCCTGAAAACATTTTTACGAAATTTGAAATTTTGGAACAAAGTTAGCAAATTTTTTGCTAAATTTACAAAATCATATACCTATCATTCAAACGACCGATGAAATCAATATCTCTCCCCCCTTCGCTAAACCCGAACGCCGAGACCAGAGTCGACGGCACGAAGCCCATCACCATAATCGGAGCCAACGGAGCCGGTAAATCGCGCTTCATGGAGGAGATGACCGTATGCTGCGGCAACCGCACATATATCCTCGACGCGCTCAAGGCATTCTACCCCGAACGAGAGGAATCCACACTCCCTGGATCCATCGATGCGCTGTATCGGGAATCAATCCGCCAACAGCCATACATGAGGACCGACGCGGTAAGCGAGATCGACAAGCTCGTCTACATGATATTCGCCGATGAACTGGAAAGTCTCCTCGAGCTGAAGGAAGAGTCCGACGGAGCGCGACGCAAGGTGACGCTGAAGCCCACGAGACTCGATATGATCAAGCGGGTTTGGGAGAAAATATTTCCCGGCAACAAGATATGCCGACAGAAAGGGCACCTGATGTTCGCCACCATGGCCGGCGGCGACCTCATCCCGGTCCAGAAGCTGAGCCAGGGAGAGAAAGCGGCGTTCTACTATCTCGGAGCTGTGTCGTACGCTCCGCGCAACGCGGTGATTTTCATCGATACGCCCTCGATATTCGTGCATCCATCCATCATCCAGAACCTATGGAACTCCATCGAGGAGATGCGTCCTGACTGCACGTTCGTATACAACTCGGTAGATGCAGAATTCGTAAGCTCACGCAGCCAGTCGGTCTGCATCTGGGTGAAGAACTACGATTCAGAGCACAAGGCATGGGATTACGAGATACTCGATACGGCCGGACTCCGCAACGAGATAATCATGCAGCTCGCCGGAAGCCGACGTCCGATACTCTTCATCGAAGGAGAAGCAAGACGATCCATCGACGCCCGGCTCTACTCGCTCGTATTCCCTGAATACATAGTGAAGCCGCTCGGATCATGCAACAAAGTGATAGAGACCACCCGCAGCTTCAACGACCAGCAGGGCCTTCACCATCTTCAGAGCCGCGGGATAGTGGACCGCGACCGCCGCAGCGACAAGGAAGTGGATTACCTGCGCAACAAGAGCATAATGGTGCCGGATGTGGCTGAGGTAGAGAACATCTTTCTTCTCCCTGACGTTGTGAAGGTGATGGCTGCACGCCGCGGACGTGATTACGGCAGAATCATGCACCGGCTCGAACGGGACGTGGTCAGGATGTTCCGCCGCCATGCCGAGGAACAGGCCCTCCAGCACGTGAGGCACAAGGTGAAGCGAGAAGTGGAATGCAAGATCGACGCCCGGTTCGCCTGCATCACGGCCCTCGAGCTGCATCTGCAGCAGCTTGAGCAGAAGCTGCAGCCCCGCCGCAAATACAACCTGCTACGCGAGCAGTTTGCAGTCATGGTGCGCGACAGCGACTATCTCGGCATACTCAAGGTGTTCAACCACAAGCCGATGCTTCCGGACTCCGGAATACACCAGATGCTTGGTTACCGGACCAAGGAGGACTACATAGACGGAGTGATCGACACACTCAAGGGGCACGGAAAAGATGCAGAACACCTGCGGGACACCATAAAACACTGCCTGCATGCCGATGAGCAGGCACTGGAAAAGAAAGGCACGGTCACCGGAGAAAAAAGCTTGAAACCGAAAGTCACGACCCGACAGAAAAAAGAAGATAGAAATAATAACATATAACCCTATTGAGATGAAAAAACAACTTGCAATCCTTCGCAACGACCCCTGGCTCGAGCCATACGCACCGGCCATCGAGGGGCGCCATCAGGATGTGCTTAATAAACTGGAAGACCTCACTGCCGGCAACGACGGCTCCCTCGTGAAATTCGCCAACGCATATAACTATTTCGGTCTGCACCGCGACAAAAAAGGAAACTGGATATTCCGTGAGTTCGCCCCGAACGCCACGAAGATACTCCTCACCGGCACCTTCACCGAATGGAAAGATGACGCGCGCTTTTCGCTGCACCGTCTCGAGGACGGCACATGGGAGGGAGAGTTCCATTCCGACGCCATCCATAACGGCGACCTCTACAAGATGCGTGTCTTCTGGGACGGAGGAGAAGGAGAAAGGATTCCCGCATACGCGCGCCGCGTGGTTCAGGATCCCGACACCAAGATATTCTCCGCCGAAGTCTATGCTCCAGACGATCCGTATCAGTTCAAGATCAAGAAATTCGTACCCGACACCAAGCCCCTTCTTATCTACGAGGCACACATAGGCATGGCCCAGGAGAAGGAGGGCGTTGGCACTTACGATGAATTCCGAACCAATGTGCTCCCCCGCATAGCCAAGGACGGCTACAACACCATCCAGCTCATGGCTGTCCAGGAACATCCCTATTACGGATCGTTCGGATACCATGTCAGCAACTTCTACGCCGCGTCCTCGCGCTTCGGCACTCCCGACGACCTGAAGCGGCTCATCGACGAGGCCCACTCCCTCGGCATAGCCGTGATCATGGACATTGTCCACAGCCACGCGGTCAAGAACGAGCTCGAGGGTCTCGGCCGACTCGACGGCAGCTACGACCTCTATTTCTACGGCGACTCGCGCCGCGAACATCCGGCGTGGGATTCGCTCTGCTTCGACTACGGCAAGAACTCCGTGCTCCATTTCCTGCTGTCCAACTGCAAGTTCTGGCTTGAGGAATACCACTTCGACGGATTCCGCTTCGATGGCGTGACCTCCATGCTCTACTATAACCACGGTCTCGGACAGGCCTTCGGAAGCTACGGCGACTACTATGACGGCAACGAGGACACCAACGCCATCGTTTACCTCACCCTCGCCAACATCCTCATCCACGAGGTGAACCGCCACGCCATCACCATCGCCGAGGAGATGAGCGGAATGCCCGGCCTCGCCTCCCGCTTCGAGGATGGCGGCATGGGATTCGACTACCGCCTTGCCATGGGTATCCCCGACTACTGGATAAAGATGATAAAGGAGAAGCGCGACGAAGACTGGCATCCCACCTCCATCTACTGGGAACTCACCAACCGCCGCGCCGATGAAAAGACGGTCAGCTACTGCGAGAGCCATGATCAGGCTCTCGTGGGCGACAAGACCATCATCTTCCGCCTCATCGACAAAGAGATGTACTGGCACATGATGGTCAACGACGACAACGGCACCGTGGCTCGTGGCATGGCCCTGCACAAGATGATAAGGCTCGTAACACTTGCACTCATCAACGGAGGATACCTCAACTTCATGGGCAACGAGTTCGGCCATCCCGAATGGATCGACTTCCCCCGCGAAGGTAACGGCTGGAGCTACAAATACGCGCGCCGTCAGTGGGACCTCGTTGACCGCGACGACCTTAAATACAAGTTCCTCAATGCGTTCGACAACGCCATGATCGAACTTGTCTCGAAAGAATACAACTTCCAGAGCCTTCCTATCGAGAAGCTTTGGGAGAAGGACAACGACCAGGTGCTCGCCTTCAGGCGCGGCGACCTGATATTCGTTTTCAACTGGAGTCCTGTCAGCTCGTTTGCCGACTATGGATTCCTTGCTCCGGCAGGGAAATATGAAGTGGTGCTCAACTCCGACGACCCCGCATTCGGCGGTCTCGGTCTTGCCGATGACTCCGTGCCCCACTTCACGATGCCCGACCCGCTCTACTCTCCCTCCGGCAAAGGCTGGCTCAAGATGTACCTGCCGGCCCGCTCCGCACAGGTGCTCCGTATGGTCAAGCCCAAGCCAGCAAAAAGAAAACCCGTAGAACGTAAAGACGCTAAGAAACCGGCTGCAAAGAAACCGGCTGCAAAGGCAACAAAGAAAAGCGATAAATGAAGAAAATCACAATAGCCATCGACGGATACTCCTCGTCGGGAAAATCAACCATGGCGCGCGAGCTTGCCCGCCGCATAGGATATGTCTACATCGACTCCGGAGCGATGTACAGGGCTGTGACCCTGTACGCTCTGGAGCATGGCATGGCGGCGCCCGACACGGGACTCAACGCCTCTGAACTCGTAAAGGCACTTCCACTCATCCACATTTCCTTCAAGCCGGCCGGCGCCGACGGAGTGCAGCACACCATGCTGAACGGCCGCGACGTGGAGGGCCCGATCCGCGACATGGAGGTGAGCCGCATGGTCAGCCCGGTGGCCGCCATTCCAGAAGTGAGGGAACACCTCGTGAAACTACAGCAGCGGTTCGGCAAAGAGAAGGGAATCGTGATGGATGGCCGCGACATCGGCACGACGGTATTCCCTGACGCCGAGCTGAAGGTGTTTGTCGAGGCTTCTCCGGAGGTACGTGCCCGCCGGCGCATGCTCGAGATGGAGCAAAAGGGTGAACAGGTGGACTACAACGAAGTACTCGCCAATATCCGCGAGCGCGACCGCATCGACACCACCCGCAAAGTCTCCCCCCTGCGAAAGGCCGACAATGCCCACGTGCTCGACAACGACACCCTCACCCGGGAACAACAGATGGACCGACTCCTTCAACTCTACCATGAAGCGACAGACACCGTCAATTGAGATAGACTCCAACTCCGGATTCTGCTTCGGAGTGGTGACAGCCATCAACAAGGCCGAGGCGGAACTGGAGCGCGCCGGACGCCTGGCATGCCTTGGCGACATTGTGCATAACGCCTCGGAAGTGGAACGGCTGCGTCTCAAGGGGTTGCAGACAATCACCCATCAGGACCTCGACCGGCTCGGCGGCGGCACGGTGCTGCTCCGCGCCCACGGCGAACCGCCATCCACCTACGATATACTTCGCCGCAACAACATCACGGTGATTGATGCGACATGTCCGGTGGTGCTCCGTCTGCAGCAGCGTATCAAGCAAGCCTACGACGATGCGAAGAAAGCCTTCAGGTCAGGAGAAATCGACAGGATGCCACTTTTCCTAATATATGGTAAAGAGGGGCATGCCGAGGTGAACGGACTCGTGGGGCAGACCGAAGGAAACGCGGTGGTGATCCAGGATATTGACCAACTTGACACAACGGACCTCTCGGGCGATGTGCTTCTCTACTCACAGACCACAAAGAGCATTGACGGCTTCCGGCGGATAGTCGACGAAATAAAGAGACGAAAGGCAGACGGAAGTTTCCAATATTTCGATACGATCTGCCGCCAGGTGGCCAATCGGTCGGTGAAGATACGTGAGTTCGCCGCAGGGCACGAAGTGGTGATATTCGTGACCGGAGCCAAGAGCAGCAACGGCCGTGTGCTTCTGCAGGAATGCCTCAAGGTGAATCCCAGCACCCACTCCGTCACTGAAAGTTCGGAGGTACGGCGGGAATGGCTTGAGGGAGCCGCGAGCATCGGCATCTGCGGAGCCACCTCCACTCCGGCGTGGCTGATGGAGGAGGTAGCGGAAAAAGCAGCGGAACTTGTTTCGCAAGACTGATTATAAGATATTGACCGCATCATGATCAACAGAGAAGACGAACGGTTCATGCGGATGGCCCTCGAAGAGGCTGAGGAAGCGGCGCGGCGGGGAGAAGTGCCCGTCGGAGCCGTGATAGTCAGCAACGGACGGGTGATCGGCCGGGGCCACAATCTCACCGAAACCCTCACTGATGTAACGGCGCACGCCGAGATGATGGCGTTGACGGCTGCCTCGGCAACGTTGGGAGGCAAATATCTTCCTGAATGCACGCTATATGTCACAGTGGAACCATGCCCCATGTGCGCCGGCGCGCTTGGATGGAGCCAGATAGGACGGATAGTCTATGGCACTTCCGACCCGAAACGGGGATTTTTCAGCTATTATAACCCCGCTCGCAGTCCGATTCATCCCAAGACAACGGTCGAAGGCGGCCTGCTCGAGGAGGAGTGCCGCCAGCTCATGACGGATTTCTTCAAACGACTGCGAAAATAGCATCAGACCGATATCCGGAGCCGTGCGAATCCCGCATGGCTCCGATTTTTTTTGCCATATCATCAGTTTTTATTATCTTTGAACGCAGAAACACACCTCAAACCTTAATAACGAGAAACGGGACAGAGACTCCCGTTCAATTTCTAACCTTACAGATGAAACATCAAGAGAAAATCAAAGGAGCCATATTCGGTTTCGCACTCGGGGACGCCTTAGGTGTCGGTACGGAATTCATGACCCGCAACGAAATCAGGAACTATTATCCCCACGGTCTTCATAGATTTGAGGATATAATCCGCGATGCTCACCGGAGCCAGTGGCTTCCGGGAGAGTGGACCAACGATACCGAAATCGTCACGCGGTTTCTGGAGACAATCCTCAGCTGCGGCGAATTCGACATCCACGCCATAGCGCGCTCGCTCAAACAGCTCGCCATCAGAGAGAGTTTCGAATGCGCGCCCCTGCTCAGGATGGTGTGCAAATCGCCGGACTGGGAGAAGCATCCCATAGCCGCGGCCCACAAGGTGTGGCAGTCGGGCCAGTTCGTCGAAGCCACAAATGAAGCCACGCAACGCGGCATCGTGACCGGTATCACAAGCCGCTACAGCGACCTGATGGAGCATACACGCCGCATCACGCTCATCACAAACGACGACAACCGCTGTGTGTCGACCGGCATGGTGCTCGCCCGCACGGCGCATTCGCTGCTCTGGGACGAGATGCTGCCCGACTTCGAGGACCTCGTGGACATCTGCGAGCATATCGACCCCCGCACCCTCCAGTGGCTCGAGAAAACCCGCGACTGCGGAATCGAAGAGCTCGAGCTTGACGACGAGGACACGCTCGCCTACACCCGCAAGGCGATGTGCGCCGGCCTATGGCCGCTATGGCACTCCGCATCGCCCGAGGATACTTTCGACATGATAATCAGCCAGGGGGGCGACGCCGACTCCAACGCGGCCATCGCCGGTGCGCTCGCCGGCCTGCGTTACGGCTACGACGCGCTTCCCGCAGAGAAAGAGAAACTCTTGAAGTTCGATTACCTCAACGACCTCTCCGAGCGGGTGGCCGAGTATTCAGAAAAGCAGGGACGATGAAGATAAAGCCATGGATAGAGGCGATGCGCCTCCGCACTCTCCCCGTGTCGGCGGCCGGAGTGATTGCCGCCGCCGGCTGCGCCGCGCACTACGGCTCGTTCAAGCCCGTGCCCTGGACCATCTGCCTCATCTTCGCTGTCATGGCCCAGATTGTCTCCAACTTCGCCAACGAATATTTCGATTTCCGCAACGGACTCGACCGGAAGGGACGCGAGGGATTCCGACGGGGAGTGACCGAAGGCGACATCTCTCCAAACGCCATGCGCAACGCTACTTTCGGCCTTCTCGCCGCCACATGCGCGGTGGGCTGTTCCCTGATATGCTGGGGTGGATGGTGGCTGATACTTGTCGGCATCGCCATCGCCCTCTTCGCCATCGCCTACTCCGCAGGGCCCTACCCTCTCTCCCACCACGGATTGGGAGACATCGCCGTGGTTATTTTCTTCGGAATAGTACCGGTGGTGATGACCACATATCTCCAGACCGGCTCATGGGATATGCTTCAGGTGACGCTGCCTGTATCGATAGCCGTCGGACTCATAGGAACGAATGTGCTGATTGTCAACAACTACCGCGACATGAACGAAGACAAGGCTGTCGGGAAGCGAACCACGGTCGTGATCTTCGGACGTAAGAAAATGTCCAAGGTCTACCTCATAAACGGATTCATTGCGCTGCTGCTGATAGAATACGCCACCATCGCCACTGTCCCCGTACTCTGGCAGCTCGGTATGCTCGTATACATCAACATCCATTATCTCCTCTGGATGTCGCTGAAGAACGGCAGCGGCAAACAGCTCAACCCTCTCCTCGGCAAGACCGCCATGCTGATGCTCTTCGTTTCGGTATGGCTGCTCGCGTCACTGTCGATCCGATGACAGCTCATACATACAAAATCAATGGCAGAAAACAGACAATATAACAATAAACCTAAGTTCCAGCCTGTGATGCAGGACGCCACCGGTAAACTTCCTCCGCGCGACACGGAGATGGAGGAAGTAGTGCTCGGAGCACTGATGCTCGAGAAGGACGCATACATGAACGTGGCCGACATTCTGACGGCCGATGCGTTCTACGACCCGGTGAACGCCATGATCTACGAGGCTATCTCCACCCTGGGACTCAACCAGCGCCCGATCGACATGATGTCGGTGAAAGAACAGCTGCGGCGCGACGGCAACCTCGAGAAAGTTGGCGGCGCCGTCCACATCACCGAGCTCACTGCCAGGGTGCTGTCGGCGGCCAACGTGGAGTATCACGCCAAGATAGTGGCTCAGAAATTTCTCGCCAGACGGCTGATCTCCTTCGCCTCGAAAATAGAGACGGAGGCGTTCGATGAAAGCAACGATGTCGACGACCTGCTGCAGGAGGCGGAGGGTGAGCTCTTCAACATCTCGCAGACTCACCTGAAAAGGGAGGTGACGCAGATAGACCCGGTGCTCAACCTCGCTTTAGAGCAGATCCAGACTGCGGCCAACACCGAGACAGGTCTCTCCGGCCTCCAGACCGGTTACACGGGACTCGACAAGATGACCTCGGGCTGGCAGAACTCCGACCTGATCATCATCGCCGCGCGCCCCGCCATGGGTAAGACAGCCTTTGTGCTATCCATGGCGAAGAACATGGCGATAGACTACAACATACCGGTGGCTATCTTCACCCTGGAGATGGCCAACGTCCAGCTTGTGAAGCGTCTCATATCGAACATCGCCGACCTTGACGGAGAGAAAATCAAGAGCGGTCAGCTCACTCCCGACGAATGGGACCGCCTTAACTCCCGCATCCGTCTGGCTTTCAGTGCTCCGCTATATCTCGACGAGACCCCGGGCCTCTCCATCACCGAGCTGCGCACCAAGGCGCGCCGTCTGGTGCGCGAACGGGGCGTGAAGCTCATAATGATCGACTACCTGCAGCTGATGAATGCCACCGGCATGAAGCTTGGAAGCCGCGAGCAGGAGGTGTCGACCATCTCGCGTTCGCTCAAGGCCCTCGCCAAGGAACTCAACATACCGATCATCGCGTTGTCGCAGCTTAACCGAAGCACAGAAACACGCGAGGACAAGCGACCGGTCCTTTCCGACCTGCGCGAATCGGGAGCCATCGAGCAGGATGCCGACATCGTCTGCTTCATCCACCGCCCGGAGTATTACACCAAAAGCACCGAGGACGCCAACGGCAATGATATCCGAGGACTCGCCGAGCTGATTGTGGCCAAGCATCGAAGCGGTGCGGTAGGCGACGTGAAGCTGCGCTTCGTCAACCGGTTCGCGCGTTTCGAGAACTGGGATGAGGGTTATCAGATAATGCAGGAGACATTCCGCAGTGTCGAGGAGGAGCGCAACAAGGAAGCTGGCAAGGGATCCGGTCAGAGAGTAGAGTCAGGCATTGATTTCTCCGACAGCGGCTTCAACTTCTCGCAGCCGCCCGCATCCGGTTCACCGATGCCCGACATCATGCCGGGACCCGGCGACAGCGAGGTGCCATTTTAAACTTTTTTTAATGTTTCTGAACCTCACGCGTCCTTGTGTTGTTTTAATTTCAAAGAACAAAAAACACACAAAGGTTATGGAAGAAAAAGAGAAAAAACTTGACGAGGCGCAGCGCCACATTGTGGAGGATTCGAGCCATCTCCGTGCGGAAGCTAAACACCGCAAGAACGAATCCACCAGAAAAGTCAACAAGCTATGGCTTTGGCTGGGCGTACTGATACTGATATTCATTCTTCTCTGGTGGCTGTACTCAATCGGCACATTCGAGGCCGTCACCGGAGTCGACAATGGAGTAGTATGATAAAGAGCGGCAGACACCCGCGAAAGATACATCCACCGGCCATTCAGGGTTCTTATAAAGGGCCTTCCACTTGAATTGAATGACTTGACCGGGGAAGGGACTCCGGAGCTTCGGCTCCGGAGTTTTTTCGTATATCCCGGATATTGTACCCGCGCGAGAAATAGCGCGGGAGTTCCTAAGAATGCGGGAGTCGATCTTTGTACGGGAGTCAGAGGCGGCCTTCGTCGGCGTAGCTGTAGTAGCCTTCGGTGGTGATTATCAGGTGGTCGAGCATCCGGATGTCGACGGCGGTGCAGGCTTCCTTCATCTTGCGGGTGATGGCGTCGTCGGGACCACTCGGACGGAGATTGCCGGAGGGATGGTTGTGGCAGACTATCACTCCCTCTGCGCCAAGCAGTATGCAGTGCTTCAGTATCTTCTTGACATCAAACACGGTTCCCGTCGAACCACCTTCGGAGCAACGTTTCGTGCCTGTCACCATATTGCCTCGATTGAGCGTGATGAGCCAGAACTCCTCATGGGGAAGATTCGCGATCTCGGTACTCATCATCTCATATATGTCTTTCGAACTTCTGATGGTTATGCGCCGGCCGAGACTTTCGCGCCGATAGCGGCGCACTATCTCCATCACCGCCTCCACCTGCTGCGCCTTGACCGGACCGAGGCCATCAATCATCTCCAGTTCTCGGCGGTCTCTACGCTCGAGATTGAGAATCTTACCGTCGTTTGCGCGCATGAGGTCGCGGCACAAGTCCGTGATTGGCCGTCCCTTCACGCCGGTGCGGAGTATCAGGGCGAACAATTCAGCCGAAGTGAGCGATTCAATTCCGTATTTGAGAGCTTTTTCGCGGGGACGTTCCTCGGCGAGCATATCCGTGACCTTGATGACCTTCGCGGCCTCATATATCTCTTCCGGAAGTGTCGGTCCGGAGGATTCGTTCACAGTGTCGAGCGTCTCCATAAAAATCAGTTTAAACAACCTCTTTATCAGAGATTTTCGTTCTTTCCCTTGCGTATTTCAATCTCTTCGTTGATGTCGCGGCCCTTGCCGAGGACTATCTTGGAGAAATAGGCTTTCAGGAAACCGGTTCCATAGCCGGTGAGCTGGACGATCGCCGCGGCGATGGCGCGGCATGCGATATCAAGGTCCTTAGTGGCTACCAGCGCACCGATCCAGAGCGCCACCACATATACAAGCAGCGGTATCAGTAGCCATCGACAGAAGAAAGAGCCGATGATAAGCGCCACCGCCCCTACTGTAAAGACAGCCGGCAGCCAGTGGACAAGCTTCATCGAGCCGGGATAGAGAAGCTCGAGAGTGATGCGCGACATGCCGAACACATGCACCTGCTTCCAGAACTTCTTCAGGTCGACGCGGCGCTTGTGATAGACATAGACATCGGGATATAGCGAGATTGAGAAACCAGCGAGGCGGATACGCGTACTCATGTCGATGTCCTCGCTGAACATCTCGCGGAAACCGCCCACCTTGTCATATACCTCCCGGGAGAAACCCATGTTGAACGTACGCGGGGTGAATTTCTCCATCGAGACCTTGCCTCCGCGGATACCGCCGGTTGTGAGGAAAGCCGTCATCGAGTAACTGATGGCCTTCTGGGTCTTGGAGAAAGAGTCATGCGCGGCATCGGGACCGCCGAAGCAGTCCACGGGATTCTCCTGAAGCGACCGGCGAAGCGACTCTATGTAGTCAGGAGGTAAAATACAGTCAGAGTCGACGAAGATGAAGAAATCTCCGTCGGCTCTGTCAAGTCCGTAATTGCGGGCGATGCTTCGCCCTTCGTTATCCTTTCTAAAATATTTCAGCCTCAGCGCATCGTGACCTACCGGCACCAACGAACCATCGGGGTTCTGCTCCGCTTGCAGGCAGGGCACCGTGCTCCCGTCCTCCACTATCACTGTCTCGAATCCCTTGTCGGCCTGCGCCTCAAGGCTTTCGAGAAGGTCAGCCACCTCATCGGGCCGGTTATAGACAGGCACGATGATTGAGAATAGAATCTGATCGGGAGCTTTCATGTCGGAGAGGCTTGATTGCCGTGGCAGTAATTTAGGCCTTCACGCGGCTTACGTAGCTGCCGTCGCGGGTGTCGACCTCAATGCTCTCGCCCTCGTTGATGAAGAGAGGCACCTTGACGGTCGCACCTGTCTCCACGGTGGCGGGTTTCAGAGTGTTGGTGGCGGTATCGCCCTTGAGACCCGGCTCGGTGTAGGTGACCTTGAGCACGGTCTTCATCGGCATCTCCGCATAGAGCACGGTGTTGGTGGAAGCATCGCTGACAACCTCAACCACGTCGCCCTCCTTCATGTAGGCGGCTCCGGTCACGAGCTCCTTGCTGATGGGAATCTGCTCGAATGTCTCGTTGTTCATGAAGATGTCGTCATCGCCGTCGGCATAGAGATACTGATAGGGGCGGCGCTCCACGCGTACGTCCTCGAGCTTCTCACCGATGTTGAAGCGGCGCTCGATCACGCGGCCATCGACCACGTCCTTGAGCTTGGTACGCATGAATGTGTTTCCTTTTCCGGGTTTCACGTGAAGGAACTCCACGCAGAAATAGAGGCGGTTGTCAAGACGGATACATGTACCGTTCTTGATGTCCTGAGCGTTCATCATTGTTGTATGCTGTTATTTGATTTTGTTTGACTTTTTTCTTTCAAGCTACAAAATTAATCAATTTTTTTGGAATCACATTTTTTGAAATGAAAAAAGAGCCGTAAAAGGGTCTGATTTGCCTGATTCGGGGCTTTCAAGGCCGGAAAACGATGGTAAAAGTCACCAAAATTTGTAGATTCGGAAACTTTTGATTAATTTTGCACCCGAATGTCTGAAACGCGTTACGGCATTCTCCGGAAAGCGCTGCGGCAATAGCCGCGCGCACAATTTGCAAATTAAAAAATCAAATAGAAATGAAAAGGACTTTTCAACCCTCCAACCGTCGCAGAGTCAACAAGCATGGATTCCGCGAGAGAATGGCGACCAAGGACGGCCGCAAGGTACTTGCCCGCCGTCGCGCCAAGGGCCGCGCATCGCTCAGCGTAAGCGACCACATCGCAAGCAAGTAACTCCATACGAGTGACCGGCGGCATCTCCAAGCCGCTAAAAAAGCCTCGCGCCACCGGCGGAGGGCACTGAAAAAGTGTTGACTTTTCAGATTCTCCCCTCCGCAGGCTAAAA
>CAJUBC010000049.1 GCA_910584545.1 uncultured Muribaculaceae bacterium | reverse complement strand
GAGGTCAGTCGGACCCCGGCGACTCGTGACACTATTTGCAGACCTGAGTAGTTACGGATCGAGGATGAATTATGTTAAATATTCATAATATTTGTTAAATCAAGCGACAAAAACATGTCGCGGGTCCGTTTTAGGGGTCGCTGCATGGATTTAATGTGGGATTTTTACTATCTTTGCAATGAATTCCGGAGGGGACGCAAGTCTCCTCCTATTTTTTAGAAAGATTTCATGATAGACAAGACAGCACTAATGTCCTTTTTGGAGACACGGCTTGCCGGCACCGGATACTTTCTGGTAGACCTGAGCGTCAGTGCCTCCAACGAGATAAAGATCGAGATAGACTCCGTAGAGGGAGTTGACATCGATTACTGCATGGAGCTCTCCAGGGCAATCGAAGAGGCGTTCCCCCGTGAGCCGGAGGACTACGAGCTGGAGGTCGGATCGGCGGGGCTCACCGCGCCGTTCAAGGTCCGCGGGCAGTACGAGAAAAACATCGGCAACGAGGTGGAGGTACTCGCCACGGACGGCAAGAAATACCGGGGCACGCTCAGGAATGTGGACGACGACGGCTTTGCCGTAGACATCCGCACCCGTGTACGCCGCGAGGGAGAGAAGCGCCCCGTGGAAGTGACCGAAAAGAAGCGTTTCGCCTACTCCGAAGCGAAGTCCGTGAAATACATCTTCGAATTCTAAGACCGCTCCGGCGAGTTCCGGCAGGACGGCTTCCGACATGATTTAACCACTAAGGGCATCGGATGGATCCGGGCGGGTTCAGACATGCTCTTAACTATAATACATCAGTAATTCATTATGGCTAAGAAAGCTGAGACAGTAAACATGGTCGACCGGTTTCGCGAGTTCAAGGAGCTCAAGAACATCGACAAGACCACTATGATATCGGTGCTGGAGGAATCCTTCCGCAACGTGCTTGCTAAGCAGTTCGGCTCCGACGACAACTTCGACGTGATCATGAATCCCGACAAGGGAGACTGCGAGATATACCAGAACCTGATAGTCGTGCCCGACGGAGAGGTCGAGAACGCCGACCGTCAGATCGGACTCACCGAGGCGCGCGAGATCGACCCGGAGTGTGAGATCGGCGAAGAGGTCGCCAAGCAGATTTTCTTCGAGAAATTCGGACGCAGGGCCATCCTCAACCTCCGCCAGACCCTGCAGTCGAAGATACTCGACCTCCAGAAAGACGCCATCACCTCCAGATTCAAGCAGCTCGAGGGTGAGATCATCACCGGCGAGGTGCATCAGATATGGAAGCGCGAGATGCTTCTTCTCGACGAGGAGCAGAACGAACTGATCCTCCCCAAGGAGGAGCAGATTCCGGGCGATTTCTTCCGCAAGGGCGACATGGTCCGCGCCATAGTGAAGCGCGTGGACAACCCCAACAGCAACCCGAAGGTGATCATCTCGCGTACCGACAACCGGTTCCTGCGCCGCCTCTTCGAGCAGGAAGTTCCCGAGATACACGACGGACTGATCACAATCAAAGATGTGGCCCGCAAGCCGGGCGAGCGCGCCAAGATCGCCGTGGAGAGCTACGACGACCGCATCGATCCGGTGGGAGCGTGCGTGGGCATCAAGGGTAGCCGCATCCATGGCATCGTCCGCGAGCTCCACAACGAGAACATCGACGTAATCTCATACACCTCCAATCCTCAGCTCTATATCCAGCGCGCGCTCAGCCCCGCCAAGATCTCATCCATCCGTCTCAACGAGGAGGAGAAGAAGGCCGAGGTGTTCCTGCACCCCGACGAGGTGAGCCTCGCCATCGGCAAGGGAGGACTCAACATCCGCCTCGCCATCATGCTCACCGGCTACGCCATCGACGTATACCGCGACATCGAGGAGGGCGAGGAGGACATCTACCTCGACGAGTTCCGCGACGAAATCGACGAGTGGGTGATCGAGGCCCTCAAGGACCTCGGACTGGGCACAGCCAAGGCCGTGCTCAACGCGCCCCGCGAGGTGCTCGATCAGGCCGACCTCGAGGACTCCACCCTCGAGCAGGTGCTCGAGGTGCTCCGCGCCGAATTCGAGGACTGAGCATCCCCCGCTCCGACATCCCCCGAAGAGAGGGAGTCAAACTAATTATTGTAAACACTAACCATTATATATGCGCACAAAAATCAGTAAAGTAGCAAGAGACCTCAACGTAGGAGTCAGCACTGCCGTTGAATTCCTGCGGAAGCACAACATCGAGGTCGACGAGGGTCCCAACGCCCGGATCGACACCGATGCCGTCGACATGCTGACCAAAGAGTTCAGCAGCGACAAGAGCACAAAGGCAGACGCAGAGAAAATATTCGGGACCCGCCGCGAAGAGAAGAAAGAGAAACCCCGCAAAGAGCAGCGCGTAGCCCGTCCGGAAGCCGACCGGCGCTCCGCCGGTCCCAAGATTCTGGGCACCATAGACCTTGACAATCCCAAAGCCGGTCTCAAAGCCGTTACTGAAAGCGCAAAGGCCGCCGTCGATTCGGCCACGGATGTCAAACCCGAAATCAAGAAAGAGCCTACGCCCGCACCTGAGGTGAAGGCCGCCACTCCGGCTGCCGAGCCGAAACAGGAGGTCCCTGCTGCCGCTCCCGTGAAAGAACCGGCGAACGAGACGATAAAGGAGCGTGCCAAGGAGCCTGCGAAAGAGGGTTCCAAGCCCGCGCCCAAGGCGGAAGCACCCAAAGCGGAGGTGAAACCGAAAGAGCCGAAGGCAGAGCACAAGCCTATGCCCAAACCGGCGCCCAAGCCCGCGCCCAAGACAGAAGCGCCCAAGGCCGCGCCGAAACCTGAAGTGCCTAAGGATACTCCGAAACCCGCACAGACGGAGTCCGCACAGACGGAGCCGACATCGCTCGCCGCGCAGACCGGCGCCGATGCCACGCCCTTTCGTCTCGGAGGAGCGCAGCCTCAGGCACCCGGCCTGAAGGTAGTGGGCAAGATCGACCTCTCTGCGCTCAACCAGAGCACCCGTCCGCGCAAGAAAAGCAAGGCTGAACGCGGACGCGCGGCCGATTCCGACCGTAAGAAGCGCAAACGCATAGGCAAAGAGAAAGTCGACATCGAGAAGGCCACACAGCAGCCTGGATTCGGCACCGACAGCCGCAAGAAAGAACAGCGTCCCGACAACCGCAACGGCCAGCAGGGTCAGGGCGGTGCAGGACGCGATCGCGACCGAGGCAAGAAGCGTGACAAACGTCCCGTGAAGGTCGAGGTAAACAGCGAAGACGTACAGAAGCAGGTGAAAGAAACCCTCGCACGCCTCACCAACAAGTCGGTGAAGAAGAGCGTGAAGTTCCGCAAGGAGAAACGCGAGGAGATGCATCACCGCGAGATGGAGAACGCCGAGCGCGAGGCAGCCGAGAGCAAGATACTCAAAATCACCGAGTTCGTCACTGCAAACGACCTCGCGAACCTCATGGACGTGCCCGTCAACAAGGTCATAGCCACCTGCATGAACCTCGGCGTGATGGTGTCGATAAACCAGCGTCTCGACGCCGAGACCATTACCATCGTGGCCGAAGAGTTCGGATTTGAGACCGACTTCGTCAGCGCTGACGTCACCGAAGCCATCGAGAATCCGGTCGACAAGGAGGAGGACCTTATGCCCCGTCCCCCGATCGTGACCGTGATGGGACATGTGGACCACGGTAAGACATCGCTCCTCGACTACATCCGCAAGGCCAACGTGATCGCCGGCGAGGCCGGAGGCATCACGCAGCACATCGGAGCCTACAACGTGGAACTCAACGACGGACGCCACATCACCTTCCTCGACACTCCGGGTCACGAGGCGTTCACAGCCATGCGCGCCCGCGGAGCCAAGGTGACCGACCTCGCCATCATCATTGTCGCCGCAGACGACGACGTGATGCCGCAGACGGTGGAGGCCATCAACCACGCCACCGCAGCCGGGGTTCCCATGGTGTTCGCCATCAATAAGATAGACAAACCTGCGGCCAACCCCGACAATATCAAGCAGCAGCTTGCCAACATGAACTATCTCGTGGAGGAATGGGGGGGCAAGTATCAGAGCCAGGACATCTCCGCCAAGAAAGGGACCGGCGTTGATGAACTGATGGAGAAAGTACTTCTCGAAGCCGAGCTCCTCGACCTCAAGGCCAACCCGAACCGCGCGGCCATCGGCTCGGTGATAGAATCGAGTCTCGATAAGGGACGCGGTTACGTTGCCACCGTGCTCGTGCAGAACGGAACGCTCCGCGTAGGCGACGCAATCGTGGCGGGCACCAACTACGGTAAGGTGAAGGCAATGTTCAACGAGCGCAACCAGCGCGTGAAGGAAGCGGGCCCGGCCACTCCGGTGCTCATCCTCGGACTCAACGGCGCTCCCCAGGCCGGCGACACATTCAACGTGCTCGACACCGAGCAGGAGGCCCGCGACATCGCCTCGAAGCGCGAGCAGCTGCAGCGCGAACTCAGTCTACGCACCAACAAGCGCCTCGGACTCGAGGAACTCGGACGCCGACGCGCCCTCAACGACTTCCACGAACTCAACCTCGTGGTCAAGGGAGACGTGGACGGCTCGGTCGAAGCCCTCTCAGACTCGTTGCTCAAGCTCTCCACGCCTGAGATCCAGATCAACGTGCTCCACAAGGGTGTGGGCGCCATCTCCGAAAGCGATGTCACCCTCGCTGCGGCATCCGACGCCATCATCATCGGGTTCCAGGTGCGTCCCTCGGGAGCCGCCCGCAAGGAAGCCGAGAAGGAAGGTGTCGAGATTCGCCTCTACTCCGTGATCTACAAGGCGATCGAGGAAGTCAAAGACGCGATGGAAGGGATGCTTTCGCCCGAAATCAAGGAGGAGATCACCGGAACTGCCGAAGTGCTTCAGACCTACCACATCTCGAAGGTGGGTACGATAGCCGGAGCCATCGTGCGCGACGGAAAGATCAAGCGCAGCTCCAAGGTGCGCTTGATCCGCGACGGCATCGTGATCTACACCGGCGAACTCGGCTCGCTCAAGCGATTCAAGGACGATGTCAAGGAGGTTGTCTCCGGCTACGACTGCGGTCTCTCCATCCAGGGTTACAACGACATCCGCGAGGGAGACCTCATCGAGGCATACGAGGAAGTGGAGGTCAAGAAATCGCTCTGACATCAACGCATTAATGCTTAATGACATGCATTACTTCATCAACATCGGCTCCAACCTCGGACCGCGGGCGCTGAACATCAGCAAAGCCGCCCGTGCCGTGGAGGAACGATTCGGATATTTCGAGATTTCTCATAAAGTGGAATCGGAACCATGGGGTTTCGATTCCACTAATGTTTTCTGCAACATCGGAATGATGTTCATTTCCGACAAAAAGCCTGAAGAGGTCCTCGCCATCTTTCAGGAGATTGAGCACCGTCTCGACCCACGTCCGCACCGCAATGCCGACGGCTCATACCGAGACCGTACGGTCGACATCGACATCGTGGCTGTCGACGAGCTGCAGATCGACACCGACACGCTAAAGGTGCCGCATCCGCATCTGGCCGAGCGACGATTCTTCCTCGAACCGATGGCCGAACTCGCTCCTACGTGGCGCCATCCCGCCACGGGGCTGACTTGCGCCGAGATGCTTGAGGAACTTCCCGAACCTAACGCAAACAAAGATCTATAAACCATATCATGAAAAAGACTCTGCTAACCATCATCGCCGCGGTCCTCGCGACCGCAGCCGCGGCACAGACTCCCGCGCAGACTCCTTCATGGCTCCGCAACTCGGCTATCTCGCCCGACGGATCCACGATCGCATTCACTTACAAGGGAGACATTTTCACCGTGCCCACAGCCGGAGGGACAGCCCGCCAGATAACGACAGGCAAGGCATACGACACCACGCCGGTGTGGAGCCCCGACGGCAAGACGCTCGCCTTCGCCAGCAAACGCGAGGGTAGCCTCGATGTGTACACCGTGGCTGCCGGAGGTGGCACTCCGGTAAGGCTCACCACATCAAGCGCCGACGAGCAGCCGCTCGCCTTCATCGACGCGAGCAATCTCGCCATAACAAGCAAGGACCTCGGCTCCGACCGCTCCATCAGGTTCCCGGGCCAGAGCAACGTCTACTCCATCAACCTCGACAAGCCAGGCTCGCGACCCGAACTGTGGCTCTCCTTTCCGGCCCTGGCCGCAAGCTTCTCGCCCGACGGCAAGATGCTCTTCCAGGACAAGAAAGGAGTGGAGAATGCCTGGCGCAAACATGAGCGCTCCTCCGGCACATCCGACATCTGGCTGCTCGACAACGGTAAATTCACCAAACTGACTAATTTCAACGGCCATGACCTCAATCCGGTATGGGCTCCCGACGGCAAAGGCTATTACTATGTGACCGAGGAGAACGGCACGCTGAACGTGGCATACTCCTCGCTCGACGGCAGCCGGCGCAAGGTCCTAACGACGTTCGAGCGCCATCCGGTACGCTCCCTCTCGATAGCCTCCGACGGCACCCTCGCCTTCAGCTGGGACGGCCAGCTCTACACCATGCGTCCCGGCGCGGAGCCCCGGAAGGTGGACGTGACGATAGCCGCCGACCAGTATGACGGCGATCTGGTGAAGAAATACGTGAATTCCGGAGCCACCAGCATGGCGGTTTCGCCCGACGGCAAGGAACTCGCCTTCGTACTGCGCGGCGATATCTACGTCACCGATGTGGAATACAAAACCACACGCCGCATCACCGACACTCCCGCGCAGGAACGCACCGTGGACTTCGCTCCCGACGGACGGACTCTTGTCTATGATTCCGACCGCGACGGACAGTGGCAGCTTTTCACAGCCGAAATAAAGAACCCGGCGGAAAAGAGATTCGCCTACGCGACCGAAATCGTGGAGAAACCGCTCTACAAGGGAGAACGCACCGCGCAGCAGCCCGCGTTCAGTCCTGACGGCAAGAAGGTTGCGTTCCTTGAGGACCGCACGGAACTTCGCGTGATCGACGTGAAGAGCAAGAAAGTCAACACCGCCCTTGACGGGAAGTACAACTATTCATACGTCGACGGCGACGTTCCCTTCGAGTGGAGTCCCGACAGCCAGCGCCTTCTTATCGGATACATAGGTGAGGGAGGCTGGAACAATGTGGACGTCGCCATGGTAAACGCCGACGGCTCCGGATTCGTCGACCTGACGGAAAGCGGCTATGCCGACGGCAACGCGAAATGGGCGCTCGGGGGCAAAGCCGTGACCTACGAGACAGGCAGGTACGGCATGAAGAGCCACGGTTCCTGGGGCAATCAGGGCGATATCATCCTCATGGCGCTCGATCAGGATGCATGGGATGACTTCAACGCAACCGAAGAGGAGGCAAAGCTGAAGGAACAGGCCGAACAGGAAAAACAGAAGAAAGAGGAGGAAACGGCCTCTAAAGATAAGAAAGGCAAGAAGGGTAAGGATTCCAAGAAAGATAAAGCCGACAAGAAGGAGACGAAACCTATCCAGCTTGACACGGATAACCGCCGTCACCGCATGGCGCGCCTCACAGGCTCCTCATCGCTGCTTGGCGACTATCTTCTCTCTCCCAAGGGGGATAAGCTCTATTACGTGGCTATGGCTACCGAAGGAGGCGCCAATCTATTTGAGCGCAATCTCCGCGACGGCGACACCAAGCTTCTCATAAAAGGTGTCTCCGGAGGCATCGAAACCGATGCCAAGGGAGAGAATGTATTCGTCATCACAGGCTCCGGCATGAAGAAGGTGGACCTCGCCAAGGGGGATGTGAAGAATATTGAGTTCGAGGCTCCCTACGACCGCCGGCCCTCTCTTGAGCGCGAATACATCTACGAGCACATGCTGCGTCAGGTAGCCGACAAATTCTACGACGAGAACCTGCATGGCGTGGACTGGAAATATTACGGCGACCATTACCGTGAATTCCTTCCCTATATCTCCAACAACGACGACTTCGCCATCCTGCTTAGCGAAATCTTAGGCGAGCTCAACGCCTCGCACACCGGAGGCCGCTATTACGGTGGCGGTCCGGCCATGAGCACCGCAAGCCTTGGCGCGTTCTACACACCCGACTTCAAAGGTGAAGGCGTCGAGGTGGCGGAAGCCGTTGCCGGCGGTCCCCTCTCCACTAAAAAGGCCGACGTGCGTCCCGGCGACGTGATCCTCGCCATCGACGGGGAGAAGATAGCCGCAGGCATGGACATCGCTCCGCTTCTCGAAGGGAAAGCCGACAAACGCACACGCCTCGAGATCCGCCGCAAGGCCACAGGTAAGACCGACACAGTCACCGTACGTCCCATCTCGAACGGCGACCTCTCCGAGCTGCTTTACAGCCGCTGGGTTGAGCGCAACGAAGCATACGTCGACTCCATCTCCGGGGGAAAGATCGGTTACGTGCATGTGCGCGGCATGGACACCCCGAGCTTCAACGCAGTCTACGACCGCCTTCTCGGCAAATACCGCAACTGCGACGCAGTGGTGGTCGACACCCGCTGGAACGGCGGCGGCTGGCTACACAATGACCTCGCCGTACTGCTCAGCGGCAAGGAGTATGTACGCTTCACTCCGAGAGGCCGCCACATCGGTTCCGAGCCCTTCTCGCAGTGGCACAAGCCATCGGTGATGCTCGTGAGCGAGGCCAACTATTCCGATGCCCACGGTTCGCCCTACACCTACAAGACGCTCGGAATCGGCAAGCTTGTCGGAGCACCAATACCGGGAACCATGACAGCCGTATGGTGGGAGACTCAGATCGACCCCACAATCGTCTTCGGCATCCCGCAGGTCACTAATTCCGACCTCAACGGCAACGCGCTCGAGAACAAGCAGCTGAATCCCGACATCACAGTCTACAACGACCCCGCCGATGAACTCCGTGGTAAAGACGCGCAGCTCGAGGCAGCGGTCAAGGCCCTGATGAAATAACACTCAGGACCACATCCGGAACAATACAGCCGCCGATTCAGATACAGAATCGGCGGCTGTTATGTTTTTGTGGAGATCGATGGTTTCTAAAGTTCCGCGTATATGTCGTCCACGGGGAGGAATCCACCCGGCTCCACGCTCAGGATCAATATGTAACGTCCCTCATTCTCAGCGGTCTGCTCCTCCATGAGGCGCACGTCGATGAAATTGCCTTTGTAGCTCCCCGAGGCTTCGAAGAGGTCGTCGCTCAAGGAGTCGCGGCCCATCGGGATACCGATGTCGTGCATTTCCTGAAGCAGACTCCCGCAGAAATCAGCCTGGCGTCGCGTACATTCCCTCTTGGAATCCTCCTCGTACGGGAACAGGAAAAAGAAACAGAAATCGCTCAATGTCTCGTCGCTGAAGCGCGCCATTGCGGAAACCTCAGGCTGCATCCCGTAGTAACTTATGCCATAGCCGTCCGACTTCTCAAGCCAGAGAGCCGCATTGTCCTCCTGGGGACGGAGCCTCAGAATCCTGAATGCCCGGTCGCTGCATTCCTGCTTCGAGAGGGAGGGATCGATCACACCATATATCTTGGTCACAAGGTCCTCCGCCGTGACTTCCACGGGAAGCTCCCTTACCGCATGCCCCGATGCGACGGTCGCCATCGCGGCGGAGGAGGAATCGGGAGCATCGGCCAGAAGCGCGGAAATTTCCTCTGCGCTCATATCGGAAAATGATACCGCAGAAGCAGTCATCACCGACAGACCGAAAAGGGCCGTGAACAGAATCGCCTTGGATATTCTTGCAACCGGACACATGACGTGAATAATTACTATAATTGAACCATTAGTAATGTCATAACCGAATAGCGGCCCCTTTTGTTCGCTCCCTCAATATTTTAACACTTCTGCCGACGGACATTGACACTTCCGGAGAGGCGCGGACGCAAAGAGGGCCGGCATCATGTGCCGGCCCTCTCGCTGACCTTCCGATACGGGAAGGTATTGTTTCCGTCTATTATTTGAAGCGGCGGTTGCCCTCAAGCACGGGCTTCCCGTCGGCTACCGCTGCAGCCTGCTTCTTGCTCTGCGAACGCTTCATGATGCTGTAGGCGACAGGCGCGGCGCAATAGAGCGAGCAGAATGTACCTACAACCACACCGAAGATCATCGCGAATGTGAACGAGCGGATTGTGTCGCCACCGAGGAAGAAGATGCAGAGAAGCACGAGCAGTGTGGAGAAGGATGTCATCACAGTACGGCTCAGTGTGGTGTTGAGCGACTTGTTGAAGGTGATGAACCTGTCCTCTTTCGGGTAAACCTTCATCATCTCGCGCACGCGGTCGAACACAACCACGGTATCGTTGATCTGATAACCGATGATTGTAAGGATGGCGGCGATGAAGCTCTGGTCAATCTCCATGGAGAAAGGAAGGAATCCCCAGCATACCGAGTAGAATCCGATGATGAGGAATGCCGTGAGGCAGACGGCGCAGAGGGCACCCACCGAGAATGCGATGTTGCGGAAGCGGAGCAGGATATAGAGGAACATGCAGACAAGTGCGATTCCCACTGCCCAGTACGCGTCGCGCTTCATATCGTCGGCCATCGAAGGACCTACCTTCTGGATCGAAATGATACCGTGGCTTTCATCGGCCACCGCGAAGGCGTTCTTGTCCATTGTCTTGCCGTTGAATGTCAGCTCATCCTTGAGACCTTGATAGAGCAGGTCGGAGATTTCGTTCTCGACGCCCTCGGTGTTGTCGTTGATCTTGTAGTTGGTAGAGATACGCAACTTGGAGGGATTGTCGATGTTGATCACGGCCACAGAGACCGTCTTGTCGTTTGCCTTGGTCTGGAAGAGATCGATCAGATTCTTCTGGACTGCCTCACGGTCCACATCCCTGTCGAACTGCACCACGTAGTTGCGGCCACCGGAGAAGTCGATACCCTGGTTCATGCCTCTGATGGCGAGCGATGCTATGCCCACCACGATGAGGAGCAGCCATACTGCCGACGCTGCCTTGGTCTGGCCGAGGAAGTTGATCTTGCAGCTGGTGAGGAAGTTCTTGCTTATGGAGGTGGTGAACGTCATGCCTGCGTTACGTCCGTTCTTCGTGATGAGGTCAAACGCGATGCGGGTAAGGAACACTGCGGTGAAGAAAGAGCAGACGATACCGATGATAAGAGTGGTGGCGAAGCCCTTGATGGGACCTGAGCCGAAGATCAGGAGGATCACGCCGGTGATGACCGAAGTAAGGTTGGAGTCAAAGATCGCCGAGAAGGCGTTGCTGTAACCCTCGGAGATGGACTGGCGAAGTTTCTTGCCGTTCTTCAGCTCCTCCTTGGTACGTTCGAAAATAAGCACGTTGGCGTCGACCGCCATACCGAGCGCGAGCACGATACCGGCGATACCGGAAAGCGTGAGGACCGCCTGAAGCGACGCGAGGATACCGAATGTGAAGTAGAGGTTGAGGATAAGACCCACATTGGCCACCAGACCGGGAATCCAGCCGTAGTAGATCACCATGAGTACCATCAGCAGGAAGATAGCCACCACGAAGGAGATGAATCCCATCTGGATGGCCTCGGCGCCGAGACTCGGACCGATCACGTTGTTGCTGACCACATCTACCTTTGCCGACATCTTACCTGACTTGAGCACGTTAGCGAGGTCGTTGGCCTCTTCGGGAGTGAAGTTACCGGTGATCTGCGAGCTACCGCCCGTGATCTCGTTGTTGACGTTCGGGAAGGAGTATACGTTGTTATCGAGGACAATCGCGATGGAACGGCCGATGTTGTTGCGGGTGATCGTTGCCCATTCCTGAGCGCCGCGGTCGTTCATCTTCATGTTGACCATGTTTCCCTGCATGTTGTCGTAGTCGGACGATGCGGAGGTGACTGCGTCACCCTCGAGAGCGGCCTCCCCCTTGAGGGCGACGAGCTCCCAGTAAGCCACTGTCTGGTCCTGACCGTTGGACTTCTTGACCACATTGCCCTTCTCGTCGGTGACGGGGAATTCAGTGGGTTTCACGCTCCAGAGGAGGGTGAGGTCGGCGGGGAGGGTCTTCTTGGCAAGCTCGGTGTTCATGATGGAGTCAACGAGATTGCGGTTGGCGGGGGTAACCATGCCGACAACCGGGCTGCCGTTGCGCTGTGCGCCACCGAGCAACGCGATCACGTTGGTATGGTTCACGGAATCCTGCTGTGCGTAGAGCTGGGCAAAGCGTGAGAGCTCGCCGGCGATCTCATTGTAGTTGTATACCTCGAAGAACTCAAGGTTGGCGCTCGACTTGAGAAGATCTGTCACACGCTCCGGCTCTTTCACGCCGGGAAGCTCGAGAAGGATCTGGCCCATCTTGTCCTGAAGTTTCTGGATGTTGGGGGCCACGACACCGAACTGGTCTATACGGGTGCGGAAGATGTTGAACGCCGCGTCCACCTGACTCTCGACCTGCTGCTTGAGCGCTTCGGTCACCTCGGCGTTGGAGGATGAGTTCTTGATCTTGCCGAGGAACTCACCTTCGCGGGTGAAGAGGCCGGCCATCACGCCGGGCTGGATATTGGCAGCCACCTTGTCTATGTAGTCTCTATCGCTCTGCTTGGCACCGGCCGCTTCCGCCTTCTTCATTGCGGAGTTGATCTGCGCGAGCTGTGCGTCGCCCGACACGTACTGACGGAGAATGTCGGGCACTGAGATCTCGAGTACCACGTTCATACCTCCCTTAAGGTCCAGACCGAGTCCTACCTCCATCTTGCGGACCTGGTTATAGGTATAACCCAGATATACCTTTTCCTTGTCGATAGAATCGTTGAATTGCTTCAGACTTTGTTTGTAAACGTCATTCGTCTCATCGGTGGTTTTCGATATCCTTGCGGCATATTCCTTGGCCTCATTCTCGTAGTGACTCGTCACGAACGAGAATGAGATGTAGAATCCGCAGATCAAAACCAACAGAATGGCGATGGTGCTGATAAACCCTTTGTTCTGCATTTTGTTTTGATGTTATTTTTGTTGTTTTTTATATATTTTCCACAATCAAACGGAGCATACCGCCCCCTTTCCGGTGCGCGGATACTCTTTCAGCTTGCAAATATACCGCTTTTTTTTGATGTTTCAGTAATAATACCGACAAATTTACACTTTAAGGAGCTTTTTATGAATTATTTTATTTATTTTTGGCGTTCGTTTTGGAAATAACAGGGCCTCCGGGCCAAAATCTATAGCAAAAAAGATGAATCGAACCCACATAGTTTTTGCAGCGGTAGCGGTGACCATGATTTCACTTCTTGTCGGCTGCGCCAACATCGGGAATCCGTCTGGCGGCCCTCGCGACGAGGATCCGCCGCGCCTCGTGTCGGCCAATCCCGCCCCCGGCTCTCTCGGGGTAAACCGCACCAAGATGATTCTTCAATTCGACGAGCTCGTCAATGTGAAGGATGCCTTCACAAAAGTCGTGGTCTCCCCCACTTCCAAATCCGTGCCGAGGGTATCGTCGCTCGGGCGCAGGGTAACGGTGGAATTCGACTCTCTCTCTCCGAACACCACCTACACCGTTGACTTCGCCGACGCCATCGAGGACAACAACGAGGGAAACACGCTTCAGGGCTTCACCTATACTTTCTCCACCGGCCATACCCTTGATTCGCTCCGCATCTCGGGCCGCGTGCTCGGTGCCCGCGATCTAGAGCCCGCGCAGGGAATGCTCGTGGGTGTACACGCCGACCTCGCCGACTCCGCGTTCGTATCCAAGCGGCTTCTCCGCGTGGCCAAGACCGACGACCGCGGACAGTTCACGATCCGCGGCCTCGCCCCCGGACGGTACCGTGTCTTCGCTCTCGACGACAAGGACAACGACTACCGCTACGCCAATCCCGAGGAGGACATAGCCTTCTTCGATGCCGTGGTCTCCCCTTCGACCGAGCAGACTGTGGCAAACGATACCGTATACGACAAGATCACAGGCAAGCCCGACACCGTGATACAGCGGCCGAGGACCCGTTTCCTCCCCAATGACGTGATTCTCTACCGGTTCAACTCGGAAAAGCGTCCTCAGTATCTCACCAAGTACGAACGCTTGGACTCCACCCGCCTTTTCCTGAAATTCAACACCAGAGCCGAGTCCCTGCCGCGCATCTCGATTCTCGGATACCCGGAAGGGCTCTCTCCCGGCACACTCGAGGCTTCAGAAAAGCTCGACTCCCTTGTGTACTGGCTTCGTCCCGAGCTCATGCGCGATGATTCACTGACTGTCGCCGCGCGCTACCTGCGCACCGATTCCTTAGGGCAGCTGACGGAATACCCCGACACGCTCAAGTTCTTCACCAAGAAACTGCCCGTCAGGAAACAAAGCCGCAAAGAGCGGGAGATAAGGATTTCAGCCGCCGACTCCATAGCGCGCATCACCACACGCTTCAAGGCCTCCGGTAACGGATCGACCCAGGAAGTGTGGCTTCCGTTCTATTTCGAATCTGAGCATCCTATCGTCAGTTTCGACTCCACTAAAGTTTCGCTGAAGGTCCTGGTGGACAGCACTTACCGGACTGTCGCCACCACCCCGCGCGTGCTCCGGGCCGACTCTCTGTCCCCGAGGCATTTCCGGATAGAGTTCCCATGGGAATATGAGCGCAAGTACAAGGTGGAGATCGACACCATGGCCGGAATCGACATCTATGGGCGCCCCACACGCCCCTTCAGCCAGGAACTGAATGTAAAGGCGGCGTCGGAATATTGCTCGCTGACGCTCATGCTCTCAGGTCTCGACTCCTCGGTGCCGGCGTTCGTGGAACTGTTAGGCAACGGCGACAAACTGGAGCGAACCGCCGCAGTGATCGACGGCCGTGCCTATTTCCCTTTCCTGAATCCCGGCAAATACTACGCGCGTATGATAGAGGACCGCAACGGCAACGGAATGTACGACACCGGCGACTACTCGACCCTGACGCAACCCGAGATAGCGTTCTATTACCCCAAGGCATTCAACATAAAGAAGAACTGGGATAAAGAGGAGACATGGGATGTCTACGGGACCGCCATCGACCAGCAGAAGCCGCGCGCCATACTCAAGAACCGCCCGAAGCAGGGCAAGAACCGTGGCCGCAACGAGCGGCAGAATGCCGACGAGGAGGATGAGGAAGAGGAGCTGTTCGACCCCACGCGCAATCCCTTCGACCCCAACGACCGCGGAAGCCGCCAGCACAGAGGTGGAGCAATCCGCTACTGAGCCGGCACCCCGCTATAAGACATATACGGCATGACAGAGAAAGAGCCCCCGCGCACTGCGGAGGCTCTTTCTTATTGTCATGGCGGCGTGCGCCGTCATTTCTTACATGTGGCGGCGATGAACTCTCGGTTCATGCGCGCGATGTTGGCGAGCTTGATGCTCTTGGGGCACTCGGCTGCGCAGGCACCGGTGTTGGTGCAGTTACCGAATCCGAGCTCATCCATCTTGGCTACCATGGCCAGAGCGCGACGGTCACGCTCCACGGCACCCTGGGGCAGACGTGAGAGCTGCGCGATCTTGGCGGATACGAAGAGCATTGCCGATCCGTTCTTGCATGCAGCCACACAGGCGCCGCAACCGATACAGCTTGCGGAGTCCATGGCCTCGTCGGCCATCACCTTCGAAATCGGAAGCGCGTTGGCATCCTGCGCGCCGCCGCAGTTGAACGACACATAGCCGCCGGCCTGCTGGATCTTGTCGAACGCGTTACGGTCCACCATAAGGTCCTTGATTACCGGGAACGCGGCGGAACGCCAGGGCTCCACAGTGATTGTCTCACCGTCGGCGAAACGACGCATATAGAGCTGACAGGTTGTGGCCGCTGTTGCAGGACCGTGGGGATGTCCGTTGATGTAGAGGGAGCACATACCGCAGATACCCTCGCGGCAGTCGTGGTCGAACACGATGGGCTCCTCGCCTCTCTCGATGAGCGTCTCGTTCAGGATGTCGAGGGTCTCGAGGAAGGAAGTGTCGGGAGTGGTCTCGACTCCTTCATAAGTCACAAAACCACCTTTAGCCTTAGGGCCGGCTTGACGCCAGACCTTAAGATTGACTTTCATTATATTTTCTTCCATTGTGAATTCTATTAGTTTTGTTGTCGCCCGCACGGAGACAGAGCCTCCGCGCAGGGACGGCCGACTTATGATTTGTAGTTACGGGTCTGGACTTTGATTGCCTCATAGTGGAGGGGTTCCTTGATGAGCTCGGGAGCCTTCTCGTCGCTGCCTTCATATTTCCAGCAGCTTACGTAGAAGTAGTTCTCGTCATCACGCTTAGCCTCGCCTTCCTCGGTCTGGTACTCGGTGCGGAAGTGACCGCCGCAGCTCTCGTTGCGCGAGAGGGCGTCGTAAGCCACGAGTTCGCCCATCGTGATGAAGTCATTGAGGCGGAACGCCTTGTCGAGCTCGATATTCATTCCCTCGCCAGCCTGGCCGGGGATGAAAAGGTCCTTGTCGAATGTCTTGCGGATCTCCTTGAGCTTCTCAAGCGCAAGCTGGAGTCCCTCTTTGTCGCGGGCCATTCCGACATATTCCCACATGATGTGGCCGAGTTCCTTATGGATGGAATCCACGGAGCGGGTACCCTTGATGGCCATCAGACGGCTCTCCTCCTCCTCGCATTTCTTCTGCGCTGCGTCGAATTCGGGAGTGTCGGTGCGGAAATGAGGCACTGTGATCTGGTCGCTCAGATAGTTCTGGATGGTGTAGGGAAGCACGAAGTAACCGTCGGCGAGACCCTGCATCAGGGCCGACGCGCCGAGGCGGTTGGCACCGTGGTCGGAGAAGTTGCACTCGCCGATAGCGAAGAGGCCTTTCACCGATGTCTGGAGCTCGTAGTCCACCCAGATACCACCCATCGTGTAGTGGATTGCGGGGAAGATCATCATCGGGTTGTAATAGTTCACGCCGTTCTTCTCGCATGCGAGCT
>CAJUBC010000048.1 GCA_910584545.1 uncultured Muribaculaceae bacterium | reverse complement strand
GCCTGCGCCGCGGCTACGCGGGCGATGGGCACGCGGAAGGGGGAGCAGCTTACGTAGTTCATGCCGAGTTTCGCACAGAACTTAACGCTGCTGGGCTCGCCTCCGTGCTCGCCGCAGATGCCGACCTTCAGCTCGGGTTTGGTGGAACGGCCTTTCTCTACGCCCATGCGGACAAGCTGGCCTACACCTTCCTGATCGAGTACCTCGAACGGATCAACCTTGATGATCCCTTTCTCTTTGTAGTATTTCAGGAACTTGGGTGCGTCGTCACGGGAGTATCCGAACGTCATCTGGGTGAGGTCGTTGGTTCCGAACGAGAAGAAGTCGGCTACCTCTGCTATCTGGTTGGCGGTGAGGGCCGCGCGCGGTACCTCGATCATCGTGCCGACCTTGTACATCACAGATTCTCCGCGCTCGTCGAATACCTTGGCCGCTGTGGTGTTGATCACGTTGGCCTGATGCTGGAGCTCCTTGAGCGTACCTACGAGCGGAACCATGATCTCGGGATATACCTTTATGCCGCGGGCCTTGCAGTTGAGGGCGGCCTCGATGATGGCTCTTGTCTGCATCTCGGTGATCTCGGGATACGTGATTCCGAGACGGCAGCCACGGTGACCGAGCATCGGGTTGAATTCCTCAAGGCTGTCGACTTTGGCCTTTACAGCCTCGAGTGTGAGTCCCATCTCCTCGGCCATCTCTTTCTGTGTGGCTGTCTGGTGAGGAACGAACTCGTGCAACGGCGGGTCGAGCAGACGCACTGTCACGCCGTAGCCGTCCATTGCCTCGAAGATGCCTTCGAAGTCCATGCGCTGCATGGGAAGGAGCTTGGCGAGGGCGATGCGGCGGCCTTCCTCGTCGGATGCGAGGATCATCTCACGGATGGCCTTGATACGGTCGCCTTCGAAGAACATGTGCTCCGTGCGGCAGAGACCGATACCCTGGGCTCCGAAGTGACGTGCCTGCTTTGCGTCGCGGGGTGTGTCGGCGTTAGTGCGTACCAGACAGTTGGTGAACTTGTCGGCGAGGTTCATGATGGCGCCGAAATCACCGTCGAGCTCGGGCTCTGTGGTGGGCACCTGTCCTTCGTAAACGTCACCTGTCGATCCGTTGAGCGAAATCCAGTCACCTTCCTTGTAGACCTTACCGCCCATTTCGACGGTCTTCTCCTTATAGTCAACCTTGATCTCGCCGGCTCCGGATACGCAGCATTTACCCATACCGCGGGCAACCACTGCTGCGTGAGATGTCATACCGCCACGCATCGTGAGTATACCCTGGGCGACTGCCATACCGCGGAGGTCTTCGGGAGAAGTCTCGATACGGATGAGGATGACTTTCTTTTTCTTTTCTGCCCATTCCTCGGCGTCTTCAGCCTGGAATACGATCTGACCGGTTGCTGCGCCGGGCGATGCGGGAAGACCCTTAGCCACGACTTTGGCGCGCTTGAGTGCGTCTTTGTCGAAGACAGGGTGGAGGAGTTCGTCGAGTTTCTGCGGCTCCATGCGGAGGAGTGCGGTCTTCTCGTCGATCATGTTCTCGCGGAGGAGATCCATGGCGATGCGAACCATCGCTGCGCCGGTGCGCTTTCCGTTACGTGTCTGGAGCATCCAGAGCTTGCCGTCCTGGATGGTGAACTCCATATCCTGCATGTCTCTGTAGTGGTCCTCGAGCTTATGGGCGATGCCGATCAGTTCGGCGGCGAGGTCAGGCATTGATTCCTCGAGAGAGGGATATTTAGCGCGGCGCTCTTCCTCGCCGATACCCTGGAGGGCTGCCCAGCGACGGGAGCCTTCGATGGTGATCTGCTGGGGAGTGCGGACACCGGCCACGACATCCTCGCCCTGTGCGTTGATGAGGTATTCTCCGTTGAAGAGGTTCTCTCCGGTAGCGGCGTCGCGGCTGAAAGCCACGCCTGTAGCGGAGTTGTCGCCCATGTTACCGTAAACCATCGCCTGAACGTTGACAGCGGTTCCCCATTCCTCGGGAATCTGGTTCATGCGGCGATAGATGATGGCGCGTTCGTTCATCCAGCTGTCGAACACCGCGCAGATACCGCCCCAGAGCTGTTCCCATGCGGATTCGGGGAAGTCCTTGCCTGTGTATTCCTTTACAGCCTTCTTGAAGCGCACTACGAGCTCCTTGAGGTCATCGACATTGAGTTCATTGTCGAATTTGACACCTTTCTCTTCCTTCACCTGATCCATGATGGCCTCGAAGGGATCGATGTCGGTCTTGCTTTTCGGCTTCATGCCGAGCACCACGTCGCCGTACATCTGGACGAAGCGGCGGTAGCTGTCCCATGCGAAGCGGGGATTGCCGCTCTTCTCTGCCATGGTAGCCACGGTGGCGTCGTTCATACCGAGGTTGAGGACGGTATCCATCATACCGGGCATCGACGCGCGTGCGCCGGAACGTACGGATACGAGGAGGGGATTGGAAGGATCGTCGAATTTCTTTCCTGTAAGATTCTCCACGTGGGCGATAGCTTTCTCCACGTCAGCTTTGATATCGTTGACAACGGCGTCACGGCCAAGCTGTGTATATTCCGTACAAACTTCGGTAGTGATGGTGAATCCCGGAGGTACCGGCATTCCCAGCAGATTCATCTCAGCAAGATTTGCTCCTTTGCCGCCGAGAAGATTTCTCATGTCGGCCTTACCTTCGGCTTTACCGTCACCGAACGTATAAATTTTTTTTGCCATAGAGCTCTTTGGGTTTTATATTATATTTTATTAAGGTATTATTTGTCTTCATTATCCAGTCAGGGGTGCGCTTCTCTCTAAAGAGAGGGAAAGATGACCTATGCGCAGTTCCCCGTTATTTCCAACGGGAGGTAGAGAGAAAGGGTTTCTTTCATTATGTACAATCTGGGGAATTTTAATGATTCTCACAAATTGATTTCGCAAATTTAATAAATTGTTGCGATAATTTCGTAATTTTGTGGTGAATTTTATACTAAATTCACGTCAATCAATGTCATTTCAGTCAGTAAATACGTTTTTTGACAATAATTGTCCTTTATTAAGATGTTAAACAGGTATCTGCGGCCGAGCGCCGGAACGGTACCGCGAAATAGTATATGGCAAGAAAGAAAAAAGCATTGCCTCTGCTGGAATCGGTGGAGATAGAGAGCGTGGCGGCCGAAGGAAAGGCTATATGCCGGGTCCGGATGTCGCCCGAGTCTGAGTCGGATATGGTTGTGTTTGTCCCTTACGCCGCGCCGGGCGATGTGGCCGACATACAGATAGACCGCCGCAAGCGCAGTTATGCCGAGGGGCACATAGTCCGGCTGGTCCATCCATCCGACAGGAGGGAGGAGCCGCGTTGCCGTCACTTCACGCTATGCGGGGGCTGCAAATGGCAGCATCTGCCATACTCCGAACAGCTTCGTTGGAAGCAGAAGCAGGTGGAGGACGCGCTTACGCGTATCGCAAAAGTTGAACTCCCTCCGATGAACGATATCCTCGGTTCAGAATCAATATGGGAATATCGCAATAAGATGGAGTATACTTTCTCCAACAAGAAGTGGCGTAGCTGGGAGGAATTACGCTCCGGCGAGGAATTCACCGACACGAACGATGCTTTGGGATTCCATATACCGGGTGCATTCGACAAAGTGCTTCACATAGAGGAATGTCTGCTTCAATGCGGCATCGGCAATGAGATCCGCAACTTTATCTATCAATATGCCTGCGAGAATGGGCTGACATTCTATAATATACGCGAAAACAGCGGATTGCTGCGCACCTTGATGATCCGCACAGCTTCTACCGGAGAGGTGATGGTATGCGTGGTGTTCGGTGAGGATGACCAAAACGGAATAGAACGAGTAATGAAGGCGATAGGGGAGCGGTTCCCCGAAATAACCTCGCTGCTATACGTGGTGAATCTCAAGCTTAACGATTCCATATCCGACCAGGATGTCATGCCATTCCGCGGCCCGGATTATATTGAGGAGGAAATGGAAGGCCTCCGCTTCAGAATCAATGCCAAATCCTTTTACCAGACCAATTCCCGACAGGCATATAATCTCTATAAGGTGACACGTCGGTTCGCTGGGCTTGAACCTGACTCGGTGAAAGATAGCGACTCCGGGAATCGTCCGCTTGTCTATGACCTTTACACCGGCACAGGGACAATCGCCAATTTCGTGGCTCGAGGTGCCCGGAAGGTGGTTGGCATTGAGTACGTTGAGGAAGCGATTGCGGACGCTAAGGTGAACTCTGCGGTCAACGGCATCGACAACACCCTTTTCTATGCCGGCGACATGAAGGGTGTCCTCACCGACGGCTTCATATCCCGACATGGCAGTCCGGACGTGATGATCATCGATCCTCCCCGCGCCGGCATGCATGAGGATGTGGTGAAGGTGATACTTAACGCCCAGCCGGCCGTTATTGTATATGTCAGCTGCAATCCCGCGACACAGGCCCGTGACATCGCCCTCCTGGACACCGGGTATCGGGTGACCGACATACAGCCGGTAGACATGTTCCCGCATACGCATCATGTAGAAAACGTGATAAGGCTGGTGCGTAGATAGTCACAATCACTCTAAAACAAGTATCGAATGACAGGTATTTTTTCGCAGGTGCCGACCGGGCTTCCCGCTTCTGACCATGAGACGGTGGAGAATCTGGTCGACTCATCGTTCTGGACCAAGCTCAAGGGTCTTGAGTTTGACGATGCCCTCTCCATGATGGCAAACAGCTTGATCAGCTTCTGTTTCAAGTTATTGATAGCTATTCTCGTATTCTATGTCGGGAGATTTCTGATCCGGAAGATCTACAAAGGTGTGTTCAACATGATGACTCACCGTCATCTCGACGCATCGCTCACCACCTTCGTGCTGTCGCTGATAAAGATGGTGCTTTACTTCATCCTCATCATCACCATCATCGGTATCCTGGGGATAGAGACAAGCAGCTTCATAGCTATCTTCGCATCGGCTGGAGTCGCGATCGGTATGGCGTTGAGCGGTACCCTGCAGAATTTCGCCGGAGGCGTCTTGATCCTGTTGCTTAAGCCATATAAGGTCGGGGATTTCATCGAGGTGCAGGGATACTCGGGTAAGGTGAAGTCGATACAACTGTTCAACACCGTGATCAACACTGTGGACAACAAGGCTATTATCGTTCCCAACGGGGTGCTTTCCACAAGTTCCATCAACAACTACTCGCTCGAGCAGTACCGGTGTGTGGTTTGGTCGGTGGGCCTGTCATACGGTACAGACATCGATGAGGCGAAGAAGGCGATGCTTGACATCCTTGACAGCGACGACCGGATTGTGAAGCGTTATGTGGAGGATGACTTCGAATTTCGCGAGCAGGAAAAGATTAAGGAGGAGACGGAGAAATTCCACCGTCTGGAAGAGGCGGAGAGAAAGAAGCCGTGGTACAGGCGTATTTTCAGCCGTTCGCCCAAGGCTCCGGATGTGCGTGGTCTGAACGGTTCCGCAGCCGATAATCTGGAGGTGGTTATTCCGCAGAAAGTGGAACGCAAGCCCTTTGTCGCGCTCAAGGAGATGGGAGACAGCTCCATAGTCTTTGTTGTCAGGGCCTGGACCCATCAATCGACCTATTGGCCGGTATTCTACGACATCAACGAGCGTATGTACACCGAGCTGCAGCGGAAAGGATTCTCCTTCCCGTTCCCTCAGATGGATGTGCATCTGCAGCAGGAGCAGTAAAAGAGCGATTATCCTACATCGAGGATTTTGGCTTCCGGTATAAGGAGGTCGAACATGAAAAGCTTATCGTAAAGCGGGTTGCCGACACCGGCGATCCGCTTTATCGCTTCGGCGCATTGCACCGAAGCAGCTATTGCCGCCGCGGGTCCAGCCACTCCTCCTGCCGAGCAGGGGAGCATGGAGCTGTCGCCTGACGCGGGGCCATAGATATCCGAATAGCGGGTGGTCCCCGGTTGCCAGCTCATCACCTGTCCCTGGAAATCGCGCACTCCGGCTATACAACATGGTATGCCAGTATCGGCGCATATCTCGTCGGTCATATACTTGGTGGCAGGATTGTCGCTGCCGTCGATCACAAAGTCGAAGTCGGGGAACATCCTCTTTGCGAGAGATGCGTCCACAAGTTTTTTTACCACCTCAACTTCGATCTCGGAGTTAAGCTCATGAATCCGCCGGGAGAGGATGTCTGCCTTTGACTGTCCGGTTTCCGATTCGCGGAAGAAAAACTGCCGTTGCAGATTGGAGATGTCGATTGTGTCGAAATCTGCGATGCAGATGTGGCCTATGCCGGAGGCAGCAAGCCCCATGGCACAGTGAGAGCCGAGGGCGCCGCAACCTATCACGAGCACACTCGACTCACGGAGTCTGCGCACGCCATCCTCTCCAAAGGAGGGGATGGCGGCCAGACGTGAATATCGGTTCATAAGAATTTAGCAGTGCCAGTACTTGTTCACGAGATTGAGCATCTCTTGGCGGTCGCTGCCGATCTCGGCGCGAAGGTTCTTGTCCTTGAATGATTTAAGCTTCTTGATGATACCGTCGATCATAGCGGGAGCGAACACTCCGTCGCGCTCGAAAATCTCGCGGTCCTCCTCCAGAGCCTTGGCCGAAGCCGAGCAGCTGTCGGGCAGTGAGGCGAGCTGGGCGAGTTTCTCCTTGTTCTCATCGTTGTGGATGTTTACGCTCACGTAGAGCTCATCGGCGCGCTTGAGCGAGTTGTCCATCTCGAAACCGATGCGTGCTGCCACGATCATGGCGGCCATCAGCTGATAGACATTTGCGGAACCGTCGGCGCTGCGGAGTTCCACGGTCTGCTTCTGCGGGTCGATTGTGGAGGGAGACTCAAGCACGTTGACCTGTGAGCACATATCCTTCTCGCCGGTCCATCCGAGCGGAACGCGCACGAGTACCGAGCGGTTTCTGTCGCCCCAGCATACGGATGTAGGAGCTTCCTGATGGGGAACGAGACGGAAATAGCTGGTCGGAACCTTGTTGCCCATGGCCGTGATGGCGGGAGCATGCTCGAGGATTCCCACGATGGCCTTCTTGGCAGAGTCGCTCAGGTGACCGTTCTCGCTCATCATGTTGCGGCCCTCCTTCATCAGCTTGAAGTGGATGTGGAGACCGCTTCCGGCCTTTCCGGCTGTGATTTTCGGTGCGAAAGTCACGTCGTAACCATGCTTCATGCCTGCAGTGCGGATGATCCACTTGGCGATCATCAGAGTATCCGCGGCTTCGATTGCGGGAACCGGGAGGAACTCAATCTCGTTCTGCTCGAAGATCTTGCCCTCGATGGTGAAGTTGCCCACCTCGTTGTGGCCATATTTGATGGAGCCGCCGGCCTGGGCGATGAGAGACATGCACTCCACGCGGAAATCATTGAATTTCGCGAACGGAGCTGACTCATGGTATCCTTTCTGATCGGTTGCCGAGAAGATGCCCGGATCCTCTGAAATAACATAATATTCGAGTTCGCCCATCGCGTAGAACTCCATGCCTGTGGTCTTCTTGAACGCCTCCGACGCGAGTCTCAGCGCGTTTTCGGGAGAAGACTGCATGGGGTTGCCTTCGTTGTCGAAGAATGAACATAGCATCGACAGAGTGGGGATTTCTGCGAAGGGGTCAACGAATGCCGTTGAATATTTCGGGATAACGTAAAGGTCAGAGTTGCCGGCCTCGATGAAGGGGAACAGGCTGGAGCCGTCCACGCGCTCTCCGAAAGTGAGGATCGAATCGAGATACTCCTCCGAATTGATCACGAAATTGAGGGTCTTCAGACGGTTGTCATCGGCGGGATACATGAAATTGATCATCTTGATTTCGTTCTCTTTCACGAAACGGATGATGTCTGATTTCAGGAACTGCGAAGGTTCCTTCTTGAGGAACTGAACCACACGGTTGGGGTTCAGGGAAACGTTAAGACTCATGTCTATGGTAGATTTAAGGTATTATTGTCTGGTCATTCCGCCTGATCATTGCCGACCGATGGCGAAATGCGATGCAAATATATTTGATTTATTCTGAACTTGCAAGACTTTGCTTTGTTTTAAATAAGAAAGATGTTATAAAGCATCTATAAAGCATCTATAATTTGTCGAATCCCTGACCAATCGGGAGAAATGATGGATTGAAATGATGATTGAAGACCTATAACGAGCAAAGACTAAATTACGAATAACACTATGGAAAAATTTCAAGATCTCATCAACTCGGACAAGCCTGTCCTTATTGATTTTTTCGCAACTTGGTGCGGACCCTGTAAGATGATGCACCCGGTTCTCGAGGAACTGGCCGGAAAGGTGGGGGATAAAGCCCGCATCGTAAAAATCGACATCGACAAGAATCAGGAGTTGTCGGCCGTGTACAACGTACGTTCCGTCCCGACACTGATGATCTTCAAGAACGGTGAACTGAAATGGCGTCAGTCGGGAGTTCAGTCGAGTCAGGATCTCGAAAGCGAGCTGTCGAAATATTATTAGGACCACGCTGAGGCGTCGCTTTGGGTGGGCTGCCATGACCGGATAAAGAGAGGAGGTGTCGAATGAATATATTGACATCGCCTCTCTTGCCTTGCCGAGACGGTTGTGATGCAGCATAATTTTCTGTCTCAAGATTATGTGTGTCAAGATTATTTGCATCAAGCCTTTTTAAACTAACTTATTTTTGATAAGGAACGAAACAAATTAAAAAAAGTTGGCGGACAAAAAATATCGATGTATTATTCAATAAATTGGCCTTTTATTTGTTATGTAATAGGACAAAGATGTGGCGGAACTAAAATTCGGCCGTATCTGTCATATATCCCTCCGCAAAATAGTACTTTTATAATTCAAAAAAATTTATTAATTTTGCGGGTATTTCCGGTTGACACCTATGAGACAATTAAAGATAACCAAATCAATCACCAATCGCGAAAGCGCGTCGCTTGACAAATATCTGCAGGAAATAGGCCGCGAGGAGCTGATCTCCCCCAGTGAAGAGGTGGAGCTCGCCCAGCGGATAAAACAAGGAGACCAGAAAGCGTTGGACAAACTTACGAGAGCGAATTTGCGCTTTGTCGTGTCGGTGGCAAAACAGTATCAGAACCAGGGCCTCAGTCTTCCCGACTTGATTGATGAAGGAAATCTGGGACTGATTCGCGCGGCTCAGAAATTTGATGAAACGCGCGGTTTCAAATTTATCTCTTATGCCGTGTGGTGGATCCGTCAGTCTATTCTGCAGGCTCTTGCCGAGCAGTCGAGGATTGTGCGTCTGCCGCTCAATCAGGTTGGCTCCCTGAACAAGATCACCAAGGAAATGGCTCGCTTCGAGCAGGAGAACGAACGCCGGCCTTCCACAGAAGAACTCGCCGAACGTCTCGACATGGCAGTCGACAAGGTATCGGACACCATACAGGTGTCAGGCCGTCACATATCGGTTGACGCTCCTTTCGTGGAAGGAGAGGACAATTCCCTCCTCGATGTGCTTACAAACGACGACAGTCCGCTCGCCGACTCCGACCTCAACAAAGAATCACTGTCGAAAGAAGTGGACCGCGCCCTTCGTCAGCTCTACGACCGCGAGAGGGAAATCCTGAAGATGTTCTTCGGAATCGGATGTCAGGAAATGACCCTCGAGGAGATCGGAGCGAAATTTGAACTGACACGCGAACGTGTCCGTCAGATCAAGGAGAAGGCCATCAGAAGGCTGAAAGGCCAGAAAAGCAGACTTCTCAAGAGCTATCTCGGTGAATGACATCGAATTCAAACCTTTAGTGCCCGTGACATGAACGTATCTCCTTCCGTTCATGTCAGGGGCTCCTTTTTATCAGTATTATCATCAAGAAACGAGATTTAGACGATATGAAAAAAATATTGCTGCACTCGCTGGCAGCCCTTTCACTCATGACAATTACAGCTGAATCAACGGCAGCCGTGACCAATCCGCTCATCAACGGACCCTTCGGCCAATATAGCACATTGCCCTTTTCATCGCTTACTCCCGCGGACTATAAGGAAGGTGTCCTCGAGGGTATCAAGCTCCAGAATCGGGAGATTGATGCGATTGTAAATCAGAGAAGCGTTCCGACTTTCGAAAACACTATCGTGGCTCTCGACCGTTCGGGAGAGGTGCTCGACCGCTCTGTGCTTGCCTTGGGCAATCTCGAGGCCGCTATGGGGGATACGGTGATGATGCGAGTTCTGGCTGAAATCACTCCTGAACTGTCTCGCCACAGCACCGACATCATCCTCAACGAAGGTCTGTGGAACCGCATCAAGACAGTATACGACAACAAGGATAAGGATACATCACTCACGCCCGAGGATCTGCGTCTGATCAAGAAAACTTATGATTCGTTCCTCACCTCCGGTGCCAACCTCACCGGCGGGGACCGCGAGAAATTCCGTCGCCTCAACGCGGAACTCTCGGACCTGAATGTGTGTTATTCACAGAACGCAACCAACGCGATGAAAGACCCGGAGAGAAGAATGTGGCTGCACGAAAGTGATCTTGCCGGTATCCCTGAGTCAATCAAGACGGCATACCGCGCGGCAGCAGCCGAAACTCTTGCCGAGGAAGGTAAGGAAGACGATCCAACTCTTTATCTCGTCACCGTTTTCCGCCCTTCCTACTATCCGTTCATGATGTATTCTGAGAACCGCGGACTGCGTGAGAAACTGTATAAGCTGAACTCATCGAAAAATACCGATGGCGAGTTCAACAATCTTCAGATTCTGAAGGATATCGCCAACATCCGTCTCGAAATCGCGAAACTGATGGGCAAAAAGAATTTCGCTGAGTATCAGTTGCAGAACACCATGGCCAAGACTCCGGAAGCAGTAATGGCGTTCCTTGAGAACCTGCGCGAAAGCTATACGGAGCCGATGAAGGCAGAGATAGCGGAAATCCAGCAGTTCGCCCGCAAGAGCGAAGGAGAGGGCTTCATTCTCCAGCCCTGGGACTATACCTTCTGGTCCGACAAACTGAAAAACGCCAATTATGCGTTCGATGAGGAGGAACTGAAGCCTTATTTCGAACTGGACAACACGATTGACGGCGTTTTCGGTCTCGCCACCAAGCTTTACGGCTATGAGTTCAAGGAAAACAAGAATATCGACAAATACCATCCTGATGTAAGGGCATACGAGGTATATGATGACGGCGGCAAGCTGCTCGGTGTCCTCTACGCCGATTTCTTCTACCGCCCCGGCAAGAGTTCGGGCGCGTGGATGACGGAGTTCCGCACCGAGACCAAGGATGATGAGGGAAACAAGTCTATTCCTCTGATTTCTATTGTCTGCAACTTCTCTAAACCCACAGGCAGTGACCCCGTGCTTTTGAATTCAGACGAAGTAGAGACATTCCTTCATGAGTTCGGTCATGCACTTCACGGACTGTCGGCCGAAGCGAAGTACAAGAGCCTGAGCGGCACTAATGTAGACCACGATTTCGTAGAGTTGTTCTCGCAGTTCAACGAGAACTTCCTCACTCAGAAAAAATATCTCGACGGATTCGCCCGTCATTACAAGACAGGCAAGAAAATGCCTCAGGACCTGATTGACCGATTCGTAAAGGCTGCGAGATTCGGAGCTGCATACTCCACGATGCGTCAGCTTGGATTCGGATACCTCGACATGGCGTACCACACCATCGAGGAACCTCTCCGTGCCTCGGCCGACATCTCGGCCTTCGAGGAGAACGCCCTGAAACCGGTGGAGATATTCCCGATGGTTGATGGTTGCCTTATATCGCCGGCGTTTACCCACGTCTTCTCGGGAGGATACGCAGCCGGATATTACGGCTACAAATGGTCGGAGCTTCTCGATGCAGACGCATTCGCGGCGTTCCTCGAAAACGGCATATTCGACAAGAAGACCGCCCGGAAGTTCCGCAAGATGCTTCAGGCCGGCGACACCCGCGACCCGATGGAGCTCTACATGGAATTCCGCGGCAAGCAGCCCACGGTCGATGCCCTCCTGAAACGTGACGGCATCATTCCCGAGAAATAAGCATACGATTACTCACGAGGAGGGGGCTTTGTCTCCCTCCCTTTACATTTATAATACAAAGACTGTAAAAGTCGATTCGCATATTCAGATTCAGGTATGAAGACAAAAGAAGAACTTATCGATGATCTCCTCGATCTGGCTTTTGCCGAGGATTTAGGTGACGGCGACCACACCACGCTCTCCACTATTCCGGAAGATGCCATGGGCCGTTCCAGACTTATCATAAAGGAGGACGGCATACTCTCCGGAGTGAAGGTGGCTGAAAAGGTCCTGCATCGTGTGGATCCCTCCATAAAGATGAATGTGATGATCGGTGACGGTGCCGAGGTAAAGAAAGGGGATGTGGCGTTCACGGCCGAAGGTCCGGTAAGGTCGTTGCTCATAGCGGAGCGGACAATGCTCAACATCATGCAGCGAATGAGCGGAGTGGCCACTATGACGCGCCGTTATCAGGATGAGCTCAAGGGACTCCATACTCGTGTGCTCGATACGCGCAAGACCACTCCCGGGATGAGGATGCTTGAGAAAGAAGCTGTGGAGGCCGGCGGAGGCACCAACCATCGTATCGGCCTTTTCGACATGATTCTGATAAAGGACAACCATATCGATTTTGCCGGAGGCATAGAGAAGGCAATATCCAGAGCACAGCAATACTGCAAGGACTCCGGTAAGGATCTGAAGATTGAGGTGGAGGTTCGCAGTCTCGATGACATCCGTCGGGTGCTCGCCCACGGTGGTGTGGACCGTATCATGTTCGACAATTTCACTCCCGAGCTTACCCGCGAGGCCGTGAAGCTGGTGGATGGAAAAGTAGAGACAGAATCCTCGGGTGGTATCACTCTCGAGAACTTACGCGCATACGGTGAGACCGGCGTTGACTTTATCTCTGTAGGAGCCCTCACCCATAGCGTGAAGGGACTCGACATGTCGTTCAAGGCATTCTGAGATATGGCGTGGCAAAGCGGTGACAGAACTCAGATTGGTTCCGATGCGTATGACTGTGGACATGACGCGGAAGTCGTGGCCCGCGACTTTTTGATTTCACAGGGCTACACAATCCGTGAGATGAACTGGAGAATTGGTTCCTCGCTTGAAATCGACATCATCGCGCAGATGGAAGGTGTGATAATATTTGTCGAGGTCAAGGCCAGGAAAGACAAGGACCCGGTAGAGGCCGTCGACAGAAAAAAGAGACGGAAGATGGTAAGCGGGGCCAATGCCTACCTGACCACCCTGCCGCATCTGTACGAATACCGCTTTGATATAATAACCCTGACCGGAACGCGCGAAAGCTATGAGCTCAACCATTATCCCGACGCGTTCCTTCCTCCTTTGAACGGCAGGATGAACTGCCAGAGTTCAATATGATAGAAAATAACAGAAGAAGACAATGAGATTTGATGAGATACTGACCAACGACGAAGTGCTCGACGGCCTCTGGGACATGCATTTCGATGAGTGTACCCCTATTCAGGAACAGACCATACCGGCTGTGCTCGAGGGCAACGATCTGCTTGCCTGCGCGCAGACCGGTACCGGTAAGACCGCTGCTTATCTGTTGCCTGTGATCAACAGGCTTGCCGACGGGGGGTTCCCCTCCGATGCGGTGAACTGTGTGGTGATGGCGCCGACAAGGGAACTTGCCCAGCAGATCGACCGGCAGCTGCAGGGATTCGCCTACTTCATGCCCGTGAGCAGCATAGCCATCTATGGCGGAACCGACGGCTTCACCTACGACCAGCAGCGCAAAGGTCTCAAGTCAGGTGCAGATGTGGTCATAGCAACTCCTGGTCGGCTCCTTGCGCATCTCAGCATGGGGTATGTGGATCTCTCTAAGGTATCGTTTTTTATCCTCGACGAGGCCGACCGAATGCTCGACATGGGATTCTACGACGACATCATGCAGATCTATTCCCACCTGCCCAAGAACGTGCAGGTGTTGATGTTCTCGGCCACCATGCCTCCGAAAATACAGCAGATGGCCAACAAGATCCTGAAGAATCCCGTCGAGATCAAGATAGCTGTGTCCAAACCCGCCGAGAAAATCAAGCAGTCGGTCTATGTCTGCTACGAGCCGCAGAAACTGCCTATCCTGAAGAGGATATTCGAGACCAATCCTCCACGGCGCGTCATAATATTCTCATCTTCCAAGCTGAAGGTGAAGAATCTTGCGCGCGAGCTGAGGAAATTCCGGTATAAGATTGCGGAGATGCACTCGGACCTGGACCAGACGCAGCGCGACAACGTGATGCTCGATTTCAAGTCAGGGAAGACCCATGTGATAGTTGCTACGGATATTCTTGCACGAGGCATCGACATCGATGACATTGAGATGGTGATCAACTTCGATGTCCCCCGTGAGGCCGAGGATTATGTCCACCGTATAGGCCGTACGGCGCGCGCCAATAGGGAAGGGGAGGCCGTCACGTTCGTGTCCCCTGACGAGATGTTCCGTCTGCGCAAGATAGAGCGACTCCTCGAGAAAGAGATTCCCCGCGAGGAGGTACCCGCTGAATTTGGAGAAGCCCCCGTATCCACCGGCGGGGAATCCCGCAGAAAGGATAGGGGGCGTAAAAAAGTCAACGAGGGTAAAGGTCGCGGCCGCAAGGACCGCGGGGACCGCAGGAATCACCGCGGACGCGGTAGAAAGCGGTCGGGCGGTCAGTCCGCAGTCTCCTCAAGCAAGGCGAGCTCAAGAACTTCAGATGCTGACTCCACGAAGTGAAAGTTCATTCCTTCGAGGTATCGGCTGTTGATTTCCTCGATGTCCTTGCGGTTCTTTTCGCAAAGTATCACGGTATTGATCCCGGCGCGTTTTGCCGCCAGGATCTTTTCTTTTATGCCTCCCACGGGGAGTACTCTTCCCCGGAGTGTGAACTCTCCGGTCATAGCCAGACGCGGAGCCACCTTGCGGCCTGTGAACGTCGATGCCAATGAGGTCAGCATGGTAATTCCCGCCGAAGGTCCGTCCTTGGGAATCGCTCCCTCCGGTACGTGGATGTGCACGTCGTTTTCCTCGAATTTCTTAATGTCGATTCCGAACCTTTTGGCGTTGCTCTTCAAATACTGGAGGGCGATCATGGCCGATTCCTTCATCACTGTGCCCAGATTGCCGGTAAGCGTGAGTTTCTCTCCCTTGCCGGGCGATAGCGCCGATTCGATGAAAAGTATCTCTCCTCCTGCCTGGGTCCATGCTAGACCGGTCACCACGCCGGGCTTGTCGTTGTTCTCATAGCTGTCGGGTATGACATCGGGCTTGCCGAGATATTCGCGGACGAGCGTCTCGTCCACCACATGGGGGAATTCTTTGCCCGATGCTTTCAATCTCGCTAATTTGCGCAGTACATCCGATATCCTCTTCTCAAGGCGGCGCACACCGCTTTCCCGGGTGTACTCGGAGATAATCTCCGCCACGGCTTCCGGAGAGAACTTTACCTCATCCTTATCGAAACCATGTTCCACAAGCGTCTTGGGCAGAAGATGGCGCAGAGCGATCTGTATCTTCTCATCATCTACATAGCTGCCTATCTCGATAAGCTCCATTCTGTCGAGCAGCGGGGCCGACACGGTCTGGAGATTGTTGGCCGTGGCGATGAAAAGTACTTTCGAAAGGTCGTAATCGTGGTCGATATAATTGTCGTGGAACCTGCAGTTCTGTTCCGGATCGAGCACCTCGAGCAACGCGGTCGAAGGGTCTCCCTTGAAGTCGCTGCCGATTTTGTCGATCTCGTCAAGCATCATCACCGGATTGCTCGTGCCGCATTTCTCCAAAGCGCTTATGATCCTTCCCGGCATAGAGCCGAGATAGGTGCGACGGTGACCGCGGATTTCCGATTCGTCATGTATGCCTCCCAGCGCCACTCTTACGTACTTGCGTCCGAGTGCCTCCGCTATGGATTTTCCGAGAGAGGTCTTCCCTACGCCCGGAGGTCCGTAGAAACAGAGAATCGGGGCTTTCAGGTCGTTGCGGAGTTTGATGACAGCCATCTGCTCCACTATGCGCTCTTTCACTTTCTCAAGGCCGTAATGGTCGCGGTCAAGTATCCTCTCCACGTCGGCAAGCTCGAACACCTCGTTGTCGCAATGGTTCCAGGGCAGGTCGAGGAAAGTGTCGAGGTAGGAATACTGTAATGCGTATTCGGGCGAGTTCATGCTGTAGCGCATCAGACGCCTCATCTCTTTCTCGAATGCCTTGGCGGTCTCTTCCGACCATTCTTTCTTCGACGCGCGCTCGCGAAGTTCATCAAGTTCGTCATCATCCTGATCCATCCCCAGCTCATCCTGCATGGTGCGGATCTGCGAGCGAAGGAACTCCTCTTTCTGTCGCTTTGACAGCTGAGAGGCCGTGCGGCGCTGCATCTCCTCTTTGACAAGCAGCTTCTGCATCTCCAGAGTCAGCAACTCCAGAAACCGTTCACGGCGCTTCTCTATATCCTTGATGCATAGAAGGTCATACTGACTGCGCCAGTCCACAGGCGAGTTCTGTATCATGAAATGCAGCCATCGCAGTGTGTGCTTCTCGATCTTGTCAAGATTGGCATGGAGGTTCTTGCGGTCCTGCTCATTGAGGAAACGCTCGGCCGTCAGATAGGTGGACTCAAGCAGTTCATTGACCGCCTGGTCACTGACCTTGTCTGCATTCACGTATTTCAGCGCTTCTTCCTCGACCGTACCTACGGTGAGGTCCACCTCCCCGGTGCTGATATGTTCGAGAAACGTCAGTGTTCCCTGGAAGCCGGTGTGGACAAGAGCGTGGAGTATTCCTTCGGAGTCCACACCCGTGGTGTCCACAATCATGGCTATGCATCCCGTGCGGCCCACAAGCTGCTGCCACTCCTCCATTTCCTCTTCCTCCGTAAGTTCCTTGTCGGGCTTCGTGGATTCGGGCAGGGTGGTGATGAATACCGGAAGATTGTTCTTGTGGGCATATATCACCATCTGTTGGGTGTATGGATTGTCCAAAGCGATACCTACTTTCATATACGGAAGGTATGCCTCGTTCTCCATCGGGATGATGATGGTGTCGTCTATGGTCCGCATCCGTTTCCGGCTGCGGTGATCCTTCGCATAAATGGAAGGAGAATCGATTATATCTTTGAAAAAAATGTCTATATCTTTTTTTGTTGGCATATATTTGATAAATTTGCGGCATCCGGAGATATCGCCGGTCGCCCCGATTCAGGGAAATCAACTGCAAAGTTAGTAATTTTTCATCATATATCTCCACGGTTAGGAGAGTATAAAAGATAAAAAGCACTTACTTATGGGTGAAAATCTATTTCGCTTCAAACAATTCAGCTGCAGCCACGGCCGCAGTTCAATCAAAATAGGAGTCGATGCCGTTCTGACGGGCGCATGGGCGGATGTTTCCGGGTGCTCGAATATCCTTGATGTCGGGACGGGATGCGGCGTCATAGCGCTGATGTGCGCGCAGCGCAATCCTACCGCCCGAGTGCTGGCTATCGACATCCACACAGATTCTGTGGAGGAAGCCGCGGATAATTTTCGAAACTCCCCCTGGAGCGGGCGACTTAATGCCATGCAAGCCGACTTTCTCTCATTGTCATCTCAGTTATCTCACAAATTTGACCTGATAGTATCAAATCCACCGTTTTTCTCCTCCGGTATTTCTACAGCCGACACCCCGCGGATTGCCGCAAGACATGAGGTGACTCTTTCGCCGGCTACACTCATCGAAAACTGTCGGTCACTTCTATCCGACTATGGTAGACTGGACATGATAACGCCGGCCGATAAAGGCGTAGGTTTTGTGGAACTTGCCGCTGAGAATGGATTGAAATTGCTTCGATACTGTTATGTGAAAGGAACACCAGCCAAGCCACCGAAGAGAATTCTCCTCGAATTCGGAATGTACGGAAATAAAAGCACCGGCGATGGGGGAGGAGAGCCTCTGAAAATCGAATCACCCCGATCGGATAACAGTCTTGTGCTGGAAGTGTCGTCGGGAATTCCATCGGATGAACACCGCAGGCTTTGTCACGATTTTTATCTTTACTATTAAAGAGCCGAATCGGTGTGTAATAGACATTACATGCTGCCGCACTTTTTTTCCTTTTAATTATCTTTTTAACTATTACTGTCCGCTAAACCGTAAAGTAGTTAGTCCAACTTCATGAAAGGCAG
>CAJUBC010000047.1 GCA_910584545.1 uncultured Muribaculaceae bacterium | reverse complement strand
TCAACTTACTAAAAAAAGAGGCTGCGCCGTAAAACCTTAATTACGACACAGCCTCATTTTTTGTCGAAGGCAATGGGCTTCAGCCGCTGCTTCGGGGCTTATCTTCGGCTTCTGCATTACAGCAGCCCGAGGTGCCTGAGGGCGTGGACCACGCCGTGGTCGCGGATGTCGGTGGTGACGTAGTCGGCGGCATCCTTCACCGTCTGCGAGGCGTTGCCCATGGCTACGCCCGTGCCGCATACGCGTAGCATAGGTATGTCGTTCTCGCCGTCGCCGAACGCTACCGCATCCTCCTTGGGTATGCCGAAGTATTCGAGCATCTTGGCTACGCCCTCTCCCTTGTCGCTCCCTTTGGGGACGATGTCGCAGAAGAGCGGGTTCCAGCTCGTCGGCTCGCAGTCTGGAAGTACCTTTTTGAACAGTCCGACGCGGTTGCGGTCCTCCTCGGAACCGAATGCCATCAGCTGCACGATCACCTTGCCTGCGGCTTCCGAGATCGGTTTTACAGGGGTGGAGGGGAGGTTAAGCAACCGACAAGCAGAGATTACTTCCGGAATCTCGCGGGTGATGAAGATTCCTCCGGCGGCGGGAACCACCGCGAATGCTAGGTCGCTCTCCGGAGCGAACTTTATGAGTCGGTCTATGCTCGCCTGCTCTATCGGGCGGATATGGATGAGGGTCCGTTTGTCGGCAAGAAGGTCCATGGCTCCGTTTACGGTGACGTAGCCGTCAAATTCTACGCCGTCGACATTGTCCATCCATTCCAGGTGTCGTCCTGTGGAGATGAACACTTTCACACCATCGGCGCGGACCTTGCGGATGGCCTCCTTGACCTTGGCGGGGATGCCACGGTCGCCGAACGGAACCAACGTTCCGTCTATGTCGAAAAATAAAGCCTTTATACTCATTTATCTAAAAAACTATTATGCGGTTTTGTCTGAAGCGGTGATGTATGAGGGAGAGAATACGCGCGGAGAGATAGCGGCGAGTATGGCCCCGCGACCTGCCAGATATACAAGAAAGGCTGTCCACAAGCGGCCGTTGTCGGGGAGTGCGATTCCGTCGGCATGGATGAAACAGATGCCGAAGAAAATAAGTGCGGAGATTACTGTGGCGACAAGCATGGCGCGGGTGGCTGTCAATCCGATGTAGAACCCGTCGAAGATGAACGCGGCCACCGTTAGCGGCGGGATGAGTGAGAGCCACAAGTGGTAGTTGCGGATGTCTGCCCGTACTGTCGGGCTGTCGGTGATGAGCGCCACTATCGGGTCAGATGCGAAGAAATAGATGAGGAAGAAGACCGCAGCCATAGCCGCCGACCACCATAGCAGCGCGTTGCGGCTGCGGTGGAGCATCGGAAAGTCGCGGGCGCCGGCGAACCTGCCTGTGAGCGCCTCGGCGGTGAAAGCGAGGCCATCCATGAAGAAAGAGAAGAAATTGAAGAACTGCATCATCACGGCGTTGACGGCGAGCGTCAGGGCTCCGAGTCGCGAACCGATCGCCGTGATGCCGAGCGATACCGCCATGATGGCGGCCGAACGGAAGAAGATGTCGCTGTTCACCCGGAAGAAGCGTCCGAGTCCCTCTCTGTCGCCGAGAACCTCACGGAACGGAATCCACAGTTTCCCTCCGGCCTTGCGTCGCGCGAGAATCAGCGCGAGAATCAGTCCGAGCCAGTTGGCGGCGAGCGTTCCTACGGCCACTCCGATGAAGCCGGTTTGAAACACCAATACTAACGTCAGACTTGTCGCGATGTTTATCACATTGGTGGCGATAGCCACTATCATAGGTATCAGTGTGGTCTGCATCCCGAACAGCCAACCCTGCACGGCATTGGTGGCAAGCAACGCCGGAGCCGACATGAGCACGATGGTGTAATATCGCGATGCGAGCCCGCGTATCGGTTCTTCGGGGGCTATAAGAATAAGAAGCGTTTCGCGCAGTGGATACAGAAGCAGAACCAGGAGCAGACCGATGGCTGCGCCGAGTGTGACAGCGCGGGAGAACACTGTACGCAGCGCGGCAGTGTCATTTGCGCCGAAGGCCTGTGCTGTGATGCCCGTTGTGCCCATCCGCAGGAAGCCGAACAGCCAGAATGTGACGTTGATCATCATAGAGCCGACAGCGATGGCGCCTATATAGCTGTCGGCGCCGAGATGGCCGGCTATCGCGGTGTCGCACAGTCCGAGCAGCGGTACTGTGATGTTGCTCAGTATCGCCGGTACGCTCAGCCGTAGTATTTCCCTATTGATTCTCATGATCCGACTTGAGGGTCCTTGCCGTAATTTTTCTGCAAAATTACTAATTATAATCGGTATCGGCAAAACGGCACCGATGGCAGACGAAGCGGAATCGCGGCAATAAGAAAAATTTTTCCGGCAAAATTATGTCCGTAAATGAAATACTTGTTAACTTTGCACCGTGAAAGGGAAAGGGGCTTTATTTGTCATGAAAGTAATTTCGATTTGTCAGAAAAAGAAATAAAAGTATGGAAGTATTGAAGCAGACCGATTTCAGATTCGAGGGTCAGAAAAGCGTGTATCACGGCAAAGTGAGGGATGTCTACAACATCAACGACGATTATATGGTGATGGTCGCCACTGACCGCATCTCGGCGTTCGACGTTGTCCTTCCTGAGGGAATCCCCTATAAGGGTCAGGTGCTCAATCAGATAGCAGAATTCTTTCTGGACTCCACCAAGGATATCGTTCCCAACTGGAAAATTGCCGTGCCCGATCCGATGGTCACCGTGGGCCTCTGCTGCGAGCCGCTCAAGGTCGAGGTGATTGTCCGCGGTTACATCGCCGGTTCCGCTTGGCGCGAATATAAGGCCGGGGCGCGCGAGATCTGCGGGGTTAAGCTCCCCGACGGACTGCGCGAGAACGAGCGTCTGCCTCACCCCATCCTGACGCCCACCACCAAGGCCGACGAGGGTCACGACGAGAACATCTCCCGCGAGGAGATCATAGCTCGAGGCATTGTGGCCAAGGATGTCTATGAGCAGGTGGAGAAATACGCTCTCGCACTCTTCGAGCGCGGCACGGAGATTGCGGCCAAATGCGGCCTCATCCTCGTTGACACCAAATATGAGTTCGGACTCCGTGACGGCAAGGTGATTCTCATCGACGAGATCCACACTCCCGACTCTTCCCGCTATTTCTACGCCGATGGCTACGAGGAGCGTCTCGCCAACGGCGAGGAACAGCGCCAGCTTTCCAAGGAGTTCGTCCGTCAGTGGCTCATATCTAAGGGATTCATGGGCAAGCCGGGCCAGACCGTTCCGGAGATGACTCCCGAATACTGCAATGAGGTAAGCCGGCGTTACATCGAGCTCTATGAGCATATCACCGGCATGGAGTTCCGTCCCGGAAGCGACGCGGAGCCACTGCAGGAGCGTATATTCAACAATGTAGCCGCCTGCCTCGCCGACCTCCACTGATAAGCGGAAAGGTAAGATACAAGACAACAATAGGCTGTGCCGGAATTCCGGCACAGCCTATTGTGTGTAATACGGAAAGTGATTATGCGGTCAGCTCGGGCGGGAGGAGGGGCATTGCTCCTTTGCGGGTGCAGACGTATGCCGAGGTGCGCACGGCCAGCGAGTGTGCTTCTGCCACTGATTTCCCTTTTAGGATAGAGGAGATGAACGCTGCGGTGAAGCTGTCGCCGGCTCCCACGGTATCGGCCACCTCCACCTTGGGTGTGGGCTGGAACGATACGTTGCCGGGAGTGAAGACATAGCTCCCGTTGATGCCGCATGTGAGGATAAGCATCTTCAGGTTGTACTTCCCTAAAAGAATCCAGCACTTATCCTGCAGGTCAATGCCTGGATAGCCGAACATGCGGCTAACCGTGACGAGTTCCTCGTCGTTTATCTTGAGGATGTTGCAACGCTTCATGGAGTTGCAGAGAATTTCCTTGTTGTAGAATCCTTGCCGCAGGTTCACGTCGAACACAACGAGTTTATCCTCGTTGTGGGGCATTGCGTCGAGGAAGCGGTTGATAGTGTTGCGCGACACCATGTTTCGCTGTGCGAGAGATCCGAAACAAACAGCTTTCGTCTGCCGTGCGAGAGCCTCGAGGCTATCGGTATAGGGTATGTTGTCCCATGCCACATTCTCCTTGATCTCATATTGCGGCACTCCCGCCTGGTCGATCTCCACCTGTACCGTGCCGGTAGGATAGGGCACTTCCGCGATAAGCTGGTTGAGTCCCTTGGATGTGAAGTTATCGACGATTTCCTTACCGAGTGCATCGTCACCGACAGCGCTCACCACGCAGCTGGGCAGTCCGAACTGCGACACATGATAGGCGAAATTGGCGGGTGCTCCACCGATTTTCTTACCTTCGGGAAGCACATCCCAAAGAGCTTCGCCCATACCTACTACATAGTCATTCATATATAGATTGTTTATTTGATTTTTCTGATTTTCAGCGCATAGAAGATAAGATATGCTACTCCGACAGTCATTACGGCTACGGCTCCCCCCTGACCTGCGGCATCGGCGGCATATCCCATGGCGAGGGGGAATATCGTGCCTCCGAACAGTCCCATGATCATGAGTCCCGATACCTCGTTCCGTTCGTTGGGCGTGTACAGCAGCGCCTGCGAGAAGACTATCGAGAAGATGTTGGAGTTGCCGAAGCCAATGAGCGCGATTCCTGTGTAGAGCGGGGCAAGGGAGTGACCGATGAACAGAAGCACCATACCCGCCAACATCATCAACACGCTGATGGTGAAGAAAAATTTCGGGCTGACCGATCTCAGGATAAAAGTGCCGAGGAAGCAGCCTATGGTGCGGAAGATAAAGTAGATGCCTGTGGCGAAACCGGCTTCCTCCAACGGGATGCCGAGGCGTTCCATCATGATTTTCGGAGCAGTGGTGTTGGTTCCCACATCGATTCCTACGTGGCACATAATGCCGAGGAAACATAGGATGATAAAGGGGCGACCGAGCAGTCTGAGGCATTCAACGATGCCCGATGCCTTGTCCGGTTTCTCCTCATCGATGGGGGTGGCGGCAAGCAGTGAGATCGAGAGGAAGCTGATCACGGCATAGATCACGAACAGGGCCCGCCATCCGAGACCGAAGGTAGGGAAGGCTGTGGTGGCTCCCCATGCCGCAATCACAGGCGCGAGAAACGAAGCGATAGCCTTCACGAACTGGCCGAACGTCAGGGTAGAGGCGAGTCTGTCGCCACTGATCAGGTTGGATACAAGCGGGTTGAGCGAAGTCTGCATGATGGCGTTGCCGATTCCGAGAAGCGAGAAAGAAAGGAGCATCACTCCGTAGCTGTCGCCGAAAGCCGGGATAAACAGTGATACGGCGGTGACAATCAAGCTTATGAGAACGGTTTTCTTGCGTCCTATCCTGTTCATAAGCATTCCGGTAGGAACCGAGAAGATCAGAAACCAGAAGAATACGAGCGAAGGGAAAAAATTTGCCTGGGAGTCGGTGAGGCCGAGGTCTTTCTGAACATAGTTGGAGGCTGTTCCCACAAGGTCGACGAATCCCATCACGAAAAAGCAGAGTATCACCGGGATTATCTGGAGCAGGAACGACTTGCGGTTGTTTACAAGTGACTGTGTCATGATGAAGGGGAGCGTTTAAACAACTTTATTTAATCGGATATATTTTCAGATTGTCGATTCTGGCATTGCCTACGGTGGAGGAAATCGAAAGAGAGGTGTAGGGATTCTCGGGGAACACGAGGTTTGTCATGGCGAAACGACCGTCATTGCCGAAAACCTCAATGCTCGATTTGTCGATGAAGATTCTCAGTGATATTTTTCCGTTCTCCTCGAAAGTAGGCGCCACGGTGACAGCGGGGAAATCCTGACTGAAATCCACTATACCGCTTTCCCGACGGTCGAAAGAGAGTGTGTGGGCCGCTACATCATACAGCATCACCACTTTTTCGCCCGCGTTGTTGGCGAGAGTCAGATTGATTTTGGAAGATTTACGGGCGTTGACATCGACAAGAATCTCGCAGACTCCACCGTTAGCTGCGGGGAGAGGACAGGAGACTGCTTTTTTCCTGATGTCCGTATTTCTGACACTTACTGTCGGCGTGCCACGCAAGGCTTTCATCTCAGGAGAGGGGGTCGAAGCAAGGTATAGCTCTCCGTCAGAAGCCGTGAACAGGCTGAGGTCGCGCGGAAGAGTGTTGGCGCTGCGGAACTGCATGGTAGGAACTTCCCCGGCATATTGCCAGTTGCTCATCCAGCCTATCGCCGTGCGACGGTTGTCGGGAGCGTCGCTCCAGCTTACCGTGGCATAGTGGTCTTTGCCGAAGTCCATCCACTTCACCGGGATGTTGCCTGCAGCATCGGTGTCGGCCTTGAAAGTATTTCCGTCGAAATCCCCGACGAAATACTGTGTGGCGCTTCCTCCGAAGATCCCGCCCGGATTGAGGTTGCATATCAGCACCCATTTCTCCTTATCGGTTCCATCTACTTTCAGTTTGAACAGGTCGGGACATTCCCAGACCCCATCCTGCGCTCCCACCTTGCCGAAGGAACTCCGTAAGGTCCAGTCCTTCATGTCGGGGGAGGTGAATATCAGCATCTCATGGTCGAGTGCATGGGCCAGCACCAGTACCCATTGTCCAGCTTTCGCGTCCCAGAACATATTGGGGTCGCGTGCCTCCGATTCCAGGGTTATCACGGGATTCGAGGGGTAGAACTCGAATGTGCGTCCGTTGTCCTTGCTCCATACCAAGCTTTGCGTCTGGCTGACACCGGCCGAGGTGTACATACCGATTACCGCGTCACTGCCGAATCCCGCAGAGTCAGTCGTGTCGAGCGCGCAGCTTCCGCTGAACACTGTGCCTAATCCGGTAGGCTCAATGGCTATCGGCTCGTGAGTCCAGTGTATAAGGTCCTTCGATGTGGAATGGCCCCAGGACATATTCTGCCACTTTGATCCGTATGGATTATACTGATAGTAGAGATGCCATACGCCATCCTTATAGAACATACCGTTGGGATCGTTCATCCACCCGTAGGAGGGTGTGTGGTGATACACAGGGCGGTATTTCTCTCTGTTGGTGGTGTCGAGGGTGTCGGACAGTGTAAGGTTTTTCCAGCAGGCGTCATCCTTTGCCTCGCGTACCGATGTGCGTCCCTGCGATGTGACTATATTCATCACAATATTGCGTCCGCGATACGGCGTCAGGTCGAAGGGCACGTAATAATCCACCTTACTCTTGGCGAGCCGAACGTTGATGGTCCTGTCGAGATTGCCGTCGACGAGCACATTTACCTGCGCGTCATCGTTGGACTCCTGCACGGGGAGGAGTAGATATTTCGACTCTCCCTTGATTCTGACCAGGGTGTTGTTGACCCCGAGGTGGTCTATCTCTATCCCTTCGGTGGTAGATGCCCCTGCTGCGCCGGCAATGGCTCCGAGCATCATGGCTGCGGTGAGACTTGATTTTATGATATTCATATTTGATGGATGATGTTTGATTGACGATTGAATTATCGGTATCGGCTTGTCCGCCGTTCCGTGTTGCAAAACTACTACAAACCTTGCGGAACGACTATAAAAAATCGTGCATAAGATGTAAAATTTGTGGCTTTGCCCGGTTTTTAGTAGGTTACGCTCACTTTTTTATATAAATCTGCGGTACAAAATCGAAAACCATGTATCACAGGACTCCAATTTTATACACTATAATATGTGGACTTCTGTCCATAATGCTGTTCACTCTGTCCGGATGCGAGGAGAGCAAGGTCTATAAGATCGGCGTGTCGCAATGCAGCCAGGATGACTGGCGCGCTAAGATGAACGACGAGATCAACCGTGAGATCATGTTCCATGAGGACGCAGCGGTGGAGATCCGTTCGGCCGACGACAACAATGCCAAGCAGATAGAGGATATCCGATATTTTGTCAAGAACAAATTCGATATCATAATAGTGTCGCCCAACGAGGCGGCAGCTCTTACACCCGTCATAAAGGAGGTATACGAAAGCGGAATCCCTGTGGTGATATTCGACCGAAATATCAATGGCGATTCCTATACGGCGCGGATCGGTGTGGACGACGAGGCACTTGGTAAATCGGCCGCCCATTATGCCCTGCATCTGCTTGGCTCGGGAGCAAGAGCGATAGAGATCTACGGATTGAGGGGTTCGACTCCCGCCGAAGGGCGACACAACGGGTTCGTCAGGGAATTCACCGGCAACGGTGGTCAACTCGTGGCGAGCGTTCCCGGAAACTGGAATAAGGAGGATGCTATGCCGATGGTGGACTCTTTGCTGCGGAAACATCAGGACATCGACCTTATATTCGCCCACAACGACCGTATGGCGATAGGAGCCTCCGAGGTGGCATCGCGCCTCGGTCGCGACAATATTAAGATAATAGGTATAGACGCTGCTCCGAATATCGGTATTCAGGCCGTTGCCGACAGTATTATCGATGCTACTTTCCTCTATCCTACCGAAGGACACCGGTTGATACGGACAGCTCTTTCAATTCTAAAAGGCGAACCTTATCAGAAGGAGACGATACTCCCGGTTTCGTCGGCGGTGGATCTCACCAATGCCGACATCCTCCTGCTTCAGAACGAGGCTCTTAAGGAGGAGACAAAGAAAATGGGAGTGCTGAAAACCCGTATCGACGATTATTGGCAGCAACACTCTTCGCAGACATCGCTGTTCTACGCCAGCATCGCCATCATCATATTGCTTTTCGGTATCGGATTCCTCTTGCTTCGTGCCTACTGGCAGCACAGCCGGCATCAGAAAGAACTGATGGCACAGAACAAACTTCTTGAGGAGGAGCGGGACAAACAGAAGCAGTTGAACGAACAGCTGCAGGAGGCCACTCAGTCCAAACTCATGTTTTTCACCAATGTATCGCACGACCTGCGGACACCGCTTACCCTTATAGCAGAACCGGTGTCACAGCTTGCCGCTGCCGACAACCTTACGCCGCAGCAAAATACGTTGATGAAAATCGCCAACAAGAACGTAAAAATCCTCCAACGACTCATCAACCAGATTCTTGATTTCCGTAAATATGAGAATGGTAAACTGAATCTGAAACTGACGGAGACCGATTTCAGCAAAGCCGTGCATGACTGGATGGAGTCTTTCTATGAGATAGCCCGTAAGCGGGATATCAAGTTGACATTGTCGGCTCCCGAACCGGAGCGACCTTTGCCTATTGCTCTGGATCAGGAGAAGATAGAGCGGGTTTTTTTCAATCTGCTTTCGAACGCTTTCAAATACACTCCAGACAACGGATCGATTACAGTGTCATACAGTTGTGACGGAGAGAAGCTTATGTTCAGCGTTGCCGACACCGGAGAGGGAATAAGCGAGCGAGACCTCGGCAATATTTTCGATCGGTTTTATCAGGTGGATCGCATACATCCCAAGGGGTCGGGAATTGGTCTTTCACTTGCCAAGGCGTTTGTCGAATTTCATGGAGGCACCATCTCGGTGGAAAGCACTCCCAATAAGGGTTCGGTCTTCACGGTCACGCTGCCTGTGGTCCATGTGGCGGATGAAACCGAGAGCCACGACAAGACTATCGGTGACAGCGACGTGACCGCGGAACTGGATTCGATAGAAACCTCCGTCGCGATTGATGAAGGTAAGCCACTGCTGCTTGTGATAGACGACAATGAAGACATTCAGAAACTTATAGGCGAGCTGATGGGTGACGATTACAACATCATAACAGCATCCAACGGCAAGCAGGGAGTGGCTATGGCTGCGAAGTATGTACCTGATCTGATTGTGTGCGATGTGATGATGCCTGTGATGGACGGTCTTGAATGCTGCCGACTTATAAAGGAGGAGGTCTCCACATCCCATATCCCCGTCCTGATGCTTACGGCATGCTCGATGGATGAGCAGCGCGTGCAGGGATATGAAAGCGGAGCCGACGGTTATCTCTCCAAACCGTTCAACTCCACCGTGCTTAAGTCCAGATGCTCGAGTCTTATCGCCAACCGCAAGCGCATCAAGGAGCTTTGGCAGTCAAAGACCGCCGTGCATGAAGCGAATGATGCCGCAAACAAATCTGCGGCCAAGAAAATACCTACGACGGATATCGATGATGAGTTCTACAACCGTTTCCTCGAGATATTCAAGGCAGAGATGGGCAATTCCGAGCTGAATGTCGACAAGATGGCGTCGATGCTCGGGCTTGAGCGTTCCCAGTTCTACCGCAAGATAAAGGCCTTGACCAATTACGCTCCGGTCGAACTAATCCGCCGTCTCAGACTGCAGCGGGCCCGGCTGTTGCTTCTCCGGACCGACAAAACCGTCAGCGAAATCGCATACGAAACCGGTTTCTCAACCCCGGCCTACTTCACGAAATGCTATCGCGACGCATACGGAGAGACTCCCTCCGATGCGCGGAATAAACTTAAATGAGCCAAATAGAGCCCGATCGTATTAAAAATCGTGCGTATGATGTAAAAAATCGTGTATCGCCCGATTTTTGATAGGTCGCGCATCCCTAGTTATATGCTGATAATCTGATGTCAAGTTAATTTTGCGGCAGAAACATCAAAACATCAATAACAATGAAAAGATCAATCCTCAGCGCGGTTTTGCTGTTCGTGACGGCAATTGTGGCGCACGCACAGGAAGTCACTGTGCATGGGATGGTGCTTTCAAAAACCGACGATGAGCCGCTAATCGGAGCCTCCATTCTTTGTGAATCCACCAAGGCAGGAGCAGTCACCGATATCGACGGCAATTTCGAGATTTCGGTTCCTGAAGGCTCTACCCTTAAGGTTTCGTACGTGGGATATAACACCGCCCGCGTGAATGCTACTGCTCAAATGACAATCTATCTCGAAGAGAACTCCGAGCTACTTGATGAAGTAGTGGTCGTGGGTTACCAGACGGTGAAGAAGGCTGACCTCACCGGAGCGGTATCGGTCGTTTCGACAAAATCTCTCGAGACATCGTCCGATTCCGACCCCATGCGCGCGCTGCAGGGTAAGATCCCGGGCATGACCATCACCGGCGACGGTTCCCCGAGTGGAACCGGGTCTGTAAGAATCCGTGGTATCGGTTCCTTCAATGCCTCGCAGGATCCTCTCTTCGTCATCGACGGCGTACCGACCACTGCCACGCTGAATTCGCTCAACATGAACGACATCGAGAGCATGCAGGTCCTGAAGGACGCAGCCTCCGCCTCTATCTATGGTTCCCGCGCCGCCAACGGTGTGATAATAATCACCACCAAGAAGGGAAAGGCATCTCAGGGAAATAAAATCAATGTGAGCCTCTCGGCCAACCTCACGGCCCAGTTCTATTCCTCCCAGGCCACGATGAAACTGCTCGATACTCCCGGTTACGCTACCGCCATGGCCCAGGCTGCCCTTAACGACGGCATAGACCCTGTGGCTTACGCCTCAAGTTATGGATTGAACCTCAACGCTCCCTCCGGTTTCCCGATCAAAGTATACGACATAGCCAGCAACAGATATGTGGATTATACTGTCGACGGCTACTATGACGGTTATATCAACGCCAAGCGAACAATGATGATGTCCGATACCGACTGGCTGCGTGAAATCTCCCGCACCGGTTTCGCACAGAGTTATGACGCGTCGGTATCTTCGGCAACCGAAAGGTCGAATGTGTTTTTTTCTCTTGGTTACAAGAAGAATGCCGGTATCCTCAAATACACCGATTTCGAGAATATCGCTGCCCGCGTGAACTCATCGTTCAGAATCAGCCCCGTGGTCTCTGTAGGAGAGAACTTTACCCTCACTCATACCAAGCAGGTGGATTGCCACCCTATGGAGAATGCTCTGAAGATGCCGACAACAGTGCCGGTATTCGAGACGGACGGAACCACCTACGCTGGGCCTGTCGGCAGCATGGCAGACCGTCAGAATCCTCTCCGCGAACTCGCATTCAACCGTGATAACGCGCTCAACGTATGGAGACTCTTTGGTAATGCGTTCATCGACATCACTCCGCTGAAAGGCCTGACACTCCGCAGTAACTTCGGTATCGATTACGACGCGGCATTCATTCATTCGTACAATTACACGTTCCATAGCGACATCGTCAACAACGACACGAACTCCACAACACTGTCGCAGGCGAATGATTCGAAATGGACCTGGTCAAACACGGCCAACTACAACTTCACCATCGCCAACGACCACACGTTCACTTTGCTCGCGGGTATGGAGATGTTCCGTCAGAGCCGAATCGATTTTTCCGGCTATAATGAGGATTATGATATCGAGACTCCCGACTATATGTACCCCGATGCATCTACGGGTGTGGAGAAATCAACCGGAAACCGCTCCGCCTATTCATTGATGTCATTCTTCGGTAAGATCGACTACAACTGGCGCAACCTGCTCCTTGCGTCGTTCACCATCCGTCGAGACGGTTCTTCGAGGTTCGGCCGCAACAACCGCTACGGTACTTTCCCTGCCGCAACGCTCGGTTACCGCATTTCTGAGAATATCAGAAAGTCCTGGCTGAACGACCTCAAGCTTCGCCTCTCATGGGGTGAGACAGGTAACCAGGCTATCTCCAACACCGCACGCTACGCCCTTTATGTGGCCGATTACGGCAACGACCGCGTGACTTCGACCGCCTACGACCTGCTTCTGCAGCAGAGCGGTATCTTCCCCTCCGGCTATCTGGCAAGCCAGACCGCCAACGACAATCTGAAGTGGGAGACCACGATACAGTACAACGCCGGCCTTGATTTCAGTATGTTGGGAGACAGACTGTTCGGTACTGTAGACGCATACATCAAGGATGTGAAGGACATGCTCATCACTCCCGCATATCTCGGCGCGATGGGAGAGGGAGGCGCTTCGTGGCTCAACGGACCCTCGCTGCGCAACTGGGGTATGGAGTTCCTGTTCGGATGGCGCGACGATCTGAAATGCGGCTTCTCCTATAAGGCTACCCTTAACTTCGATTTCTTCCGCAACCACGTGACATATCTTCCGAACAACGCCACCGGTTCGTATGCACATACCACCAAGGAGAATCTCGTGCAGTCGCGCCAGCCTTACGGTTCGATTGTGGGATATGTGTTCGACGGACTTTTCACCACTCAGGAGGAGGTCAATAGCTACGGACAGGACAACGCCCGTCTTGGTGGTATGAAATACGCCGACCTCGACGGTGACGGGTATATCACTCCCGATGACCAGACATGGATCTTCAATCCGGTTCCAGACCTCTCTTTCGGTCTGAATATCGAACTTGGCTACAAGAACTTCGACCTGCAGATGTTCTGGCAGGGCGTGCTCGGTCAGGATGTCTACAACAACCAGAAATTCCAGAACGACTTCTGGAGCGTGACCGATGCCGGCAGCAATAAGGGTGACCGCGTGCTCGACGCATGGCTGCCGGAGGTGAACACATCTTCTACCATCCCTATGCTCACCACCAACAATATCGGTGATGAGGGACGAGTCTCCTCCTATTTCGTGGAGAACGGCTCATACGCCAAACTGCGCACACTTCAGATCGGTTACACGCTCCCCGCCAAGGTGCTCGCGAAACTCCGCATGAGCAAGGCTCGCTTCTATGTGTCGGGGCAGAACCTGTTGACGATCAAGAGCAAGAGTCTGACATGCTCCGATCCAGAGAACGCCAACTGGGCATACCCGATACCTACATCGGTATCTTTCGGTCTCCAACTCGATTTCTAAGATTCCTTTTAAATCTACAGTCATGAAGTCTATAAAAACATATATATTTATCGCACTCGCTACAGTGCTTTCGGCATGCAACGATTTTATTGACGTGCCTCCCACGGGCGTTATCGACGGTGAGCTCGCATACTCCCAGCCCGATAAAATGGTCAATGCGGCATACGCCTCCCTTGGCGACTGCTGGTTCTCCTATCCCTTCAATCTCTGGCCTTACGGCGACCTTGGTTCCGACGACTGCCTCAAGGGTGGCGGCGGCACGACCGATACCGGTTATCATCCCATGGAGATATGGTCAACTCTCACATCCACGCCCGGTGAGCTTGACGAGCTTTGGTATCGTCTTTACTGCAATATCTCGCGTTGCAACCGTGCGCTGAAGGCTCTTGATGAGTACGGGGTAGAGAAATTAGGCGAGAAAGTCGCCGCTCAGCGCGCGGCCGAGGTTCATTTCCTGCGTGGACATAGCTACTTCAAACTCGTTACGATGTTCCGCCAGATTCCCTGGATCGATGAGGCCGTGTTCGAGCAGAGCTCGCATGAACAGGTGCGTAACGATGAGTTCACCTATCAGGAACTGATGGGGAAGGTGATCAGAGAGTTCGAGCTGGCCTATAACGGTCTGCCGATGGAAGTGGAGGATGGCGGTGGTCGTGTCAATAAAGTGGCTGCGGCGGCATATCTTGCGAAGTGCTATCTGACACTGGCGTGGGGCGACGGCTACGAGGCCACCGACGGTGTCGGCTTCATCAACGAGGACTACATGAATAAAGTGGTGGAGTATACACAGGTTGTGAAGGATTCTCGCTACGGTTATCTCGAGGATTTCGGCGATATATTCCTGCCCGAGTACAGGAACAGCAAGGAATCGGTATTCGCGGTCCAGACCTCACAGTATACCGAGGACCATACCAAGTTCGGTCGTGCCAACTGGTCGAACACCCTCAACGGCTGCTGGGGAATGTGGTCCTGCGGATGGGATTTCCACAAGCCTTCGCAGAATCTCGTGAACGCCTTCAAGACCCGGAACGGTCTCCCGATGTTCGACACATTCAACGACTCGAACGATTACCCTGTAAACGGTCAGCCGACAGCTCAGAAATGGGATCCCCGTCTGTTCCATACGGTAGGCATGCCCACTTTCCCCTACAAGTATGAGAGCGAGTACACCATGACTATGGAGAACACTCGCACGCCTAACACATACGGTTATTACACATCCCTCAAGGAGGTGCCTCAGCGTAGCGCCGGCGAGACATTCGAAGGCTCATGGCAGGCGTTCGCGATGAATGATTATGTGTTCCGCTTCACCGACGTGATGCTTATGCGTGCCGAAGCTCTGATTGAACTCGATAAATTAGGAGAAGCCCGCGAGATCATCAACGATATCCGTCAGCGTGCCGCCAATTCGGTTGACAAACATATCGCGTACGCCAAGGACTTCTGCGAAATCTCACTCTATCCGGAGTCATATTTCGCGGATAAGGAAACGGCCCGCAAATGCCTGCGCTGGGAGCGTCGCCTGGAGATGGCGATGGAAAGCAGCCGTTATTTCGACCTCCGCCGCTGGGGAATCGCTTCGACAGTGCTCAATGCCTATTTCGAGTCGGAGAAGAACGCATCCTACAATGGCACTAAGTATGGCCAGTACTATGAGGACGCTCACTACACTCCCGGCAAGAACGAGTTCTATCCCATCCCCTACAATCAGTTGTATTACGTCCCCGGCCTCTATATCCAGAACAAAGGCTATAATTAAGGTCAGATCAATCCCTGAGATCACTGGTATGTTATGACATATCAGTGGAAATACAAACCCCATTCCGCTGTGAATCAAACTGATTCCTGCGGGATGGGGCTTGCTTTGTCTCTATCCGGAAGTTATCCTTATTCGGAGTCGGGATCCTTCAGCTTTTCGAGTTCGGCGATGGAGGCGGAGTCTGTGGCCTGCATCTTGCGATAGAGCATCATCGCCGCTACAATACTCAGCGGCGCCACTACCGCGAGTAAACAATACCATATCGAAGCGGGCATCTGGCGGAAGATCCCGACGGGATTCGTGGTTAGGTCGTATGCGAACCATACGCACCAGAGAACCATCAGCGGCAACTCGATCACCATCTGGCGGCGGCGTTTCTTCTTCTGCGCGTCAAGCCGTTCCTTGAGCTGAACCATTGAGAGGGTGGCGAAGTCCGCGCTCTTCAAGCGGTTGATGCTCCGGTCCCAGAAAGCGTCGATGATGCAGAGCACGCATGTCACGATCACGAAAGGCCAGGAGAGCCCGATGAAATACTTGATGCCTGCAAACATCAGGATGAGGAGAGGAATCACGATGTATAGCTCTGTGCTGACGAGACGCGATATCCATCTGGACCTTTCTCCCATGGCGTTTCGTATGGCTTGCTCGGAGAAGATCTTCTGCTCCTGCAGTGACTGGCGGAGCCGCTGCATCTCGCTCTTCATCTCCTCGAGTTCGTTGTATGTGGATGTATTGTTTTCGGTATTCATGTCATTGATTCTTTAATTGTTGAATTTCTTGAGCTTCTCGCGTATCCTTACGAGCCGTACTCCCACGGAGTTGGCGCTTATGCCGACTATGTCGCCGATTTCATCGTACGGCAGGCCTTCAAGCCATAGAAGGATGATGGCGCGGTCAAAGCACTCGAGACTTTGAATCCGTCGGTGGAGTCTGCGGGCGTTCTCTCCGTCGTCGCTTTCCTCATCGGGAAGCGACAGCTCTATGATGTCTCCCCTGTCGACCTGACGTTTCTTCTTCCTTTCGTAGGTGATGCAGGTGTTGAGGGTGACGCGGTAGACCCATGTATGGCTGGAACTGTCGCCCCGGAACTTGGGGAGTCCGAGCCATAGGTTCACAAGTGTCTCCTGCGCCAGATCGTCGGCCTGGTCGCGGTCGGGGGCGAACATCAGGCATATCGAGTAGATCGTCCCTTTCTCCTGCTTCACAAGCTCTTCGAACCTTTCTTTTAAATCGTCATTCATTGTGGTCTTTGATATTCGTCACTAAAATAGACGAGACATATACGAAAAAACTACATGCTTCGCCAAAAAATTGTTAATTTTGCAGTGAAAATCAACGAACCGGCCTTATGAATGAAGTGAATAAGAGCGAGCGGTTGTGGAACGCTCAGTACTGGAAGGTGATGATATGTAATTTCATGATGTTTTTTGCCTTCTATCTCCTTACCCCGTTGTTGCCTTTATACCTTGACCGTGAATTTGCCGCCGACAAGGATACAATCGGAATAGTATTGTCCGGTTATGTGGTGGCCACATTCCTCGTGCGACCGTTCAGCGGCTTTATGGTGGATGCGTTCAACCGAAAGAAGGTGCTGATGGTGTGTCTTGCCGCTTTCTTTATATGCTTCACCGGTTACCTCGGCGCCGGCACGCTGCTGATGTTCGCGATAGTCCGCACAATGCATGGCATCCCGTTCGGCGCGGCTACAGTGGCAAACTCTACCGTGGCGATTGATGTGCTTCCCTCTTCGCGGCGTAACGAGGGAATTGGCTATTACGGGCTGAGCAACAACCTCGCCATGGCCATAGCTCCCTCGGCCGGAATCTATATCTACAACTATACCGGCAATTTCAGTCTGCTTTTCTGGCTGTCGCTAATCATCGCCTTCATTGGATTCCTCTGCTCGGCCACCGTGAAGATTCCCGCAAGGGAAATCAAAAAGATGAAACCGAAACTCGACCTCGACCATTTCTTCCTGACCCGCGCATGGCTCATGGCCATCAACATCTGTCTCTTCGGACTGTGCTGGGGCGTGATGTCGAATTATGTCGCGCTCTACGGTCAGGAAAAGCTCGGCATCACCGACGGCACCGGCATTTTCTTCGCTATCCTTTCCACCGGTCTCGTACTTTCCCGTCTATCGGGCCATAAGTCGCTGCGTAGCGGCAACATCACCGGCAGCTGCGCCATCGGCGTATGCCTCTCGCTGACGGGATACACATTGTTCGCCGCGGTCCTTGCGCCTTGGGCTTACTATGCGTCGGCTTTCCTTATCGGCCTCGGTAACGGACGCATGTATCCCGCGTTCCTGAACATGTTCATAAAGACCGCTCGTCATGACCAACGGGGAACCGCCAACTCTTCGATACTAATCTCATGGGACTTCGGCATGGGTCTCGGAATCCTGTTGGGCGGAGTCATGGCCGAGTATCTCGGTTTCCGCGCGGCTTTCTGGACGATCGCCGCCATCCAATGCGCAGGCACCCTGATGTTCCTTCTCTTCACCAAGAACTTCTACCTCCGCCGCCAGATCTCATAAATATGAAATCATATCATATATTTTTCAGATGCTTTTGCTGAAATAATTTCCATTTCTTCGTAAAAACTAAGTAGATGTTCGTTGAATTCTTCAACTAATCCCACTTGCATTTCTTTCGGAATTTCATCGTGAGTTAGCTTATATACTCAAGTTTCGGATTTAGATTTCAGGCAGTCTGAGCGATCAATTGCATAGCCT
>CAJUBC010000046.1 GCA_910584545.1 uncultured Muribaculaceae bacterium | reverse complement strand
GCGTCCGTCATCCAAGCCTCTGTAGTTCAACGGATAGAATAGGAGTTTCCTAAACTCTAGATAGGGGTTCGATTCCCCTCGGAGGTACAATATCCCGCTGACCGCACCGGCGGTCGGGACAAACGGGCCATACCCACGCAGGGAAACTTAACAACAAGAAGGAAATTGGGAAAATTCACGGCATACAAGGTAGAGCTCGCCTCGCTCAAGGACGGGCACTACGAGCAGGACTTCGAGATCGACAGCGAGTTCTTCAAGAACATGGAGAACACGGATGTCCTTTCGGCGGATGTGAAGGTACATCTTGACCTGGAGAAACGCAACGATGTATACGACTGCACGTTCCGCTGCAAAGGAATGCTTCAGGTGCCGTGCGACCGCTGTCTGGACCCGCTGGACCACGAGGTGGACACCGAGTACCATGTAGTGGTGAAATACGGCGACAGCTACGACGACGGGGCCGACAACCTTCTGGTGATTCCCTACAGCAACAGTTATCTGAACGTGGCCTACATACTGTACGACACCATACTTCTGACAATACCCCTGCGCCACGTCCACCCCTTGGGAAAATGCAACCGCGCCATGGCCGACGCCCTGCGGAAGCACCGCCGCTCCTCCGACGAGGAGGCGGAAGAGGCGATGGAGGAAGTTGACGCCGGGATGGAGACAGAAGAGGAATAACTATAAAAATAACTTAAAAACATAAAGAACAATGGCACATCCTAAACGCAGACAATCGCACACCCGCACCGCGAAACGTCGCACCCACGACAAGGCTCTTATCCCGACAATAGCCATTTGCCCGAACTGCGGCGCATGGCACCTCTATCACACCATCTGCGGCGAATGCGGCTACTACCGCGGCAAGCAGGTGATCGAGAAATAAACCGACGTAACGAAAATGCCAAACGCAAAGATAAGCGGAATATCCTCGTACGTGCCCGACGACGTGCTCGACAACGAAATGCTGTCGAAAATGGTGGACACCAACGACGAGTGGATCACCAGTCGCGTGGGGATAAAGGAGCGTCGTATCCTCAAGGACGAGAACCTCGGATCCAGCTACATGGGAATACAGGCTGTGAACCGTCTTCTCGCCGAGACGGAGACGGCCCCCGCCGACGTGGAGCTGCTGATCTGCGCCACATCCAACCCCGACTACCGCTTCCCCTCCACCGCCTCGGTGATAGCGGAGGGATGCGGCATGGGAAACGCCTACGCCTACGACATCCAGGCTGCATGCGCGGGATTCCTTGTGACGATGCAGGCGGCACGCGCCTACATCGAGAGCGGCCTCTACAAGAAAATCGTGGTGGTTTGCGCCGAGAAGATGTCGAGCATGACCGACTATCAGGACCGGGCCACTTGCCCGCTCTTCGGAGACGCGGCAGCGGCGGTGCTGGTGGAGCCTACCGATGAGCCTGTCGGAGTGGTCGACGGCGAATTCCATGTGGACGGCTCCGGACTCAGCCACCTGCTGATGAAAGCGGGAGGCTCGGCCAGGAAAGCATCGCACGAGACCGTGGAGGCCCGCGAGCATTACATCTATCAGGAAGGCCGCGTGGTCTACAAGAACGCAGTCCGCGACATGCTCTCCAGCTCGCTGTCGGTGATGAAACGGAACAACCTCTCTGTCGAAGACATCGACTGGTTCGTACCGCATCAGGCCAACCTCCGCATCATCGAAGCCGTCGGCAGCAGAATCAAAATCCCCGAGGAGAAGACACTGGTCAACATCCAGCATTACGGCAACACCTCGGCGGCTTCAATTCCCCTTTGCCTCGACGAGTTCAAAGGGAGGCTTAAGAAAGGGGACAAAATCGTGATGACCGCATTCGGAGCCGGTTTCACATGGGGCGCGATGTACCTTATATGGGCCATCGATCCCAAATAAGCCACAGTGCGGTCTGTACACTAATATCACAAAAGGGGCATCAGATTCTTTCCGATGCCCCTTTTCAGTGAACAATCTCCGCGTCGGGAGGGTTTTATTTCTGAATAATCCTCTGAATATTATGGAAGAAAACAATATCAATGCCGTCCCGGCAGGACATAAGGCCGGATTCGTCAACATCGTAGGCAATCCCAATGTCGGAAAGTCCACGCTTATGAACGACCTGGTGGGAGAACGCCTGTCGATAATCACATCAAAGGCGCAGACCACCCGGCACCGCATAATGGGAATAGTCAACACTCCGGAGTACCAGATAGTCTATTCCGACACTCCAGGAGTGCTCAAGCCCAAGTACAAGCTTCAGGAATCCATGCTGAATTTCTCGGAAGGAGCCCTGACAGATGCCGACATCCTCGTATATGTAACCGACGTGGTGGAGGATCCGGAAAAGAACAAGGACTTTCTGGACCGCGTGGCAAAGGAGAAAATCCCCGTGCTGCTCGTGATCAACAAGGTGGACCTTCTGAAGGACAACACGCAGCTGGACGAGATTGTCGACAAATGGCACGCCCGTCTGCCGGAAGCCGAGATATTCCCGACAAGCGCCACAGAGCACTTCAACGTGGACAACCTCAAGAAGCGTATCGTGGAACTCCTCCCCGTGTCTCCCCCATTCTTCGGCAAAGACGCGCTCACCGACAAACCGGCCCGATTCTTCGTGACGGAGATAATCCGCGAGAAACTGCTTCTCGACTATGACAAGGAAGTGCCCTACAGCGCCGAGGTCATAGTGGAGAAATTCGAAGAGAAAGAGAACGCCATCCATATCATGGCTGTAATCTATGTGGAGCGCGACTCTCAGAAAGGAATCATCATAGGCAAGGGGGGAGAGAAAATCAAGAAGGTCGGTATCGCCGCCCGCCACGACATAGAGAAATTCTTCGGCAAGAAGGTATTCCTCGAGCTGTTCGTCAAGGTTGAGAAAGACTGGCGCAACCGCGAGAAGAAATTGCGCGAGTTCGGCTACATGGAATGACATCCGCATTGACACAATAGGGGTATAAGGAGATTCGCGGGGACACAAAAAGAGAAAAGATGAGCAAACTGATAGCTATAGTAGGGCGGCCCAATGTGGGGAAATCCACATTGTTCAACCGCTTGACGCAGACAAGACGCGCGATAGTCGACGACACCGCCGGCACCACGCGAGACCGCCAGTACGGCAAAGTGGACTGGAACGGTCAGGAATTCTCGATTGTCGACACGGGAGGCTGGGTGGTCAATTCCGACGACGTGTTCGAGGATGAAATCAACAAGCAGGTCAAAATCGCCATCGACGAGGCAGATGTGATCCTGTTTGTGGTTGACGCCACCACAGGGGTAACAGACCTCGACGACAAGGTGGCCTCGATACTGCGCAGGTCGAAGAAACCGGTGATCGTAGTGGTCAACAAAGAGGACGTAGGGAACGCCCGCTTCAACGAGGCAGAGTTCTACTCGCTGGGATTGGGCGACCCCATAGGCATATCGTCGGCCAACGGCTCCGGAACAGGAGAACTGCTGGACGAGATAGTCAAGGACATGCCCCAGAAGGAGGAAGATGAGGCTCCGGAAGAAAATGTGGCGAAATTCGCGATAGTAGGACGGCCCAATGCGGGCAAATCATCGCTTATCAATGCCTTTATCGGCGAAGAACGCCACATCGTGACCGACATCGCAGGCACCACGCGCGACTCCATTTACCATCGCTACAATAAATTCGGCTTCGACTTCTATCTCGTGGACACGGCCGGCATCCGCAAAAAGCAGAAGGTGAACGAGGATATCGAATATTATTCAGTGATCCGCTCGATCCGCGCCATAGAGGCGTCGGACGTGTGCATACTTATGATCGACGCCACACGGGGAATCGAAGGCCAGGACGCCAACATATTCGGTCTGATACAGCGCAACCGCAAGGGACTCGTGGTGTGCGTCAACAAGTGGGACCTCGTGGAGGACAAATCGCTGACCGCACAGAAGCGCTATGAGACAGCGATACGATCCAAGTTCGCCCCCTTCACTGACTTCCCCATCATCTTCACCTCCGCCCTCACCAAACAGCGCATCTTCAAGGTTCTGGAGACGGCCATCGAGGTTTACAACAACCGCCGCCGCATCATCCCGACATCACAACTCAACACCTATATGCTGGAGCAGATCCAGATCACTCCTCCTCCGAGCAACAAGGGAAAGTTCGTGAAGATAAAATATGTCACGATGCTTAAGGATGCGGTCATCCCGACGTTCATCTTCTTCTGCAACCTGCCGCAGTGGGTGAAGGAACCGTACCGCCGCTTCCTGGAGAACAAGATCCGGGAGCACTGGGATTTCCACGGCACCCCTATCGCCATCTTCATGCGCGACAAATGATATCAATGGATAAAGAGACAGAGAGACCCCTTCGCACAAAACCATGCGAAGGGGTCTCTTTTCACTTTCCATCAGATACTCCCGGCTATCCGGGACCAATGTCAATCTTCTATGTCGAGCTCGAAATCATCGCCGAAGAGGTCCTCGTTGCCTGAGGAGGCGCCGTCGAAGTTACCTCCGTCATCCTCAGCGGGAGCCGATGTTTCATCCACGCGCTCGGGGTCTTTGGAGGGAAGGAAGGGATTGCCTCCTGTCTTGTGCTCGGCACGCTTGGCATCGAGTGCCTCTCTGATCTTAGCGGTAAGTTCCTCGGCAAGTTCGGGATTGTCGCCTATCACGCGCTTCACCGCCTCCCGGCCCTGACCGAGCTTGCTGCCGTTGTAAGAGAACCATGCTCCGGACTTCTTGATGATTCCGGTGCTGACACCGAGGTCGACGATCTCGCCGGTCTTGGAGATACCCTCGCCGAACATAATCTCGAATTCCGCCTTCATGAACGGAGGTGCGACCTTGTTCTTGACGACTTTCACCTTGGCGAGACGGCCGATTGTGTTGTCGCCATCCTTGATCATCTGCGAGGGACGGATGTCGATTCGCACTGAGGCATAGAATTTCAGCGCGTTACCACCTGTTGTGGTCTCGGGGTTGCCGAACATAACGCCGATTTTCTCACGCATCTGGTTGATGAATATGCAGCATGTGCGGGTGCGGGAAATAGAACCGGTAAGCTTGCGCATGGCCTGGCTCATGAGGCGGGCGTGGAGACCTACGTTCTTGTCGCCCATCTCGCCCTCGATCTCAGCCTTGGGAGTCAGGGCAGCCACCGAGTCGACCACGAGTACATCAATGGCGCCCGAGTTGATGAGCTGCTCGGCAATGTCGAGAGCCTGCTCGCCGTTGTCCGGCTGCGCGATCCAGAGATTGTTGACATCCACGCCGAGACGCTCGGCATAGAAGCGGTCGAACGCATGCTCCGCGTCGATGATCGCACAGATGCCTCCCTGCTTCTGGGCCTCGGCTATCACATGGATAGCGAGAGTCGTCTTACCGGATGATTCAGGTCCGTAGATTTCCGTGATTCTGCCACGGGGAAGTCCTCCCACTCCCAGCGCGTAATCGAGGCCTATCGAACCGGTGGAGACCACCTCCACATCCTGCACGGCATCGTCGCCGAGACGCATCACGGTGCCGGTGCCGAAATCTTTCTCAAGATGAGCCATCGTGAGGCCGAGAGCCTTGAGTTTCTCCTCGCGGTCACTTATGCGGGCAGAGGACGAAGCCTGGGTTTTCTTTTTAGTTGCCATATCGTGTTCTGTTATTTTTTTACAAATATACTACAATTTGCCCAAATATACCACAAACTGCCTCGGAATCGTCAATTTATATTATTCTCCGGCAATCGGCGCAAGGAGACGGGCTTTCTCTAACACTCTGCAAAATTAACACGCGGGTCTGCAAAATTATTGCAGACCCGCGTTAAAAATCATCAATATTCCGTTTAATCGGTATAACCCGGTTTCTTGAGGAGCCTGAACATGTTCTTCTTGTAGGCCTCCACACCGGGCTGGTTGAAGGGATTAACGTCGAGAATGTAGCCGCTGATGCCGCAGGCTTTCTCGAAGAAGAAGATGAGCTGGCCGAGATTGTACTCGTCGAGACGTTCGAGCTCGATACGGATATTGGGTACTCCACCCTCAACGTGAGCCATCTGGGTGCCGAGCTCGGCCATCTTGTTGACCTCGTCGATGCGCTTGCCGGCGATATAGTTGATCCCGTCGAGGTTATCCTTATCCTCGGGTATGCGACGTTCCACCGCAGGTTTAGCTACAGAGAGCACGGTCTCGAAGATGGTGCGCTCGCCATCCTGAATCCACTGCCCCATGGAGTGAAGATCGGTTGTGAAGTCGACTGACGCGGGGTATATTCCCTTGCCATCCTTGCCCTCGCTCTCTCCGTAGAGCTGTTTCCACCACTCTCCGAAGAAATGGAGACGCGGGTCGAAATTGACCATTATCTCGATTTTCTTGCCGCTGCGGTACAGCGCGTTGCGCATACGGGCATACTCCTCGGCTATGTTCTGCTCGGCGGGACGGAGCGAGGACTTCGCCATGTCGGCCGCACCGGCAAGAAGTTTCTTGATATCATGGCCGGCGACAGCGATCGGAAGCAGACCCACCGGAGTGAGGACGGAAAAGCGGCCACCCACATTGTCGGGAATCACATACGTCTCGTAGCCCTGACGGTCTGCGAGAGTACGGAGAGCGCCCTTCTTCTCGTCGGTTATGGCCACGATAAGGTCGCGGGCAGCCTCGACACCCACCTGCTTCTCAAGCATCTCCTTGAAGATACGGAAAGAGATGGCAGGTTCGGTTGTCGTGCCGGATTTGGAAATCACGATGATACCGAAGCGTTTGCCCGTGAGAAGACGCTCAAGGTCGGCGATATAGTCCTCGCCGATGTTCTGACCCGCATAGACCACTTTGGGGTTACCAGGATTCGGGGCATAATAATATTCGAAATTGTCCGCCAGAGCGCTGTTGACGGCCTTGGCGCCAAGGTAACTGCCACCGATGCCGATGCAGACTACATAATCGCATTTCTCACGCAGGCGGCCAGCAGTGGCATTAATGCGGTCGATGAGTTCGGCCGAGGTGTGTTCGGGGAGGTCAAGCCATCCGAGGAAGTCGTTGCCTGCACCGCTACGTTCCTCAAGGGTAGTGATTGCCTGCCGCGCGCAGTCGCCGAGATCGGCATACTGCTTCTCCGCGAAGAAGAGCGCGTGGCTGAGATCTAACTGAATTGCTTTCATATTGTCAATAAATATTGGGTATTCCTTATGTTCTATTATACCTAAGTTATAACGTATCTACAACATGTACGGTTCTAATCGAACTGACATGCCGGACAGGTCAGGAGAACGTTTCGGCCACCACCCTGAACGCATTGCGCGGATTCGCGCCCTCATAAAGGATGGAATACACGCACCGCAGAATGGGCATGTCGGCCCCGGGACCCGCATTGTTGATGCGGGTGATGGACTCGGCGCCGTAGTAACCCTCGGCCACCATCTCCATCTCCATCTTCGCGGCCTTCACCGAATATCCCTTGCCGATCATGGCCCCGAAATTATGGTTGCGGGAGAACCGGCTGTAGGCGGTGACAAGAAGGTCGCCGAGATATGCGGAGCGGTCTATGTCACGGTTCCCGAGTGGAGCCACCGCGCCCACGAAACGCTCCATCTCCCTGATGGCGTTGGAAACCATCATGGCCTTGAAATTGTCACCACTCCTCATCCCGCTGATCATTCCGGCAGCGATGGCATAGACGTTCTTAAGCACCGCCGCATATTCGATGCCCTCCACATCGGGCGACACTATGGTCTTCATCGTAGGGCTGTCTATACAGCGGCAGAACGCCTCGCTCTTAGCTGTATCGCGGCATCCTATGGTGAGGTAGCTGAGACGCTCGAGAGCCACTTCCTCCGCATGGCAGGGACCGCCGACGGCCAGCACGTTGTCGCGTCCCACTCCGAAATGGCGTTCGAAATAGTCGGTCACTATGATATTGGAGTCCGGAACTATACCCTTCACCGCGGAGACCACGTTATGCCCTGAGATGTCAACGGTAAGTTTATCAAACGTAGCCGTGAGGAATGGCGACGGGACCACTACAAGCAATGTGTCGGCTTCCGAGCATGCCCCGTTGATGTCGGAGGTGAAGTCAATACGTCCGACATCCAGCGGTATATCGGTGAGATATACCGGATTGTGGCCACATCTCCTGAACTCGGCGATCCGTTCCTCACGGTGGACATACCACACGATCCTGTCGCAGTTCCTGAGCAGAAGCTTGGCCAGAGCCGTGGCCCAGCTTCCGCTGCCTATGACCGCGATTCTTCCAAGACAGTCCATCACTTCTCCGCGTCAGTTTCGTTCTGTTCCTCCTCCTGACGACGGGCCTTTTCCGGACGCATCTGTGGGAAGAGGAGCACTTCCTGGATGGCGGACTGGCCGGTGAGCAGCATGGCGAGACGGTCCATACCGATACCCATACCGGATGTCGGGGGCATACCGTACTCGAGCGCACGGATGAAGTCGGCGTCGATGATCATGGCCTCGTCGTCCCCCTTGTCGGCGAGTCGCATCTGCTCCACGAACCGGCCATACTGGTCGATGGGGTCGTTGAGCTCGGAATAGGCGTTGGCGAGTTCCTTGCCGTTGACCATAAGCTCGAAGCGCTCAGTAAGCGCGGGGTTGTCGCGGTGACGCTTGGTGAGCGGCGACATCTCCACGGGATAATCGGTGATGAAGGTAGGCTGGATGAAGGTACCCTCGCACTTCTCGCCGAAAATCTCGTCGATGAGCTTACCTTTGCCCATCGAGGGATCAGTCTCGATTCCGTTCTCACGGCAGAACGCGCGGAGCTCATCCTCGCTCTTGCCGGTAATGTCGAAGCCGGTTTTCTCGAGGATTGCCTCGGTCATTGTCACCCTGCGGTAAGGAGCCTTGAAATCTATCTCGTTGGCGCCGACCATCACCTTGGTGGAGCCGTTGACATCCATGGCTATCTTCTCGAGCATCTGCTCGGTGAAGCGCATCATCCAGTTATAATCCTTGTACGACACGTAAATCTCCATGCAGGTGAACTCGGGGTTATGGGTGCGATCCATTCCCTCGTTGCGGAAATTCTTCGAGAATTCATATACACCCTCGAAGCCTCCCACTATGAGGCGCTTGAGATAAAGCTCGTCGGCGATACGCAGATAGAGAGGTATGTCGAGCGCGTTATGGTGCGTGATGAACGGGCGAGCTGAAGCACCGCCGGGAATCGACTGAAGTACCGGGGTCTCAACCTCGATATATCCGTGCGAATTGAAGAACTCGCGCATGGAGTTGAACATGCGGGTGCGCTTGAGGAAGATATCCTTCACCCCGGGGTTGACCACAAGGTCGACATACCGCTGTCGGTAGCGCATTTCGGGATCTGTGAACGCGTCATAGGCCTTGCCGTCCTTCATCTTCACGACGGGAAGAGGACGCAGGCTCTTGGAGAGCACCGTGATTTCCTTCGCATGGATGGTGATCTCGCCCATCTGAGTGCGGAACACGTAGCCGCGTACGCCGATGAAATCGCCGATATCGAGCAATTTCTTGAACACCACATTGTACATGTCCTTGTCGTCGCCGGGGCAGAGGTCATCACGGGAAACGTACACCTGGATTCTTCCGTCGGCATCCTGCAGCTCCATGAAAGAAGCCTTGCCCATGATGCGGCGGCTCATGATACGTCCGGCCACCGCCACCTCGCGGAGGGGCTCCTCGCCATCCTTGAAATTTTCCTTAATCTCGCGGGTATGTCCCGTCACTACATATTCGGCCGCAGGGTATGGTTCGATTCCCCGCTCGCGGAGTGCGTTCATGCTGTTGCGCCGCACTATTTCCTGTTCGCTTAATTCGTGATTTGCCATTATTTGATTATTTCCTTCTATGCAATCCTATTTTGTCACGCATACTGCGTCTATATGCCATACATCTGTCTTACGGCGATTACTTATCGCTAAATAAATGCAAATTTAATAATTTGGATTCGAAAAAGTGAGAAAATTGGATTAAATCAGCTGAAATTTACTAAATTTGTAGAGAATTTTGAGCATTTAGATGAAGAAAAACAGAGAATACCGTGTTCAGGAGAGCCGCCGCAGGGTGGCGTCGGCTGCGGCCCGCGCTGCCGCTGAGGGACGCGCACCGCGTGTGCTGTTCGTATGCCTGGGCAACATCTGCCGGAGTCCGGCCGCTCAGGGCATCGCGGAGAACATAGCCGGAAAGAAAGGGCTGAAAGACTATGAATTCGACTCGGCAGGCTTTTACGGAGGCCATCGTGGCGATCTTCCAGACCGGAGGATGCGCGAGGCGGCATGGCAGCGCGGATACCTACTCGAGCACCGCAGCCGTACGGTGCGAGACAGCGATTTCGACTATTTCGACCTCCTTATCGGGATGGACGACCGCAACATCGATGCGCTCCATTCCGCCGCTCCGACAGTCGAGGATGAGGAGAAGATAGTCAGGATGTGCGACTTTTCGACAGATGGCTTCCCGGAGATGGACTGTGTGCCTGACCCTTATTACGAGGGCCCTGCCGGCTTCCAACTGGTTCTCGACATGCTTGAAGATGGGTGCTCCGAGCTGCTCAACGAGTTAACTTTATCGAATAGAAATGGTCTAAAGTAAAAAATCAATGATATGAAAAAAGCGGTATTGGCCATAATGATGGCACTGGCGATGGCATTCGCGGCATCGGCCGCCACTAAGGCAGAATTCGCGGGAGGCGACAAGGCCCTCACGGAATATCTTGCGAAGAATCTAAAATATCCGGAGACGGCCAAGGAGAACGGTGTCGAGGGTGTGGTGGCGGTGATGTTCACAGTCAAGCCGGACGGAACCATAGGCAACATCAAGATCAAGCGCATGGTGGACCCGGACCTCGAGCAGGAATCGATCCGGCTTGTCAAGACCATGCCGAAATGGACCCCGGCAACCGATGACGCAGGCAATGCGGTGGAATCAACCGCCGAGGTCTCGATCCCGTTCACGCTGGAGTAACCGGAGCAAATAAACTGAACTTTATTTTCGGAATAGCCCCCCTTATTTTTTGGAGACTCTCTTCCGAAGGGTAAACCAGAATATTTGAGCCTTCACTGTTGGCATGCAATAAAGGTATGTCATCTGAATGATCCGTATATACCATAGAATTTTCCGAGAATATCACCCCCATGTCATATAGCGAGGCTAATTTCTCTGATTCACAATTTTCCGGACCTCTGAGTTCTGTCGCGGATACCAGATCAAAACCAAGTGCTTTCGCATACGGAACCGCATATATGGATGGCGCGGCCGTGGCAAGTATTTTCACTTTAGAATCAACAATCGATTCAAGAACATCATGTCTCAGAATGCCATTCAGTTCATTGACAAAACGTTGTATGTGATCATGAGTCATGTGGCCGGATACAATTTTCAATATCAACTGCTTCGCCTTTCCGTGACTGATGATTCGCAGTTTTCTGACGAGGGCCACCGCGGATATTGCGGGAGAAAGACCTGGAAACGATTTCAAACAGAACCTGCAGAACATGGTAAAAGAATTGCCGTTTATCAGAGTCCCGTCGAGATCTACTATCGATACTGAATTGTCCGGTTTCATTATTTATTCATTTTTATGAGAATCATCGACTTCATGAAAAACCGATTCTACATTGCGCAAAGTTAATAATAAGATTTGGTAAATGAAAGTACTGACGTTGACAGAATCTTCTTTTTTAGAGCATTGCCATTCACTACGTGAAATGGTGGATGGAGATGGATTTCAACCCGACATGGTAATCGCAATAGCCACCGGAGGGATGTATGTTGCTGGGAATATGGAGTATCCTAAATTTTACACGGTATTCTTGCAACGCCCTTCCACAAAAAATAAAAAGGGGGTGATTGTATCCGTCATCAAGAAATTACCAAGATGGATGGCGGACATGCTCAGAATAATCGAATCCCGGATACTTGCCGTACGCGATTCCAGAAGGACAAGAGAGGCGACTCCCATTCAGATTGACACATCGTTGGCAAAGGAACTAAAAAGCATGGAAAATCCACGCATTCTTATAGTCGACGACGCGGTCGACAGCGGCTTCACGCTTGCAGATGTGGTAGAAAATGTAAAAGCTCATACCGGCAATGCCGACATAAGAACTGCCGTGATCACTGTCACCCGGGAAAGCACCATCATAAAACCCACTTATTGTATCTACCGAAACTCCCTGTTGGTTCGCTTTCCATGGTCCCTTGATTCGCAAGACTCCGGATAAGACCGCTTTCAGCAAGATGTCTGACTCATAGCATGTAATAATAGAGTATATTTTTACGTCTCACTCATTAGATATATTTCCTACCTGACTTTTATACGTATGTTACATTCTACCCTTAAACACTTCTGTTTTATACTGACAATTCTTGTCTGCGCATTGCCTAAGCTATCGGCATCGGCCGGCACAAACGGCTCCGATTGGAAGCTATACACCTCCTACGACAATGTCCCGGTGCGGATCATGGATGGAGAAGAGACCACATGGTTCTTCATCCGTCAGAACATGTATAACAAGACCCAGTTGAACACTACAAAGAGATGGCCATCCGGTGGTCTTCTCTTTTATGACAAGAATAATCCCGAAGCCGGAATTCAGGATGTAAATACCCGCCTCGAACTCTCCGGCAGCGAGATTGACGCCGCTAACTTCAATCCCCGTACTGAGGAGCTCGTAGTGGTGTATTCCACAGGTGTGATCGACATTTTCGACAAAAACGGAGTCCGCACAACACACGATGATCTTCTACGCGAATCTCTGGCAAGGGCCCGCTCGTTCCGTACCATCAGTTTCGACCTCTATAACGACATCTGGATCTCCACAAGAGCCGGATTTATTTACATTGACGGTGATACAAAAGAGATTAAGGAAAACGCATCCTTTGTCAAGGATGTGACGGATATTTGCCGCGTCGGTAACAAAGTAGTCGCCATCATAGACGGGAAATTCTATCAAGCCGATATAAATTCGAAACTTTGTGTGATTGACAATTTCACCCCGTTCTCCGTAACCCGCAACGGGGCGAAATGCATTCTCCCCCTCTCCGAGACCTCGTTCGCATACATAGGCAATGCATCCAACGGCACCAGCTATGCCTCGATATGCAGGGCATGGCTCGACGGCGGGAAATGGCTCTCGGCAGTAAGCAAGGACGACACAAACCGATTTTATGTGGCAGGCGACAACAATGTCTCCACCACTCCTTTACAGAGCAATTCCCTCATCAACAAGAACGGCTATCTGGTTTTCTCACGCGCAAGTGCATATCAGCTGAACTACGAGAAAGAACCGCGTACCACTCTCGATTATAATAGCAAGACCATCGGATGGGCATCGACAGGCGATTACTATCGCCAATGTATCGGCTCATGGGACTTCGAAAACTTCTGGATGGCCAAGGAACGTCGCGATTTCGTCAACCGGAAAAGTGGAGACAGCGGCACCTGGACTGACAATTTCACTGCGAAATACGAAGGCCCGATGGCACACCGTTATGCGGAATTCGCATACTCTCCCACTCATGGAATGGTGATAGTAAACCAAGGCGCGAATTTTGACAACGATAACAAAGGCGTAACGCAGCCAATGCAGATGACGCTTTATCGCAATGGCAAATGGACTGACCTTTCTACGTATGCCAACCCTCCGGCATTCATCAAGGACAACTCCGAAAGGAAGGCCATGTATGAAAAAAACATACTTCGATACCCGACTCCCGATCCACTCGGTCTACATCTTGACCCCGATTTTCCGGATTATGCCGTGATGGGATCGATTTTTGACGGAATCACATTCGCGAATATGAAGGATCCCACCGCCACCCACTTCATGTTCGGATCGGCTGAAAATCCAAAATCAACACTTCCGGGATTCAATGTCATCGCTCCCAATGTGTCACAATGGAAAGGATTCTGCGCCATGTATCCGGGTGGATTTGATTCAGAAGGCACTTTCTGGGCTTATTATATGGATCAATATGGTATACTCAATACAAATGAAGACAAGTCCGTGTCGCAGATACCGTTGATGTATATCACTAAGGAAAGTCGGTCTTCATTTACCAACCCTCCAGATAAGACCATCGAATTCAATACACTGCTTGTTCCATACAATGATGTAAATGGTTTTTCATTCGGACAATGCCTTGCTTTAAAACATGAAAAAAATAAAAATAAGATTGTAATATACGTTGCTTCAAACAAACGTCCTATTATAATCGTGGACCACAAGGGCACTCTCTCAGACACCTCAGATGATGTTGTGACTATGTATAATGGATGGAGAGATTCCGGGAATGTATCCAATGGTTGGTCCACAGTATTCGATTTGACAGAGAATCCATTGAACGGAAATATTATCGTATCGACATCTCGCGGATGTGTCGAATTTCCCGCCGACAACAATCCCGGCTCGAACATCGCCTTGGTATCGATGCTTGGCACGTATGACACTAACGGCAATCTGAATCCGATTATCCCTCGTGGACAGGTGAATACGGTTATCTTCGATGAGTATAACCGAGCATGGGTAGGTACTCAGTCGGATGGTGTCTTCGGGCTGTCGGCCGACCGCAAGAAGATCATCGCGCACTACACCACGAAGAACTCTCCCCTGCCCCATGACCGTGTGATCCACCTCGGATGGAATCAGGATGACGAGACCCTCTGGATCTCGACCCACAATGGAATAGCGAGCGTACGCCCCGACGCACCAGCAGGAACAGGCTCGGACGACATGGCACCTATGGCGGTTCCTCCGGCTGTAGACAAGGATTTCACCGGCGTAGTGACCATCTATAACATTCCTCTCACCTCTTCCCTCCAAGTTCTTGATGCTGATGGAAATGTGGTCAATACTCTTGACTTCTCATCCGATAACATCACCTACTGGGACCTTAAGTACAGCAACGGAGCCTTCGTCCCCACAGGCCGCTACACAATCCACGACATCAGCGGAGTGGTTAACGACCTCGAAGTCACCGTCTCTCGGTAAAGCATTGTAATATCCCGCTCGATTCCGCACTGTCCTTACTGAGACAGTGCGGAATTGTGTGGAAGTGAGTGTGGAAGTGCGAATTGTATTTGGTTATCACGGCGGATATTTGTAACTTTGCCGATTAAACATTGATTTATGACCTCAATTTTTGAACCCGATATATATTATTCGGTAATCGCAGGAATGTTCTGTCTTGCGGTGTTAGTGTTCGTGGTCTTGCAGCGCGTCACCGCCGGATATGGCATGATGTACAACCGAAAATGGGGACCGACGGTCAACAACCGTCTCGGATGGGTACTCATGGAAGCGCCCTCCTTCATCGCCATGTTACTGCTGTGGATATTCAGTCCCCGCGCTTCCTCGCCGGCACTCATAGTGATGGCCCTTCTCTTCGAAGTCCATTATTTCCAGAGATCATTCCTGTTCCCGATGCTGATCAGAGGTGCCAACAGAATGCCTCTGGTGATCATCATCTGCGGAGTGGTGTTCAATATAATCAATGCCTACATGATAGGAGGATGGCTCTTCTATGTGTCACCGGCCGACACTTATCCGGTCTCATGGCTCTGGAGTCCGCTGTTCATTCTCGGCACGGTCATATTCCTTGCCGGCATGGCGATAAATCTCCATTCCGACCATATCATCAGGCATTTGCGCCGTCCGGGCGACAGCGGCCACTACATCCCGCAGGGTGGAATGTTCCGCTACGTCACTTCCGCCAATTATTTCGGAGAAGTCACCGAATGGCTTGGCTACGCCATTCTTACATGGAGCCTCGGAGGACTCGCCTTCGTGGTCTGGACGTTCGCGAATCTCGCTCCTCGCGCAAGGGCCACACACCGCCGGTACCTTGATAAATTCGGCGACCGGTATGCAGCGTTAAACCGGAAGTACATCATTCCCTTCATCTATTGACATCCTCGGTCATGAAACTGTTCACTCCCGGAAGAATCGGTCCCGTAGAGCTGCGCAACCGCACCATCCGCTCCGCCGCTTTCGAAGGGATGGGGAAGGACAACAATCCTACCCCCGCTCTCCGCGACTATCATCTGTCGGTGGCCCGCGGAGGAGTGGGTATGACCACTCTTGCATACGCCGGTATTTGCCGCTCGGCCCTGTCGTTCGACACCCAGCTATGGCTGCGGCCTGAGATTGTGGAACCGCTCCGGGAAATCACCGACGGCATCCACGCCGCCGGAGCTAAGGCTTCGATACAGATCGGCCACTGCGGCAACATGACCCACCGCTCCACAGCCGGCGGAATGCCGGTGGGAGCAAGCGGCGGCTTCAACCTATACTCCCCAACTTTCGTACGCGCACTGCGCAAGGATGAGATACGGGAGCTGGCACGCCTGTTCGGCGATGCCGTGCGCACAGCGCGCGACGCCGGCTTCGATTGCGTGGAGATGCACGCCGGCCATGGTTATCTTATATCTCAATTTCTCTCTCCTTACACCAACCGACGCCGGGATGAGTTCGGAGGTCCGCTCGAGTGCCGCATGGACTTCATGAGGATGTGTGTCGATGAAGTTCTCAAGGCAGCGGGGAATGATATGGGCGTATTGGTGAAAACCAATATGCGCGATGGATTCAAGGGAGGACTCGAGATCGAGGATTGCCTAACGGTAGCCCGCGAACTGCAGCGGCTCGGCGTCCACGCATTGGTGCTCTCAGGCGGTTTCGTGTCGAAAGCACCTATGTATGTGATGCGCGGGGAAATGCCCGTCTATACAATGACACATTACATGAAACAGCTCTGGCTCAAGTATGGCGTCAGGCTCGCCGGCAAGCGCATGATACCCTCGGTGCCGTTTCGCGAGCTTTATTTCTTAGACGATGCCCGCCTCTTCCGCCGCGAGCTCTCGATGCCGCTGGTCTATGTCGGTGGCGTGGTGGACCGCAAGGGGGCCGACCGCGTGCTCGACGAAGAGGATTTCGACTTCATCCAGATGGGACGGGCTCTCATCAATGAACCTGATTTCGTAAACCGTATGGCCGCCACCGATGGCAACCATCGCTGCGGATGCGAACATGTGAACTACTGCATAGCGAGGATGTATTCGCGTGAAATGGCGTGTCACAAGCACTGCTCCGGACTCCCCCCAGGCATTCTACGCGAGATCGAAAGAATCAAAAGCCGTGACATCGGTGCGTCCGGTGTATAACTTTGCGGCTTTTCATGCGTTTTTAACATAGACTCTTATCATTATAGAAATTACAACCCATCGCAAGAAGGGCCGACATGGGCCGCAGGAGGCCTGAGACAATATTATGGCAAACAAATTAGTGGAAATCGTACCCCGTCAGGCCGAGCGCTACGGCGACCGGGAGGCTTATCGTTTTTGTTGGCGCAGAGACGGCGAATGGCTGCCAACATCCTGGAATGAATTTGCCATACAGGTGGAAGTGGCCGGCAAAGCCATCGCGGAACTCGGTCTTATCGAGAAAGACACCATAGCCATCTGTTCACCCAACACTCCACAGATCCTCATCACTGAACTCGGGGCCTTCCGCAACCGTGTGGCCGCTGTTCCGATCTACGCCAGCAGCGTGCAGTCGCAGTTCGATTTCATTGTGGAGAACAGCGGCGCCAAGGTCCTCTTCGTGGGAGACTCCCACCACTACCCCATGGCTTACAACCACTGGAAGAAACGCCCCGATGACATAAGCCGCATCGTTGTGTTCAAGAACGATGGACTTGAGCTGCGCGATGACGACACGGTCACGATCTTCTGGGACGATTTCGTTCGCCTCGGCATGAACGCTTCCGAGGAGACCGCAGCGGAAGTAAAAGCCCGCTCGTCACGCGGACTTCCCGAAGACATGGCCACACTTATCTACACCTCAGGTACCACCGGCGAACCGAAAGGTGTGGTGATCACTCACAGCAACTACAATGAGTGCATCCAAAAACATATAGAGCTACTCACTCCGATCAACGACGAGGACCTCTCAATGGCATTCCTTCCGATGTCACATATCCTTGAGAAAGCCTGGGACTTCTTCTGCGTGACGCGGGGAATAACCATCGCCTTCAATTACGACCCGAGGGTAATCCAGGACACCATCAAGGAGGTTAAGCCCAATCTGATGTGCTGCGTACCGAGGTTCTGGGAGAAGGTATATCACGGCGTGAAAGAAAAAATCGCCGGCATGTCGAAATTCCAGAGAATGATGGTGAGCCGCGCCATCCGTGTCGGTTACAAGCGCAACATCGACTACGTGCGCTGCGGCCGCAAACCGTCATGGGCCCTTGAGAAGGAATATGACTTCTGGAACCGTCGTGTGTTCCAGTTGCTGAAAGATGCCATCGGCATTCCCAATCCCAACTTCTTTCCCACTGCCGGTGCTCCGCTCAGCGATTCCATAGTGCGTTTCATGCGCGCGGTAGGAATCGATGTGATAATGGGATATGGCCTCAGCGAAACCACCGCCACCGTGGCATGTTATCCCTTTACGGGATATGAAATCGGCACCGTGGGGCGCCCGTTACCCGGCATAAAGGTCCGCATCGACTACAACGGCGAGATTCTTGTGAAAGGAGGCACTGTGACACCGGGTTATTACAACAATCCGGAGGCCAATGCAGCCGCTTTCACCGAGGATGGATATTTCCGGACGGGAGATGCCGGCTATCTTACTCCCGACGGAGCGTTGGTGCTCACCGAACGCATCAAGGACCTCTTCAAGACATCCAACGGTAAATATATCGCGCCACAGCTTCTCGAAGGGCGGCTCGCGGAATGCAAGTATATCGACGAGGTTGCGATAATCGGCGACCAGAAGAAATTCGTCTCGGCTCTTATCGTACCCAACCGCAGCCAGCTCGTTCGCTGGGCCGAGGAGAAGAAGCTTGACACATCCGACTACGCGACGTTGCTGAAAAATCCTACAGTGGTCGAATTCATGATGGAGCAGATAGTGCCCTATCAGAAAGACCTTGCAGGATTCGAGCAGATCAAACGTATATCGTTATTGCCGCATCATTTCTCCGCTGAGAAAGGAGAAGTCACCAACACGATGAAGGTACGCCGTGCTATTGTCGCCCGCAACTACGCCGATGTAATCAAGGCGATGTACGCCGGCACTGAATGATCAGTCAGAAGGGGATCATAGGTCATAGTTACGAGGTCAGAAGCCGGAAGTTGGAGAAATAATTAGGGATATTCAGTAAATGGCGTAAAATTGAGGTTGTGAAATGGGCCGAGG
>CAJUBC010000045.1 GCA_910584545.1 uncultured Muribaculaceae bacterium | reverse complement strand
CAATCCCCAATATTACTGTTAATAAATGTTAAATATACAAAATTTTCATAAGTTCCACTTCTCCTCCTGACCTGAACCACGCCTTACCACGCCTTACGAATGCTTCTCGCAAAAAGCATGGCGGAAGAATCGAAAAGATTCGAAAAAAAATATTAACTTTGCAGATTGCAATCATAGACAATAAAAAATGGCAAAACAGGAAGACGTTTTCAAAACCATCATAGCCCATGCCAAAGAGTATGGGTTCGTGTTTCAGTCAAGCGAGATCTACGACGGTCTGTCGGCGGTGTACGACTACGGCCAGAACGGCGTGGAGTTGAAGAACAACATCAAACGCTACTGGTGGGAGGCGATGACCATGCTTCACGACAATATCGTGGGCATAGATTCCGCCATCTTCATGCACCCCACCATCTGGAAGGCATCGGGACATGTCGATGCGTTCAACGATCCCCTGATCGACAACCGCGACTCGAAGAAGCGCTATCGCGCCGATGTGCTTATTGAGGATGAAATCGCTAAATTCGACGAGAAGATCAACAAGGAGGTGGCTAAGGCCGCCAAGCGATTCGGCGACAGCTTCGACGAGGCGATGTTCCGCCAGACCAATCCCCGCGTGCTGGAGCACACCCGTAAACGCGAGGAACTCCACGAGCGTTTCGCGAAGGCGATGAACGAAAACGATCTTGCCGAACTCAAGCAGATAATCCTCGACTATGAGATAGTCGATCCCATCAGCGGCACCCGCAACTGGACCGATGTCCGTCAGTTCAACCTTATGTTCAAGACCGAGATGGGGAGCACCGCCGACGGCGCGATGGAGGTATACCTCCGTCCGGAGACCGCTCAGGGAATATTCGTCAACTACCTCAACGTGCAGAAAACCGGACGCATGCGTCTTCCATTCGGTATCGCCCAGATAGGAAAGGCTTTCCGCAACGAGATAGTCGCCCGCCAGTTCATCTTCCGCATGCGCGAGTTCGAGCAGATGGAGATGCAGTTCTTCGTACGTCCCGGCGAGGAGCTGAAATGGTTCGAGTTCTGGCGTCAGACACGCCTGAAGTGGCACCGCAACCTCGGACTCGGCGACGAGAAGTACAGATTCCACGACCATGAGAAGCTGGCTCACTACGCCAATGCCGCCACGGACATCGAGTTCGAGATGCCGTTCGGGTTCAAGGAGGTGGAGGGTATCCACTCCCGCACCAACTTCGACCTCTCGCAACATGAGAAATTCTCAGGCAAGAAGATACAGTACTTCGATCCGGAACTGAACGAGAGCTATGTCCCCTACGTGATAGAGACCTCTATCGGCGTGGACCGTATGTTCCTCAGCGTGCTCTGCAGCTGCTACGAGATGCAGGACCTCGGCGGAGGCGACTCCCGCGCCGTGCTCCACTTCCCGGCACCGCTCGCACCGGTGAAATGCGCCGTGCTCCCGCTGGTGAAGAAGGATGGACTTCCCGAGAAGGCCCGCGAGATCCAGCACCGTCTCCGCTTCGACTTCACCTGCCACTACGACGAGAAGGACTCCATCGGAAAGCGCTACCGCCGTCAGGATGCCATCGGAACACCCTACTGCGTGACCGTTGACCACCAGACCCTCGAGGACAACACCGTGACGCTGCGACACCGCGACACCATGGAGCAGCGCCGCGTCTGCGTGGACGATCTGGAGAAAATCCTCGCCGAGGAGGTAAGCCTCAACAGCCTGCTCCGCCGTCTGGTCTGACCCGAAAATCATCATACAGACCCCCTTCGAACCCTAACGAAGGGGTCTATCCCTCTCACCATATAATCTGACAACGAAATGAAGATTCTTAAAAAGATAGCAACCGCCATGATCGCGGTGCTCGCCATGACATCGCTGTCATCGTGCAATTACAACAGTCTCGTCGAGAAACAGCAGGGTGTGGACCAGGCATGGGCACAGGTTGAGAACCAATACCAGCGCCGCTCCGACCTCATTCCCAACCTCGTGAACACCGTCAAGGGTTATTCCACCCATGAGGAGGCTACGCTCACGAAGGTGACCGAGGCCCGCGCAAAAGCGACCTCCATCACCCTCTCCGCCGAGGACCTCACCGAGGAAAACCTCGCCCGCTATCAGCAGGCGCAGAACGAGCTGAGCGGAGCGCTCAAGAGTCTCCTCGCAGTGACCGAGGCTTATCCCGACCTGAAGGCCAACGAGAACTTCCTCAACCTTCAGGCGCAACTCGAAGGAACCGAGAACAGGATCTCCACCGAGCGCATGCGCTACACCGAGGCGGTCCGCGACTACAACACGGCAATCAAGAAGTTCCCGACAATGATCTACGCGGGATGGTTCGGATTCAAGGAGAAACCTCAGTTCAAGGCCGAAGCGGGCGCGGAGAAAGCCCCTGAAGTGAAATTCTAACCCGTCGCAGCAGTGAAGACTCCTTTTAAAGCAATCCGGCCTCTTGTGGCCTCCGCGGTCCTTACTCTCCCGCTCCTGCTGCTCCCCTCCTGCCTGAAAGGTGAGATCGACGACCTTGAGGTGTGGAAGGCGGAGAACGACAAATGGCTTGAAGACACCGACTTCTCCGGCTATGAGAGAGTCGCGCCGAGCTGGGCACCGCAGAATTTCATCTACATCAAGTGGCACAACGACAGGAAACTGACCGAGAACAACCTTGTCCCGATGTCCACCTCCACCGTCAAGACAAAGTATGAGATGGAGGACATCAACGGCAAGCGACTCGGCAATTCGTATGCCGCTTCGACCGGCGACAGCGTGTTCCAGACCATCCCCAAAAACACCATCACCGGCTTCGGTGCCGCGCTCACTATGATGCATGTCGGAGACTCGGTGACCATCGTGATTCCCTATAATTCGGCCTACGGGTCGAAGACCCAGGGCTCTATCCAACCCTACACCAACCTTATCTATCATACTAAACTCAAAGAAATCGTAGCTTACGAAAAACCGTTATGAACAACCGACGTCTTCCGCTTTATCTGGCCGTGGCTCTCGCAGCCGGCGGCGTGATGACGGCAGCCACGCTGCGCATAGGGGAGTATAAGTCACTTCCCCCCGTGCAGCTCACGGCTCCGGCCGTCCCGGACACCATCCAGAACGACAATCCTTTCTCAGCCGAGAAACTTCTCGGTGTCCGCAAGCAGTTGCCTGACCCCGACGCAAAGGGGGTATGGACCACGGTGACCGCAGACACAGCCGGCAGAATCACATTCGCCGCAAGCAATGGCGATCCCATGCTCCAGACACTTACCACCCGCATCAAGGCCGACCGCTTCGCGAAAGGGAAGCTCCTGCTTTCCTCCACTTCCCGCGCTACTGTTAAAGTGGATGACAAGACCCTGATAAACAAGGCCACATCCGATTCGCTGCCTGCCGACGCCGAATCGCAGATCTCCCTCAATCCGGAGATTGTCTATGACATCACCGTCGATCTCCTCTCCATGCCCGACGACAAGAGCGCGGCCGACTTCCGTCTGGAGTTCGTGCCTGACAAAGAATTCGAGGACGTAGCGGTAAGCAGCGCACCGACGATGCCGCGAAGGGTTGGCCCTGCAACCACTGCCACCGGCGAGCGCGTCACCTCCGTATCTCTGTCACCCGATGGAAAATATCTGCTCGTGGCGATGAAGGATGTCAAATCCGCCACCGAATCAAGCACCCGCGCCATCCTGACAGAGACTGCCACAGGCCGCGTGGTCTCGGAAGATGTCAACCCCGAAGCCCAATGGCTTCCCAAGGGCAACTCCCTCTACTACTCCGCCAAGCGCAACGGTGTGAGCGATGTCTATAAGATGGAGGTGCCGACAATGGCCACATCCCTGCTCGCCAAGGATGTGCCAGACGAGAATTTCGTCATATCTCCCGACATGCGTTATCTGTTCTACTACGACGTGGTGGAAGGAGGCAAGGATACAGGCACAATGCGCCGCGTGAAGAGTCCCGACGACCGCATCCCCGGCGACCGCGACCGCTTCTATCTCGTACGCTATGACCTGCAGAGCCATCTCGCCGTGCCGGTGACTTACGGAGGTCCCTCCACATCCATCACCGACTATTCGCCCGACGGCAGCAAACTCCTATATATCTCGCAGCGCCAGCAACCCGACACCTATCCCTTCTACTTCATATCGCTGGTGGAGATGGATGTCAACACCCTCCGCACCGACACCATCATTAAGGATGAGCAGGGATTCGTGACCGATGCCATTTATTCGCCCGATGCGAAACAGATATTCATCACCGCCCATCCCGAGGCGTTCGGCGGTATCGGCGCCAACTTCGCTCCGCAACCCATGGCCAACAATTTCGACGGCCAGGGATTCATACTCGACAGGGCCACCGGCAAGGTCCGCGCCATGACACGTGACTTCGACCCCGCCATCGTGGGCGCTCCGGTCTGGAACCGCGTGGACGGCAAGATCTATTTCCGCGCCGAGACAGGCTTCGATAATTTCATCTACAGGCTCGATCCCAACGACGGCAAGATCACAAAGATAGAGACATCCCTCCCCTACGTCAAGGATTTCTCCATGGGCAACAATGAGGCTCAATGGATAGCCTACCGTGGCGGAAGCTTCACCGACGACGGCGTGGCAGCACTTGTGAATCTCAAGAACGAAAAGGAGACCATCGTGGCCGATCCCCAGAAGGAGAACGTCCGCGACATCGAGTTCGGCAAGATGCAGCAATGGAAGTTCACGGCATCCGACGGTACGGAAATCGACGGATACTTCTGTCTGCCTCCCGGCTTCGACCCGCAGAAGAAATATCCGATGATCGTGTACTACTATGGCGGCACATCCCCCACCACATCGACATTCTACCATCTCTACAGCCCGCAGACTTTCGCATCGCGCGATTATGTGGTTTACCTCATCAATCCGAGCGGCACCACCGGCTATGGTCAGGAATTCTCCGCACGCCACGTCAATGCATGGGGCAAACGTACTGCCGATGACATCATCGAGGGTGTGAAGCTCTTTTGCAAGGAACACTCATTCGTAAACGACAGGAAGATCGGCTGCATCGGTGCATCTTACGGAGGTTTCATGACCCAGTATCTGCAGACGCTCACCGACATTTTCGCGGCAGCAGTGTCACACGCCGGTATATCGAACGTGACCAGCTACTGGGGTGAAGGCTACTGGGGCTATTCCTACAACAGCGTGGCCGCGGCCAAGAGCTATCCCTGGACCGATCCGGAACTCTTCACCAAGCAGGGCTCGCTCTTCAACGCGGACAAGATCCACACGCCTCTCCTTCTGCTCCACGGCACAGTCGACACCAACGTCCCCATCGGAGAGAGCATCCAGCTCTTCAACGCCCTCCGCATCCTCGGACGCGACGTTGAGTTCATCACCGTGCAGGACGAGAACCATGTGGTGGCCGGTTTCGACAACCGCATCGTATGGCAGAACACCATCATGGCATGGTTTGCAAAATGGCTGCAGGACGATCCCCGCTGGTGGAACGAACTCTACGGCAAGTAAGAAGAATATCAAAGCTAAATATGAAATATATGAATATCATGAGAGCCGCTTCGGCGGCTCTCTTTATAATCCTCGGTGCAGGACTCTCGATTGTGGGACCTGCCTCATTGTCATCTTGCTCTAAAACCAACAAGGCAGCCGAAGAGGAGGCCGATACGGAAGCCGCGATCATCGAAGGCCGCGAAGCCGCACGGATATTCGTGCAGCGTAACTGGAAAGACACTACCGAACTGCAGGGTCTCCTGCTCGAGGCCCGAACCAGGCAGAGCAAATACCGAATGGCCGGCAAGGAACGGAGCGCACAGGCTTTCGACTCCGCGTTCGTATCGACACTCCGCACCGTGCGCCCTGACGTAGCCCGCGAGCTCGACAAGGATCCGGCGAAGAACCGGGATAAAAAGGGGAACGAACAATGATAAGCGGTGATATCGCGGAACTTCTTGATTCCGAAGCCACGCGCATAAACCGGCCGGAATTCATCGCCGAGGATCCGGTGCAGTTTCCACGTAGGTTCGAGTCTCTGCCCGACATCGAGACAGCGGCCTTTCTCTCGGCAATCATAGCCTGGGGAAACCGCCGCATGATTTGCCGCGACGCGGAGAAAATGCTGTCTCTGATGGACTGGCAGCCGCATGCGTTCGTCATGGAGGAGGGGTATGAGGATCTTGACCCCGACATGAATATCCACCGGACTTTCTTTGCCCGTCACCTGCGGTATTTCCTGCGCGGTCTGCGCGAGATTTTCCGCTCCTACGGCAGCATCGACACCTTCGCGCATAGTGTGCGTGCCGGGGAGGACAACGCTCCGGCATGGCGGCTCACCGAAGAGTTGCAGAAGGTGATGAGCGCGGCCAACGGTGGAGAGGTATGCTCCCGCTGTCTGCCGGTCAACCTCAGGAATACCGCGCTGAAACGTATCAACATGGCCCTGCGCTGGCTCGTAAGGGATGACGGAATCGTGGACATGGGCGTATGGAAATCCATTCACAAAAGCCGACTGTTCATACCTCTCGACGTGCATGTGGGAAACACGGCGCGAAATCTCGGGATACTCAACCGGAAAAGCAATGACCGGCGAGCCGTGGAACTCCTGACCGAGGAGATGCGGCTGCTGAGACCAGATGACCCGGCTTTCTATGACTACGCTCTCTTCGGAATCGGGATGGAGGGTAAAAACAAACCGGAAACGACCATAATCCAGCAAGTGTAATTTACTATGAGAAGAATATTAAGCGCGATTCTGACTGCATTCTCCATCATGGCGGTTTTAGCCATCGTACCGGCATCGGCATCTGAAAAGAATCCGAAACGGGAATTCCGCGGCGCATGGCTGCACGTGATAGGCCAAAGCCAATGGCAGGACAAAAGCACGGAACAGGCCAAGGCCTATATCCGCGACCAGTTCGACAGGCTTGCCGAGGCTGGATGCAATGCCGTCATCTTTCAGGTGCGTCCCACTGCCGACGCTGTCTATAAATCTGACCTCGAACCCTGGAGCGCATGGCTCACAGGCAAGCGAGGGAAGGCTCCTGCTCCGATGTGGGACCCTATGGAATACGCCATCGATGAGGCACACAAACGCGGTCTTGAATTTCACGCATGGCTCAACCCGTACCGCGTAACATCCACTGCGAAGGAGGTGCTTCCGGCAAATCATGACTCAAACAGGGAACCACACCGCTTTTTCAGATACAACGGCCAGATACTCTTCGACCCCGCATATCAGGAAAACCGCGACTTCATCTGCAAGGTGGTCAAAGATATAGTGGACCGCTACGATGTTGACGGCATACATATCGACGACTATTTCTACCCCTACCCCGCTCCCGGAAAGAAGATTCCTGACGATGCAAGCTACCGCAAGTTCGCCAACGGCCAGGACGTAGGAGACTGGCGCCGCAGGAACGTCGACCTCCTTATCGAGCAGCTCCACGCCACCATCAAGGAGGCAAAACCATGGGTACGGTTCGGAGTCAGCCCCTTCGGAATATGGCGCAATAAAAGGACCGATCCACGCGGCTCGGAAAGCACGGGACTTCAGAATTACGATGACCTTTACGCCGATGTAATCCTTTGGGCAAAGAAGGGTTGGGTGGACTACTTAGCTCCGCAGCTTTATTGGAGCCTCGACACCAAAGCCGCTCCCAGCCGGCATCTCGCACAGTGGTGGAACGACAATGCCAACGGCACCGACATCTATATCGGATGGGATGTGAAACGCACCATGGACTCACCGGATCCGGGCAATAAGGACCGGAACGAACTCGACACCAAGGTGCGGCTGTCAAGGAAACTGCCGAACGTGAAAGGCAATGTATGGTGGCACGGCTATTGGGTAACCGGCAACTACAAGGGAGCGGCCGACTCTTTGGCAATGAAGCATCAATCCACAATCGCCCTTCCCCCGGCATACGGCGATTTGAAAAAAACGCCGAAAAGCGTTGGTGAAGTTAAAATCGAGAATAGCCGGGAAGGGACTTTTCTGTCATGGGAGGCTCCGAAAAGGAGCTCTTCGGAATCCGAGTCCGAGGTGGTGCGCTATGCAGTATATGAATTCTTCACCGGGGAACCGCAGGACACCGATGATCCGCAGACTATAGTGGCCCTTACCCCGTTCACACGTGTAAAAGTAGACCCTGAACCGGGGGTGACATTTGCCGTGACCGCGCTTGACCGCATGAACCGCGAATCGCGTCCGATTTTCATCTACAATAAGTGATGCAAATTACAGTCACGGTTAATGACACTCACGAGCAAAGAGAATCAAGCCCCTTTCCGAAAACCCGAGAAGGGGCTTGGTTCTCTCACAGAATACTCCTGAGCTGGAGCAGAATCACTATGATGCCGCTCGCATAGATCGCAATCATCATCTTGTCATTGCCGAAGCGTTCCACAACTCCGTCCAATCGCTCAATCAACTTTTTCATAATCTTGACATTTTGCCGTGAAGCATGTTATTGAGAATTCACGGGGGGAACATCCATCCCCGTTTACGCTGCAAAATTAATCGGAGACACCGCCGATTTCTTGCAGTCTTAAGTTAAGAAATGTTTAAATTCCTAAAATAGATTTAAGCGGATTCCGTATGATTTGTAAAAATCTCTCCAAAACATTATTTTTGCAAACAACTTACTTGGTTATTCTTCGATAACTTACAAAGGAAATTCTGAATAATCAGTATAACCTGAACAGAACCTTTCCCGCATTGCGGGTACAATCCATTTTTACAATTTATTTGCCTGAGTCCGAAGAGTCGGACTCACAATAAAGGAAAGGCGATATGAATATTGGACAAGAGATTAGGAAACGTCGGCAAGAGCTGAGACTTACCCAGCAGTCGCTCGCCGACATGTCAGGAGTCAGCGTCCGGATGATCAAATCAATTGAAGGGAATTATGCCAATCCATCCATGAAGACCGTGGAGAAATTGCTCCAGGCACTCGGACTCGGATTGGAAATCACCGAAAACCGCAAAAACTGACTCCGTAAACCGGCTCTGCGATGGCAGAGCCGGACATGAAGCAGGGACCGGAGGTCCATTGATGAATGGACCTAAGTTATTTTGTCATATTTAGGGCTAAATATTGCACCAAAGTATTACTAATCAACAAGATAGGGGATTTATATAGCACCTTAAACTACAGCCGTTTCACTGATTTCCGAGCACTGAGGCCTGATAGAGGCCATCTCACTTCAAATAATCTACAAAAATCCCCATCTAACAAAATCATTTGCAGATGGGGTTAGATATCGTGCTTGCCGAGATGTTTGCAGTTCCGGTGCTTCCCGTGTATTTGCGTTTATTGGGAATTTCGACCGAATTTCGCGCATCTGTGTGAATAAGCAAGCGTGACTATGTGGTCATCGCTCCGATAACTGTACAGAGTCAGCTTCACTTTCTCCGCCGGAGCGTCTTCGGCAGTCCGAAAGACCACTTCGGCCTCTCCGGCTACCTTCTCCAAAAGTTCATCCTTGTTCGTTACATGGAATTCTTCCGGGTCAAATGCCACGACAGCCGGACCGAGACCGGGCATCCGCGACAACCGGATTTCTACGCGCCAGTCGATCGACGGATTCATCACTGCCTTCAAGGCCGCTTCCTTGGAGGTCCAGGCTATTATATTAGCCTCCGTATCCTCTGCCGGCACCATCGCCTGTTCTTCCTCCGAAAGGAATTTATCACGTACATTGAGCACCTGCGACCTGTCGGCGCGCTCGGCGTCTATGCCCAGCGCGGCTCGCTCGGAGAACGTTCCGAGCTCCACTTCAGGAGTCGGTGGGAGCGTGGCAACTGCGAGGAGTCCCCGGCAATGAGTGATGGATATACGTCCCTGCTCACCATAAAGGAATGGTGCGCCATTGTGGAAATGCCCGATTTCGCGGTAGTTCTCCTTGCCGTTCTCACAATATATCTGCAATGCCATTTCAAGCCATACATTGCCCTTACGGTCCTCTCCGCCGGTCACTTCCTCAACCTTGATTCCGGGAAGTGTGGGATGTCTCCAATATATAAATTCCGTTTCCATCTTTTTCTTATTCAATTCCGATGATGGTCTTCCTATTTCATGACCGACCTACTCAACTTCCGGAGCGGGGGCTATCACCGTCTTTACCTTCATGATACGCCGTTTCTCCATGCTCATGACATGAAAACGGAGACGGCCCCGCGACAGAGTCTCCTGCATCGACGGGAAATCCCCCTTTATCTCGAGCAGCAGTCCCGCCAGAGTCTCTGCATCGCCGATATCTCCCAGATCGTCCTCCGGGATGTCGAGGATGTGACAGAAGTCCACAATCGGTATCTTTCCCTCGAACTCATAGACTCCGGGAGATATGCGTCGGTACATCGAGTCTACCTCGTCGTATTCGTCATCGATATCTCCCACAATCTGCTCGATAATATCCTCTAAGGTGACAATTCCCTGGGTACATCCATACTCGTCGATCACGATGGCGATATGTATCTTCTTCTTGCGGAAATCCTCGAGAAGGTCGTCGAGCATTCTCGATTCCGGCACGAAATATGCCTCGCGCAGCAGCGTCTGCCAGCGGGGCCGCTCTTTCTTGCCGATGTACGGAAGAAGATCCTTGCTGTAGAGGATTCCGCAGATGGAGTCCTGATTGGTGTCGTAGACGGGTATACGAGAATAGCCTGACTCAAGGATGGTCCTGATGGCATCGTCCCAAGAGTCATGATACTCAATAGCGGTGACATCGACGCGCGATATCATCACGGCGCGCGCGTCGCGCTCTCCGAACGAGAGGATGCCTTCGAGCATCTCCTTGTCCTTCCCCTCCTTCACATCTGAAATCTCAAGAGCCTTCTCGAGCTCGTCGGTGGATATATTCTCCTTCTTCTTGGTGACTATCTTGTTGACGATCACCGTTGATTTCACCATGGTGCGGGCAAGCGGGCCGAATATCTTATAGACGAAATTCACTCCCGGGCAAGCCATGCGGGTCCAGCGCAACTGACGGCCACGGGCCACCAGTTTCGGGAATATCTCTCCGAAGAGGAGCAGCAGGAAGGTAAGGAAGACGGTCTGCATCAGGAAGTTCACGAGCGTACTGTTGAACGTCACCACCGCATTGATGGCATAGTTGAGCAGCACGACGAGAGTGATGTTCACGAGATTGTTCGTGATGAGGATGGTTGCAAGGAGCCGTTCGGGGTCACTCAATAGCTTGGTTACAGTCTTGTCGCGCGGGTCATCGCTTTCCTCAAGTTCCTCGGCCTCCCGGCGCGTGATTCCGAAATATGCTATCTCGCTTCCCGACACGAAAGCCGAGAGGAAGAGACAGCATAGCGCTATCACTATTATTACTCCCCATGCCAGCCAGGACATCTTATCCGGGGTGTGGAAAGTCATGGCATTTGCTGCCAGCAGTATCGCATTAAGAGCCGGCATCGCCGGCAAAGGATCTGGATCCAAAACTTTTTAAATGTTGATTTTACTGCAAATTTAACCTTTTTATGCGGTATATGCAAGAAATCACTCATTAATTGTGCGTATCACCTCTATGATATGGTTCGAAAGGCCGTTCAGTCGCACACATATTGCACCACGCCTTCGTTGACATACCACAGATAACCGCGTACTTTCGTAAAAAGTCCCGTAGACTTCAACAGTTCCACATAGCGATGCATCTGACGCGAATATCGCCTGTCTTTACGTACTTTACCAAACTTATAGTCCACCACCTCGGCATGCCCGTCGGGGAAAACCACTATCCGGTCGGGACGGCGCAGAGTGGCACCCCGATGAAGCAACGGGCGCTCAGTGATGACGCGCACATCTTCGCCAAACCAGCGGACGGCCTCGGGGTCCGAAAGTTTCTCGCTCAACGACTCACGTATCTCATCCACCATGTCGGGAAGCAACGTGCCGTCGATTGTAAGATGCCGCAACGCGCCCTCGAGATCTCCGACAACGCATATTCGTTCGAGGAGCGCATGCTTGATGTTTCCCTCCGAACGCGGGTCAAGATCAAGTTCTTCCGGCTCCTCCTCTACACCGTCCATCTCCTCCGCGTCGCTGTACGCCGGGAGCGACGCAAGGTTCTCCTCCCTGTACTTCATATAGTCAGGCGTATGATGGGCCGGATAGTCTGCAATTATTATATGTTTCTCTTTTTTGCCGTCTTCTTCTTTTTCATCTTTGCCGCCCTCCTTTTTTTCCTCCTTATCCTTGTCTTTGACCTTGACAAGGGGTTCTCCGATTTCGAATGAGTCATCATTCATTCTGATCAGATCCGAAGGAAGCAGCGACAGACCGGCTTTGGGATCCCCGCTCCATTCCTCCGCGAACCGCAGAAGGAATCTTGCTATCCTTGCCTCCTCTTTCTCACTGCCTTTGAACGCAAATATATGGAGTTCATCCACGGCCCTGGTGAATGCCACATATGTCGCATTGAGCTCGTCCATCCTGAGCATGTCGTAATACTCGGTCAGCAAATGGCTGTGCACGGTATCGGCGAGGCTTTCATCCACCGCCACCGGCATATAGGGAGGCAGCCGGAGTTTTCCGGCATACGCAGGCATTTCGAGCTGCGGTTCCACCCACCTCCACTCGGAGGCCCGTTTAGGCAACGTGTCGCTCAGGTCACTTGTCACAAACGGAACAATCACGCATGGATATTCAAGGCCCTTGGCCTTATGGATGGTGATGATCCTGACCGCGTCAGTATCTTTCGGAGAAGCGATGGAAGCCGACTGTCTCTTCCGTTCCCACCAGGTCAGGAAAGAGGCTATGTCTGTAGGCCTCTCTTCGCAGTATTCCAGTACTATGTCCTGAAACGCAGAAATAAACACCGCGTCACGCCGTCTTACTTCCGATGGCATCAGACCGCTGCCCGCCAATGCCTCCACAAGCGCGGGGAGAGCGAGTGTCTGCATTTCTGCAAGCACCGATCCGAGGGCATCGAAATTCGAGCCCTCTGAAATGAAGAGTCTCACCTGCTCGGCCAAAGGCATCTCGGCATGATCGAGAGCGAAAAAACGGAATGCGCATTCCATATCGGCCCAGTTTCCAACATTTTCCCTGACACCCTCCTTTTTCTCCTTATTGATCTCAGGCCGTGCGCCGGAGGCCACACTCCGCAACGCCGCCTCTAATATCCGGACACCCTCGGAGGATATGAGTTTCAGCGAGTCCTCGCTGACGAAGTCTATCTTGCGCCCTACATCGTTGTTATGTGCCATGATGGCGGCGATTACCGCTTCTCCTTCGTTGTGCGTCCGCACGAGAACCGCGATATCACGCATCCTGTAGCCGCGGGCGAGCGCATCCTCTATGACGGCCGGAACTTTTTTGCTCACGACTTCGCCATACTCTGCCTTGTTGCCCGCATCGGGAACCGTCACCTTCACATATCCACTCTCCTTCTCATTGTTCGGTTTCTGCACTACATTGGAATACAGCGTTTTGAAATCAAGCCGGGGAGTACTGTCCCCAGCCGCACGGTATCCGTCTATTCCATCTGCAAGATACCGGAAGAAGGAGTTGTTGAACTGCACCACGCGCAGCGAGGAACGCCAGTTGGTGTTCTTGCTTTCCGAATCCACGTCCGGATCCAGCTCCGCGGAGAACTGCGCGGGGACAGTCTTTGTGATGAGCGACGGATCGGCGTTACGGAACCGATAGATGCTCTGCTTGGCATCGCCGATTATCAGATTGTCGTTGCCGCGCGATAGGCTCTCGGACAGCAGCGGACGCAGGTTGTGCCACTGCATGCGGCTTGTGTCCTGGAACTCGTCGATCAGGAAATGGTTGAGATATGTACCGAGCCTCTCATATATGAAAGGGGTATCGGAGTCTCCTATGATCCGGCTGAGTATCGATGAAGTCTCTCCGAGCTCCACACTGTTCGATTCATCGAGGATCCCGCGCCGCTTCTCCTCCACGGCGCGCATCAGTCCGAGGAACGGGATATTCTTCCGGTACAGCATCCAGTGCCGGTAGGAGCCTGATGAAGCGTAATCTATTAATTTCCGATATCGCTCACTCGCCTCCGAAGCCAGGGGATAGATTGACCCGTATGCCTCGGGATATTTCTTGAAATATTTCGCAACCGCATTTTTTGCAAAGAACACTTCATCGAGTTCCGGCATCTTTTTTGTCGAAGTGTAGACCAGCGGATTGTCTGCCGCCAGAGCCATGCAGTTCTTTCCGAATCTCGCAAGCCTGCCAAGGTCGCTGCCCGCGCCCATCTCCCTGAGATCGTCCGGGATGGCTCTGTCGAGAGCCGCTGCGGATTCCCCGAGTTCGGAAAGCAATCTTTCCAGCTCTCCGTCATACGCGGTATGAAGGGTTTCGAAAACCTCTTTGAAATCGGGACCGGTTCTGAAATAATCCTCCACCACATCCCTGACGGCTCTGAAATCCTCGTTGTCCAGACGGTTGATGGCGCGCAGAAGTTCCGTATATGGGTTGGTGCCGTATCCCGGAGCCACCTCTTTCTTCTGAAAAATGTTCCACTTGCCTGATTTGTCAGACTCGATAAGCCGACGCACCCAGTAGACCGACTCCTCGCGGCATTCGCCGGAGTCGATTTCATCGAGCATGGTATTGATGGCCATGCGGGAAAGGAAATCGCTTTCGAGTTCCACGCGGTAACTGTCGCTGATGTCCGTCTCGTAAGCGAAAGTACGCAGCACAAGTTGGAAAAAGGAGTCAATGGTCGATACATTGAAATCCGAATAATTGGCAAGAAGCACCCGCAGAGCCCTGCCGCATACGCGGGCAATCTGACTGTAACCGACTTTAAGTGCGGAGGCGAAATGCTCCATGTACTTATGAACCTTGTCTCCCGGGCGATAGGATGCGAGCGAGTTGAGGCTGTCGACTATTCGCATCTGCATCTCGTTGGTGGCCTTGTTGGTGAAGGTCACCGCGAGGATATGGCTGAGAGAGTCCTCGAGCTCGGCATCGGTGCGGAGACGACGGGCCTCACCCTCCGGCCTGACGGTGATGAAAAACCAGATGAACTGCCGTGCAAGTGTGAATGTCTTGCCCGATCCCGCGGACGCACGCTGAATAGTCAACATAACCGTATGCTATTTAGACCCCTTCCCATAAAAAATGTTAACGCAGGGGTCGCAGATTTCGGTCAGGTTAGGCCTTGCAGGTGAAGGAGCATAGCGGGCTATGCAACTGAACCAAAAGGTCTAAGATGACCGGAAGCTGCGAGTCAAGGGGCATAGTTCGATAATTAATTTTAACAAATATAACTCATTCCTGAAAAGATGTTACCGTAGGCCGTCCGTTTTTTGCGCATCTCAGCCAAGTCGCGTCGGTCACGATGCCCGCATCGCTCCCTCCTTAACTTGCTGACCTGCATTAAAAACCGGCCGCCCCTGCGTTAACATTTTTTATGGAAAGGGGTCTTATTTGACCTTGAATCCCATTGCTCGGAGAGCCTCCGCTGCCTTGGCGGCACAGTCTCCCTGAATCAGGATCTCTCCGCCACGGGAACTTCCTCCCGTGCCGAGTCGTTTCTTCAGCAGGGCACCCACCTCAGCCACCTCCTCGTCGGGAAGTTCGAATCCTTCTATGATTGTGGCGGTCTTCCCCTTGCGTCCCTTGCGGTCGACCACCACCCTGAGCGTACCCTTCTGTCCGCTCTCCGGAGCAGTCTCCTCCGCAACGGGGGCCGGGTCCTCTCCCTCGGGAAGCGATCCACCGGCCTGCAGCTTAGCTAATGATTCCTTCCAGTCCATCGTCACAGTTTCTTAGAGAGTTCCTTGAGATCGGAGGCGCGGTCCACGAGTTCGCCGGCGGCATCGTAGATGAAGAAAGCGGGAAGCGAGCCTACATTATACCTGACAAGAGCGTCGCTCGACATACCTCCCGGGTCTATAACGGTGATCCAAGGAAGATTGCGGGCCGCATCGCGCCATGCGTAGTGGTCTGTATCGAACGATATGTGATATAGTTCCACTCCTTTCGAGCTCCTGATTTCAGAAAGCCGGCGGTTGAAGTCCGGCGATTCAGGAAGATTCATCATGGCGAACACCACAACCACGCGTTTACCCTTGCCGACGATGTCGGACAACTTTGAGCTCACCCCTTTCTCGTTCTGCAGATCTATATCGAGCACCTTGGTCTCGTTGGCCTCGATCACCATGCGCTTGCCCTGCGACCGGTTGCGGTTCTTCATGGCCTGCAGCGATACGTCGCGGAGAATCGGACCGTGAGGATCCGAAGGACGGAATTCCTGGAACTGAGTGGCCACGGCGGCATAATACTTGGCATCGGACGGATCTTCAGGATTGAAGAGAGACTTACCTCCGAGAGTCTTGGTCAGGACATAGTAGCTTACAATCGACCCTTTGCCGTCGCGGATATACTCCATATAGGCCCTGCGCTTGAACGACGCGACACTATCGGGAACCGACATGTCGAGCTTCTGGAGCGACTTCTCGAACTCGGCCATCCTTTCGGCCTGGGGAGTGCCCTCGAGAGAGAATTTCACGCCGAAATCGGCGGCATCAGAAGTCACCTTGAGATTCTCGATGGAGTCTACAGGGAAATATATGAACCTGTCGCCGAGAGCAAGCCGGTAAATATCGGGAGAGGCGGGCGCATCCGACTTGATGGAAAACTGTCCGTTATTGCCTATGTGCGTAGAGTCCACGGGAATCCAACGACCGTAAAAATCCGACTTCTCGAGGACCAAGGTCTTCCCTTCGCCACCATAAACTTCTCCCGAAACCTTGAACTCTGCGTCGCCACACGACGAGACCACAGCCGTCAGGGCTGCCATCAATGCAAAATCTCTTATCTTCATTTCTGCAAATGTTCTTTCTATGATCTTTTAAAAACGTAAAATTAACATTTTTATCTGAATTTCGCACTCACTCGGCCACTTAAATTAAATTTCTGAAGTCGTTTCCAATATTAATGAGGTAAAAGAGCCTGAAAATGAAAATATTTTATTAAATTTGTGGAAATTTTGAAATAACGGCGTCGGCACCGTGCAGACGCCCCGCTTTTTTGCGAAGAAAAACAATAACGAATTTTATGAATCCAATCAAAAAAACCATCAAGCTGCCCGACGGTCGCGAGATAACCATCGAGACCGGCAAACTTGCCAAGCAGGCTGATGGAGCGGTAGAGGTGCGCATGGGCAACACGATGTTGCTGGCCACCGTATGCTCGGCGCAGGAGGCCGGCGAGGGTGTGGACTTCATGCCCCTCACAGTAGAATACAAAGAGAAATACGCCTCAATCGGAAGGTACCCGGGCGGTTTTCTGAAGCGTGAAGGCCGCGCGAGCGACTACGAGATTCTTACGTCCCGTCTTGTCGACCGTGTGCTCCGCCCCCTCTTCCCCGACAATTATCACGCCGAGACATTTGTCAATGTCACCTTATATTCGGCTGATGAGAACGACGCGCCCGACGCGCTCGCCGGAATCGCAGCCTCCGCTGCCCTGATGTGCAGCGACGTGCCCTTCAACGGCCCTATCTCCGAGGTCCGCGTGGCACGCGTCGACGGCGAATGGGTCATCAACCCCACATTCGAGCAGATCGAGAAAGCCGACATCGAGCTTATGGTCGGCGCCACCTATGACAACATCATGATGGTCGAGGGTGAGATGAACGAAGTTTCGGAAGCTGAGCTTCTCGAGGCCCTCAAGGTCGCTCACGAAGAAATCAAGAAACACTGTACCGCGCAGCTCGAGCTGATGAAAGAGGCCGGCAAGGAAACCAAGCGCGAGTACTGCCACGAGATCAACGACGACGAGCTCCGAGCCGATGTCAGGGCCAAATGCTATGACAAGGCCTACGCCATAGCGCGCACAGGAACTCCCGACAAGCATTGGCGCAACGAGCAGTTCGACGCCATCTGCGAGGAATATATCGCCTCCCTCCCCGAGATGACCGAGGAGCAGCTTGAGAAGTACAGCGAGGACCAGCGCGTAGCCATGGTGAAACGCTACTATCACGATGTGGAGAAGGAGGCCATGCGCCGCTGCGTGCTCGACGAGGGTATCCGCCTCGACGGCCGCAAGACCACCGAGATCCGCCCCATCTGGTGCGAGGTGGATTATCTCCCCGGTCCCCACGGAGCCGCGATATTCACCCGAGGCGAGACCCAGGCTCTCGTCACCACCACCCTCGGAACCACCCTCGATGAGAAAATCATCGACGACGTGCTCAATCAAAGCAAGGAGCGCTTCCTGCTTCACTACAACTTCCCCCCCTTCTCCACCGGCGAGGCCAAGCCACAGCGTGGCGTGGGACGCCGCGAGATCGGTCACGGAAACCTCGCTCACCGCGCCCTCAAGCGCATGTTCCCCGATGATTTCCCCTACACCTGCCGTATCGTTTCCGATATCCTCGAGAGCAACGGTTCCTCGTCGATGGCCACTGTCTGCGGCGGAACCCTCTCGCTGCTCGACGCCGGCGTGAAGATGAAGCGTCCTGTGGCCGGTGTGGCTATGGGTCTGATCTCCGACACCAACAATGTAAAATATGCCATCCTCTCCGACATCCTCGGCGACGAGGACCATCTCGGCGACATGGACTTCAAGGTGACCGGTACCACCAAGGGTATCACCGCCACCCAGATGGATATCAAGTGCGACGGCCTCAGCTATGAGATTCTCGCCAAGGCACTCGACCAGGCCCGCGACGGCCGCCTCCATATCCTCAATATCATCAACGAGACCATCCCCGCTCCGCGCGAGGACTACAAGCCTCATGTTCCGCGCATCATCACCATCGAGATACCGAAAGATATGATCGGTGCCGTGATCGGCCCGCAGGGCAAGGTGATCCAGGGAATCCAGGAGGAGACCGGCTCCACCATCTCCATCGACGAGGACGAGAAGCTCGGAATCGGCCGCGTGGAGATTGCTTCGAGCGACAAGGCGAGCATCGATGCCGCCCTGGCCAAGATCAAGGCCATCGTGGCCCAGCCCGAGGAAGGTGAGGTTTACGAGGGAACCGTACGCTCGATCCTCGACTTCGGAGCGTTCGTGGAGTTCATGCCCGGACGCGACGGGCTCCTCCACATCAGCGAGATCGCATGGGAGCGTCTCGACGACATGGCTGCCAGCAAGCTCATGGAGGGTGATAAGGTCAAGGTCAAGCTGATCGAGATCGACAAGAAGACCGGTAAATACCGTCTGTCGATGCGTGCCCTTCTTCCGAAGCCCGAAGGCTATGTAGAGCGCGAGGCTCGTCCGCGCCGCGACGGCGACCGTGGACCCCGCCGCGACGGTGACCGACGTCCGCGCCGTGACGGCGACCGTGGACCCCGCCGCGACGGTGACCGACGTCCGCGCCGTGACGGCGACCGTGGACCCCGCAACGAAGGCGACCGCGGTCCCCGCTTCACCCACCGCCGCCACGACGACAACGACTGATAATCGACGATAACCGATAAAAAAGTCCTGACTTCATGAAGAGGGCACTGAAAAAGTCCCTTTATAGACTGGGTCCATAAATAAATCGGCACA
>CAJUBC010000044.1 GCA_910584545.1 uncultured Muribaculaceae bacterium | reverse complement strand
AATTACAGCTATTGAAAAACACTTGCCATACCCAAAAGGGTACGATTGCATCTCGTAGTGAAAACGTACCCTTTTGGGTATGGCATAACGATTGGTATAATCCTAATTTTGCAGAGTAAAAATTATCGAATATGACAAGCGAGGAAAAACGCCTTATCGCAGACTGCCGGATCATGATTATCGGCGCATCGGATTTTATAGACTGCGTAAAAGCAGAACTTGATAAGTCCGGTTTCAAGCCTATAAATATTGTGTCGGGGAACGATGTCCACACGGAAATTGGGCCCATCGATATGGTAGCCGAGTATACGGGCGAAGCTTGTACCCATGTCAAGGGTAATGCCCCCATACCTATAATATATCCTTTTGATTTTGTGGATGGTGCCGGAGCGATTGTAATAATGCCGGGCGACGACAACGAATTACAACATAAGGACAATCTGCGCCTATGGGCTGCCGAGTATATGGCCGGGTATTGCGCTTTCTGGAATGTAGAAGGGTGTGAGTGGTTACAGTTAGCTTTGCCTGCGATAAGAGAGGCTAAGACGAGCGAGGCGGCACAGCGGACAGCGGCGCACATCTGCGCAAAGATAGCGGCCAACATCGCCGTCGGGCGCAATGTCAAGCAATTTCCGAGATTCTATCTCTCCAAGAACTTAGAGTAGCTTGTTATTAGTCGCCGCCACTATAGCCTCCGAAATGTTGCGGACTTCCAATTTCTCGAATATACGTTTACGGTATTTCTTGATTGTGTCGGGAGAAAGGCATATTTTATCGGCAATTTCTGACATGGTGTAGCCTTGAATGGATAGGGTCAGCACCGATTTCTCACCGTCAGTGAGTGTTGGCATCTGCTTCTTAGTCCAACGATGGGTGGTTTCGTGGTATTCAAAATATTCAGAAGAACCTACATGGTGCATTTCAATATGTCCCGCTTCAGTGTGCGTAGAAGCTGAAACGATACATAACGATAACCAAATTCGCCCGTCAGAAGTAAGGGCAAGCGGTGTCATCTTGTGGTTGATAAGGGTTTTCTTTCTCTCGTTGAGAATATGGAAATCATAGGAGATATACCAGTCCTTGCGCTCATGGACAGGAATATCATTATAAAAGGCAAACCCCGCTTTGTTGAGCATAAGCAGCAACGGCTGTTCATCCTCCGGCACAAAGTCAAGATAGAATCGGTATCCCAACTCTTTCACTCGCTCTGGCGACAGCCCACACAGGAACATCGGATTGGGCGATACATAGAGAAAGTTCTGTCTGAAATAGTCGATGATATAGACGCTCTGATAGGACGTGCGCGAAAATGCCTCCGCCGAGCGGATATATTCATCCACGCGGCTGTAATCAAGCTCCTCCGGAAGCCTGACATCGTTGTCTGGTATGAAGAATTCGCCGGGGGACTGAGGCATATTTCATTTGAGTTTCAGGTTGAAGAACATAAATCTGGTTTCCAAAGGTTCTTCAGGAGCTAATTCAAGAAAAGATCGTTCTTCCTGTTCGCTTTTATACAAAGGTTTGAAACCGTTCTTTTCATAGAAATGCAGAGTCTTTTCGTTGTTGTAGGCGTCAACAACAATAAAACGACAACCTGTTTTATTGTCAAACAAACGGATCCAACCTTTGAGAAAGTCGAGAATCTGACTGCCTATGTTGAGCCCTTTGCCTCGATATTCGGAAGAAACGCCCAAACGTCCAATAAGAACTGCTGGATAATTCATTCCACGTTTGGCATTTGTGATACTGCGTTGCAGTCTGTTTCGCGCAGAATTGGCGATAAACTTTGCTTTGACACTGTCATTAGCCAAAGTTACCAGACCTAAAATCTGCGAAGGATCTGCGGTGTTAATCCAGGCATAAGTTTTTCCAAGCAATTCGGTTTCATAGAGGAAAGCATCTTTTGAGAAGAACTCGTCGAGGTCGCTGTCCTCACATGAAAAAGGCGCACAATAAGCTGCGACATCAGCCGTGTAAGGCCGCATCACAGCATCGCGTTCCAGAATAAAACTGCCCGGGGTCATTTTTTCTTATCCTTGGGAGGGAAAATGAACTCGCGCGATTTTCTTAAAAATTCAGCTATCTGCGCTTCGCGTTCAGGCGAAAGACATGGCGTTGGCAGTTTGCCGTTACGCTCCGCTTCCTCAATGAAAGCTCGTGCAGATTCACCTGTCAGCACAGGTGATGAGTTGATTGTCATTGCCATATCAGATTCTGTTTTAGAGTACAAAGTTACAACATTATAACGGATTAAACAAGGATATGGCTGTTAAAGGATTCAAACTTTCACGACACGCCCGACACGCCCGACACGCCCGACACGGATAGGGCGAAACTGTCATGGAACGGGAATTTTTCGCAGCCGATGTAGAGGGTGTCGAAAGCATCGGTGCCGTCGGTGCGGTGTTCGAGCAGGTCTTCCTCGGACTCGGCGAGCTTTTCGCCGGACTTATCCTTGCGGAAGCCGTTGCGTCCGTTGGAGACACCGGCTGACTGAATGGCAAGGATAAGGTCTTCATTGTTGGAGCGGTTGATGAACGGCATGAGCCTTTGCTTCCCGGCAAAGGCGTTGTTGATGAGAAGATACTTCTCGTCGTGGTGCATCGGGTTTCCGAGGTACACGGACTCGATGCGCCAGCCGTGCCGCTCGAACTCCTTTACCACGTTATAATGGAAGTCCTGGTCGTTGACGGCATAGTTGGAGCCGAGGGCCGTTGCATCGTAATAATAGACCACGGTCTTGTTTCGGTGCCCGATAGCTTCAAAAGGTAAAGAGCGCCGACAGCATAGTCGCACTCGTCTTCCGGCTTTTCAAGCCATTGCTTTATCTGTTCTGTGAATTTGTGGTCCATTGGAGCGTAAGTTATTTGGTTCCCACAAAATTACTTATTATTGCATTTCAAGTCCTTGACTTCATTTGGAAACAGTTTTGAGAACTCCAAATCCACTTCCTCGGACTCAACATCTTCAATGTCGATGGTTTCGGCCAGGTACTTCTCAATCAGAGCAGAGATTTTCTAGGCTATGTTAGGAATAGGCTCGATGCCGAGGACACGAGGATCATCGGTAGCCGTGAAGGCTGAACGAGGATTTGGTCGAGCGGTATTGCCTGTCATCTTCGAGGTCAACGCGGTTCAGTTTGCCGTAGGCGGTTGCGGCACGTTCGATAAACCAGTTATACATCTCGCGCACACGCAGGACTTTCTCGACCATCTGGCCGGGATAACGTTCGCGCAACTCTACCTCTTTGGTAAAGAGTTCGGCGCGGCAAATTTCTATGGCGTTGGGATATGACATAAAAACGGCTTATGTACCGCGAAGATACATAAGCCGTTCTATGTTGCAAAAAGACGAGGTTATTTACTCAGTTGACTTTATGTACTCAAGTGGAACAGGATAGATGATTGGAAGATTCCATGCTACTTTTTTAGGAATCCCATTCATTTTACCCGGCTCAAATTTACCTAATTTTTTAATTGCTTCAATGGCTGCCTTCAAATAATCGTCAGGCACAGACCGGTTTACAACCACCTTAATTGTGTTGGCATCTATTTTGCCGTCTTTTGAAATATCAAACCTGACAACAGCCCTACCTTTGACACATTCCTGTGTTACAGGGGCGGTTTCAGAAATAGTGGTATATAGGTCTTTCAATAAACCCTTAGTGTCGCCATGCAAATAGTATGGTTGCTGTTCGGGTTCGTAGAATATTCCCGACTCGACAATATTATCTTGCGAGGCAGAAGTATTCTTATGAGTATTGCATGACGTTTGCATCAATGCAACGCATAATAGAGTCAGGCAACAGAATATAGTTTTCATAACGCGAAATTACAAAAATTTCTGCTATTCATCATCTTCCATATCCAATAAATTGCGGTGGGCGTTCTCGATAGCGAGCGGCGAGCCGACCTGTGCAAGCATCATCTCCTGGGAATGAAGCTTGACCTTTGAGGCGGCTTTGCCACGACGGTAAGCCTTGCTTACGTCGGTGCCTCGGTCGGCGATGTCGGAGCGCAGCACATCAGCCGGAATATCGAGTATTACGGCGATGTCGGAAATTTTGAGGTTTTGAGGTTTCCGATGTGATAGCAACAACTTTTTTACGGAAAATTTTGTTGATTAAGAAAAAAGAAGTACCTTATGCAACATAATTAGTGCTCGTATAGGCTATGTCTCTATACCATCACTTAAAAGGGGAAAAGAGGTCGCGGACTATGTCTCCGCGACCTCGCTCTTTTTATATACAGAAAGAGCCGCTCCGGAGGGCGACCCTAAGGAGAGAGGAAAGAGATCAGACGCGGCGGAACACGTTACCGTTCGCGCCCATCGAGTAGTCCCACATTAACAGCTCGCGTACGAAGGCTTCATAGTCGAAGTAGTTGACGAGTTGATCTGGAGCTCTGATTCCTTAAAATAAATCTTTTACTGTTATGGAACTCAGGGAAACATAAATTTTTAATGGGAAAGGAAAATTTTTTATTAAAAATGGTGGGAATTTAAGAAAATTTGTTTACTTTTGCATTCATTAACTATTTTAAACCAAATCAAATCAAAAACATAACACCTCTAATACTAACGTAATACTTATTACATGAAGAAATTTCTACTATCGCTGCTTACTTTGGCGGCAACGACCTCAATCGTCGGAGCGCAGGAGAATCTCCTTGCCGGAGCGATCGGCACGACCGTCGACAACAAGGAGGCATTCTACAACGTATGGCAAGTCTATGACAAAGACGGCAATCAGATAACTGATGATAACAAACGCATGTACAGCTGCTTTGTAAAGGCATACGATTCGGAATATCCAAATACAGATTACGAGCACAAGCAAATAACCCTCCCGGACTGTCCTGAAGCATTTTGCAACGGAAATTACTATATAATTATAAAATTTCCGGATAAAAGCTATGATAGTGCACCCCATTATTATAGCTATCCAATAAATATAAAGGAAGAAGGCGATTACCTTCTGAAAGGTGCTGCGCAATGCTTCAGCAAATCCAAAACTGAGCCTTCGGATGGTCATAGATTATTGCATATTGCAGGAAGAATGGCCATTACTTTCGATGATAAGGTCACGCCAAAGACGTTCTCTGCCGAAAATGGAAAAGTTGTAGGATCTGTGGGTTCTAATAAAGTGCCTACATACGAATCAAAAGTGGGATCAGATGAAAATCCGGGCGAAGAATTCTCCCACACAGTTCACCTGACTCCCGGACAGAAGTACATGACTATCCAGGCACCGGCTTGTTTGCTGGCTTTGGGAAATCTTTCGCTGGCCAAGGATGGCGAGGTTAGCGTCAGTGAATTTTTGACTGACGACGATGCCGAGCCGGAGTTCTTCGATCTTCAAGGCCGCAGGGCCGGAACAGATGCCAGCCTGCTCGAGAAAGGTATCTATATCAAGAAGACCGGCGCAAAGACCGAGAAAGTAGCTATCCGCTGATTCATACTTTACCCCATCAAAAGACTCCTTTCCCGGATATCCGATGAAAGGAGTCTTTCTATATGTCTTCATATCGTTGGGGGCGTTTTTACTTCTTTTTGACACAACAGAATAAAATTAGAGCTGAAAAATTTGCACAATTCGGTAAAAAGCATTAACTTTGTAACTGTTTTGTGGCACATCCTTGAAAGTCGCTGAAAATGATGCAGTTAGTGACGATATGAGAACTGAGATGGCGTCAGAGACAATAAATAAACTTAACAAGTTAATTTTAAAGCAATTAGCATAGCCATGTCAAAAGTTTGTCAGATCACAGGCAAAAAGGCGCAGGTAGGAAACAACGTTTCCCACTCAAAGCGTCGCACCAAACGCAAGTTCGAGGTTAACTTGCACACAAAGAAGTTCTTCTGGGTAGAGCAGGACATGTGGATCCAGCTCCGTCTTTCGACACGCGCGCTGCGCACCATAAACAAGATCGGTCTGAACGCCGCCCTGAAGAAGGCGGAAGCTGAAGGCAATCTTGATTTCAAAGATATCAAAATACTCTCCCTCTAAGTAAGAAAGAACAGCTATGGCAAAGAAAGCAAAAGGCAATCGCGTACAGGTGATCCTGGAGTGCACCGAACATAAGGCAAGCGGAATGCCCGGTATGTCAAGATATATCACCACAAAGAACCGCAAGAACACGACGGGTCGTCTCGAACTGAAGAAATACAACCCGATCCTGAAGAAGTACACCATTCACAAAGAGATAAAATAAGCACTGAACTATGGCAAAGAAAACCGTCGCGTCCATTCAGAAAGGTGAGGGACGTACATACAGCAAGATCATCATCATGGAGAGATCTCCCAAAACAGGCGCTTATGTATTCAAAGAGGAAATGGTGCCTAACGATGCAGTAAAAGACGCTCTGAAATAAACTCGCTCATTTCAGACAAACCCTATACCGGAGGCTGTGCCAAAAGCTAAATTTTGGCACAGCCTCTAAGTTTGGATAAGTTTAGATTTTTTAAGACATCGGGGTTGCTTTTCTCAGAATATTTTGTTAATTTTGCCGATTAGAGAATATCAGGCGGCGACCCGTATCCCCGTGATACCGCCGCATCAGTACTGATTGTTACAGAAATGCGCAAAATACTGTATACCGTTCCCCTGCTGCTGGCTCTCGCATCCTGCACTGAATACAACAAGGTGCTCAAGAGCCGTGACGCGGAGTACAAATTCGAATACGCAAAAAAAGCCTACGATGAAAAGAAGTACACGCAGGCTTACACTCTGCTGAGCGAAGTATATACCCCACTCCGAGGCACCAAGGACGGAGAGGAGGCACTGTTTCTGCTCGCCATGTCTTACTATGAGAGCAAGGACTACGCCAACTCCAACCTCTATTTCAAGACATACTATACCCGCTATCCGAAAGGGAAATTCGCCGAGCTGGCAAGATTCTATTCCGGATATGGCTTCTACCTTGACTCGCCCGACCCGCAGCTCGACCAGACCTACACCATAAAGGCCATCGAGGAGTTGACCAACTTCCTGGAGTATTACCCCAAGAGCGACCGCGTCACCATCGCCCGCAACGCGATCTTCGAACTGCAGGACAAACTCACCCTCAAGGAGCTCCAGAACGCCCAGCTTTATTACAATCTCGGGAACTTCATGGGAAACAACTACCAGTCGGCGATAATAGTGTCGCAGAACGCCCTCAAGGAATATCCCTATTCGAAGTATCGCGAGGACTTCGAGCTGCTGATACTCAAATCCAAATATCAGGAAGCCAAACAGAGCGTCAGCGAAAAGATGGCGGAAAGATACGGTGATGTCGTTGACGAATATTACTCTTTCATCAACAACTATCCCGATTCAAAGCACAAGAAGGAAGCCGAGACTATCTTCAGAATAGCCGAGAAACATGCCAGAAGATAACCGCGGCAGAAAACCAAAGTCAGCGAGACAACAAATCATCGGAATCATAATATCGACAAAACATTATACACCTTATGGATTATAAGAAGACAAACGCACCTCTCAACACCGTCACCCGCGACATGGTCTCCATGGCGGAACAGACCGGAAACGTGTATGAGACTGTTTGCATCATCGGCAAAAGGGCCAACCAGATTGCTCAGGAAATGAAAAAGGAACTCGACAAGAAGCTTCAGGAGTTCGCCTCGACCGACAATCTTGAGGAAGTGTCGGAAAACCGCGAGCAGATCGAGATCTCACGCTTCTATGAGAAGCTGCCGAAACCGACCCTAATCGCCACCCAGGAATATGTGGACCATAAGCTCTACTTCTCAAACCCCCTCAAGGAGCGCGAGCACCTCGATGATTGATTGCAAACGGTCACCTTTCACGAATTGTTGATCATGGGGACTATATCCCATCATACAGCCGCCGGTCCGGATTTCTGGATCCGGCGGCTTTAAGTTGGAATCCTCCCCTGAGAAAAAATGAGACGGCTTCTAATATTCAATCCCGACACGGAATACGCACTCGCCTCCGACTCCATCAACTACACGCCTCCAGCATCAGTAGTAAGACTCCGCAGGAACATGGCGCTTTATCCGGCAACATACGCTTCGCCGGGAGACGCAATACTGTTGTGCGATATAATTCCCGATGATGAACTCAAACGACTCCCCTATCATGACATCGCTGCAGAAAAGAATCTGGAAATAATCCGAATGCCCGCTTTGCATTCCATCGTGACATTCAAGGAGCCGGTATTTGCTGACCCATGGGGGTGGAACCGTTGCCTGGCTTACCGTCTTCGACAAAGATTCAGCGGAATCAAAGGAATTCCGGATGAGCGGGGACTTGAGGCTATAAGAAATCTATCGCACCGGCGCACGACCATCGAATTTCTCAGTATAACGGCAACCGACTTTCCGGAAATAGAAACTCCTAAGGAATGCACAGGAGTGGAACAAGCCATGTCGGTTTTCGAGAAGCGAAGAGACATGTATTTCAAGGCACCCTGGAGCTGTTCAGGCAGAGGGATAATCAGGACTTCGGACCTTGACAGGAGTCAGGTAGAGCAATGGGTTCGAGGCACGATAGCCGCGCAAGGATCGGTAATGGCAGAAAAGGCTTACGCGCGCCGACTCGATTTCGCCACAGAATGGTTATGCCGCGACGGAAAGGCGATGTTCGCCGGATACTCAGTGTTCGAGACTTCACGACGGGGAAAATACCACAACAACATGCGGGAGACACAATCAGAACTCGAAAACATGATCCGGCAGTCCACAGAAGCATGGTGCGACAGTCTCCTTGAAAAAATTCAGGCGGCAATCGAGCAATTAATTGCACATTCATACAGCGGACCGCTCGGCATAGACATGCTCGTGACAGAGAGCGGCACAGTCAACCCATGCGTGGAAATCAATCTCAGGCGCACCATGGGAATGGAACAGCTGCCGATATATTATAATTGAAAATTTAGAATGGAGAATTGAATATGAGAGCATCTGAAAATATAAAAATCGATATCATAGGCAGGGGAAATGTCGCGGCACATCTCAGGCAAGCCTTCGACAATGTTGGATTCGATGCCGACATAGTCAATCCACATACACTCGACATCCTACGTATCGATGCCGACATCATCATCATTAGCGTCAGCGACAACGCCATCAAGGAGGTGGCTAAACGCATCCCTTCGGACACCCTGGCTATCGTGGCCCACACTTCCGGTACGACCGGTATCGAAGTGTTTGAAAACGCGGGATACAGACACGGCGTGTTCTATCCCTTGCAGACGTTCACCAAACGTGTCCCGCTCCGCTACGATGTGATACCGGTCTATGTGGAGGGTTGTGACGAGGAGACAGAAAACAGGCTCGCACGCCTCGCCGGAGTCATAAGCCGGACCGTGCGCCATGCCGATTCCGGGAAAAGACGCGCACTGCATGTGGCCTCCGTATTCGCATGCAACTTCACCAACCATCTATGGGCCATCGCCGAAGAACTGCTCGGATCCGAAGGAATGGAATTCGGAGATCTGGAACCTCTGGTGATGGAAACAGTAAGAAAGGCATTCGAGACCGGGCCGGCTAAAGGCCAGACCGGACCGGCCATACGCCACGACTCCGTCACGATCGACCGACATCTCGCCATGCTCGCCGACCGTCCCGGACTCGCCGCCATTTATAAGACATTAACAGAATCAATTCAAAACCATGAGCGGAATAAACTACGACCTTAAGAAGATACGCGCTATAGCGTTCGATGTAGACGGAGTTCTCTCCCCCTCGGTGATACCGATGTCGGAGACAGGAGAGCCGATGCGTATGGTCAATATCAAAGACGGCTACGCGCTTCAGCTCGCCGTGAAATCAGGCATCATCATCGCCATAATCTCCGGAGGTAAGTCGGAAGCGGTGCGCCATCGGTTCAACGCCCTCGGCATCACCGACATCTATCTCGGAGCCGCACACAAGACAGAACAGCTTCGAGAATGGATGGAGAAATATAATCTCACTCCCGAAGAGACAGCCTATATGGGTGACGATATACCGGATCTGAGATGCATGAGGATCGTAGGACTCCCCTGCGCACCTTACGATGCCGCACATGAAGTAAGAGATACCGCACTCTACGTGTCCCGCTTCAGCGGAGGATACGGTTGCGGACGCGACCTGCTCGAACAGGTGCTTCGCGCTCAGGGCACCTGGATGAAAGATGACAAGGCGTTCGGATGGTAGCAATACTTTTCTCCTCCCAAACGTTAACTCTTTAGATATAACAAGACCGGGGGAATAGATGGCCCGGATAAAGCAATTCCAATGCTCGACAATCTTAAAAAATATCATATACTGCTCGCGAGCAATTCCCCGCGCCGCAGAGAACTCCTCTCGCAGCTTCGGGTTCCGTTCAACGTGATATGTCTCGGAGGCATCGACGAATCCTATCCCGATTCATTGCCACGCGAAGAGGTGGCACAGTACATAGCGTCGAGGAAAGCCGACGCATACACCTCGAGAATGCGCGACAACGAGCTCATCATCACGGCAGACACCGTGGTGGTGCTCGGTGACAAGGTACTCGGCAAGCCCAAGACAATCGAGGAAGCCATGGAAATGCTCATGTCTCTCTCGGGCAGGACTCACAAGGTATGCAGCGGAGTGTGCATCACGGCCAAGAACCGCCGCACCAGTTTCACCACAGTGACGGAAGTGACCTTCGGTGAAATCACACCCGATGAGGCACGCTACTATGTGGACAACTTCATGCCTCTCGACAAGGCGGGAGCGTACGGAATCCAGGAATGGATCGGATGCGTGGCCGTGGAGAAAATCAACGGCAGCTACTATAACGTGATGGGGCTCCCCCTGCATCAGCTATATCAGGAACTTCAGCAGTTCTGATAAAGAAACAAGACCCAAACCATCGCCGGCGACATGACATAACAACATGCACGGCGAACAACACCATATAATCAATGACAAAGAAACATCCTGTTCTCTGCCTCGCCATACTTGGCCTATGCGCCACGCCGGCGGCAGCAAAAGACCGCATGACCGTCAATCCCGACGCGGTCAACACCGAAACCATACTGCACACCTGGAGCTGGAACTTTCCCGAAATAGCCCGCAGCATGAAGGAAATAAAGGATGCCGGATTCACCATGATCCAGACATCACCCGTGCAGCGCAGCTATGCTCCCGAGGGGAGCGGCAAGAAACTCTTCGACGAGAAGGTGACAGAAGGCAACTGGTACTATTATTATCAACCCACCGACTGGAAGGTAGGCAATGCATATCTCGGCAGCCGCGACCAGATGAAACAGATGATGGACTCGGCCGCCAAATATGGCATACGGGTCATCGTGGATGTGCTTCCCAATCACACGGCATTCGACACCGACGCAGTAGCCGATGAATTCTACAAGGCTGTGGGGGGGCGAGAGAAGATGTTCCATTCAAACGGACTCACCCCTATCTCCAACTATCAGGACCGCACCCAGTGCACGCTGCAGGGCGTGGGCGGACTGCCTGACGTTAATACGGAGAATCCCGATTTCCAGAAATATTACATGGAGTTTGTTAACGATCTCCTGAGCCTTGGAGTAAGAGGATTCCGCTACGATACGGCCAAGCACATCGGTGTACACTCCGACCCGGTGGACAAGGCGGCAGGCGTAAAGGAGAATGACTTCTGGGATGTGACCACAGGCCGCAAGGCCGTGAAAGGAGTGCGCCTCGCCCTCCCCGAGGACTCGCTCTTCATATATGGCGAGGTTCTACAGGACATAGGTGTGCCAGAAGCTGAATATGCCGATTACATGGGACAGACAGCATCCTCCTACGGACACGTGCTGAGGGAAGTCCTTGAGAAACATACCGCAAAAGGAATCGATCTCAAGAGCTACCACCATGACGCGGCACCCGAATTCCTCACCACATGGGTAGAGAGCCACGACACATACGCCAACGCGCATGAGTCGGCCCACCTCACCGACGATGAGATACGCCAGGGATGGGTGTTCCTCACCGCACGACAGAACGGCACACCCCTCTTCTTCAGCCGTCCCGCCGGCTCCACACGCGACAACTATTACGGAGACAACGTGTTCGGCAAACGAGGCAACGATGAGTTCAAACATCCTGAAGTGGTGGCTGTAAATAAATTCCGCACCGCTATGGCAAAGGAGAAAGAGGACCTGCAGATGTCGGATTCAGGAGAGGTCCTGCTTGTGAACCGTGGCAAGAAAGGGGCCGCCATTGTCAATATCGGCAAATTCGCCAACTTCGTGGACCTTCCCACCGGACTTCCCGCAGGAACATACCGCGATGTGGTCTACGGCAAGGAATTCAAGGTGAAGGGAGGCCGACTCAAAGGAATCGCGGCACCCGAGCGCAGCTACATCCTCATAAAGAAATAAGGATGAAATCACGGGTAAAAGGAATCTAACGGGACATAGTCCCGACAATATCTTCGAGGGGAACGCCGGAAAGAAAACCGGCGCTCCCCTCAACTTTTTTGGCACACTATTTGTATTTACTTATAGCGGACAGGATTCCGCCACAAAACCGACGGACAGACTGCCATACATATTAGAAATTACAAGAAACAATATTGAAACCTTAAATTATATTCAGTTATGAATATCAAACCATTGGCCGACCGCGTGCTCATAGAGCCCAACGCGGCGGAAGAAAAGACGCTTGCCGGAATCTACATCCCGGATTCGGCGAAAGAGAAACCCCTGGAGGGTAAAGTACTGGCCGTAGGTAACGGCACCAAGGATGAGGAGATGATCCTCAAGGTTGGCGACACTGTTCTTTACGGCAAATATGCCGGCACCGAGATCGAGCTCGAAGGCAAGAAATATCTTATGATGCGCCAGAGCGATGTTCTGGCCGTAATCGGTTGAAAACAATCATATCATGGCAAAAGAAATTAAATTCAATACTCCGGCTCGCGAAGAGCTGAAAAAGGGTGTCGACGCTCTCGCCGATGCCGTTAAGGTAACACTCGGCCCGAAAGGCCGCAACGTGATCATCGAGAAGAAATTCGGCGCACCCCACATCACCAAGGATGGTGTGTCGGTTGCCCGCGAGATCGAACTCGAGGACTCATTCCAGAACATGGGAGCCCAGCTCGTGAAGGAAGTGGCCTCGAAGACCGGCGACCAGGCCGGAGACGGCACCACGACAGCCACCGTGCTCGCACAGGCTATCGTGAACGTAGGTCTCAAGAATGTCGCTGCAGGTGCCAATCCTATGGACCTGAAGCGCGGCATTGACAAAGCGGTCTCCAAGGTAGTAGAGGGCATAAAGGCTCAGAGCGAGGAAGTTGGCGACGATTTCGAGAAAATCGAGAACGTGGCCCGCATCTCCGCCAACAACGACGAGGAGATCGGCCGTCTCATCGCCGAGGCTATGCAGAAAGTGAAGAAAGAGGGTGTTATCACCGTCGAGGAAGCCAAGGGCACCGAGACTACTGTAGAAGTGGTTGAAGGCATGCAGTTCGACCGCGGTTATATCTCCCCCTACTTCGTGACCAACAGCGAGAAGATGGAATGCGAGATGGATTCACCCTACATCCTACTCTACGACAAGAAGATCTCCAACCTGAAAGACCTTCTTCCCGTGCTCGAGGCCGTGGCACAGAGCGGACGTCCCCTGCTCATCATCGCCGAGGATGTCGACAACGAAGCACTCGCTACCCTCGTAGTGAACCGTCTGCGCGGCTCGCTCAAGATCTGCGCTGTTAAGGCTCCGGGATTCGGCGACCGCCGCAAGGAGATGCTCGAGGACATCGCGATCCTCACAGGAGGTACGGTCATCAGCGAAGTCAAGGGCATGCAGCTCGCACAGGCAACCGTGGCTGATCTCGGTACGGCCGAGAAGGTAACGGTCAACAAAGACAACACAGTGATTGTAAACGGAAACGGATCCAAGGAAGCCATCGCACAGCGCGTAGCCCAGATCAAGAGCCAGATCGAGACAACCACTTCTAATTACGACAAAGAGAAGCTTCAGGAGCGTCTCGCCAAGCTCGCAGGCGGCGTGGCCGTCCTCTATATAGGCGCACCCTCCGAGGTTGAGATGAAGGAGAAGAAGGACCGCGTGGACGATGCTCTTTCAGCAACCCGCGCTGCAATCGCCGAGGGTATCGTTCCAGGCGGAGGCGTGGCCTACATCCGTACGCTTCCCGCTCTCGATGAGCTCAAGGGTGACAACGACGACGAGAACACCGGTATACAGATCATACGCCGGGCCATTGAGGAACCCTTCCGTCAGATTGTGGAGAACGCCGGAGTGGAAGGTGCTGTAATCCTCCAGAAAGTGAAGGACGGAAGCGGAGACTTCGGTTACAACGCACGCACAGGCGCGTTCGAGAACTTCCTTAAGAGCGGAGTGATCGACCCCGCGAAGGTTACACGCGTAGCCCTCGAGAATGCCGCAAGCATCGCCGGAATGTTCCTTACCACCGAATGCGTAATCGCCGACAAGAAAGATCCTGCGGCAGCGGCAGCTCCTATGGCAGCTCCCGGAATGGGCGGCGGCATGGGAATGATGTAAGACCCGATCAAAAATCACGCAACATAAAAGGAACTACCTCAGACATGTGGTGGTTCCTTTTTTTGTTTTATATGTAATCCTGTGGGGAAGGGCCTTGCAATAGAATGAAGGAGGGAATCAATCCTTCGGATAGAAGGTTTCGAAGGTGGAATCATCGTAATATACGGTGATGTGGGAGACTTTTCGCGGATTTTTACGCATTTTTTCTATTTCCCTCATCAGCTCAGCGTTCTTCTGCTCATAGATTACGTCCTTATTTACAACACTTTTACTCATGTTTTGAGGCTGAGTTAAGGCGTTGACATTCGCAAATTTCTCCGGTTGCGACCCGCCATAAGGTAAATCAGAAGCTCCTGCGAATAAATCGGGCTCGCCACCCTCTACAGGACTCTCTGATGGAGGAGAAACAATCATATCACCTTCGCCAAACAATAACCAGAGCACAGAGAGCATCGGGAAGGCAGAATGAATCTGTCCGACTATGACGTCCGATATTTTTTTGTTTCTACCGGATATAATCTGCGACAGACTGGGGCGGGGGATACCACACTGGTCAGCAAACTGCGAATTGGTAAGCCCCTGAGAATCGATGAACCCTTTTAGGCGAATTGCCACGTTGTCCTCTTCCATTGTTTCAGAATCTTCAGATTTTAGATTTGTAATTCCGATTGCAAATGTAATATTTTATTTTGTAAACCGCAAATTTAAATTAACATTTTCTCAAATTTGCTAATTCAAATAAAGGAGGAACACCATCATGTACCATATGCATTTGCAATCGCAATTTCCTTAAGCATTTTCTAAGATAGATGTATGATATATTTGCCATATAATTAGTTGCGAAACCATTCCTTCACCATATTATACCCCAGGCCCAAAAATATATCCATTAATTAAATTCAACTTTAATTTCATATTATATTATATTGATTTATTGATACTTAAATAGATTGTTAATGAATGTTATTTATACGATTTCTCAAATACATACTGCGCACATTTGTAAATTTAAAATCGCATCCGAGAATATTTGCAATTCGAAATACACCATATATTTTACAACTGCAATTCATGTTTGCATATTTGTTGTCAAATGCATTCTTGAATTTGCATTATCATATTCCGTTATGTAAATAGCTGAATCTCACCTTTGGCGACCCAAAAACCAATGTCCCAATTTGACCAATTTCATTTTTCAGCTGGTCTACCCTATTTTCACCTCTACAGTTTTCTGATGAAAATTTTAACGAGATCTCCATAGATCCGTGATTCCGGTTGCATTTGTAATTATTTTCAAATGTCAAGAGGCTAAATCAAGCGATTTTAATGCCTATCACTCTATTTTACAATTCATTATAACCGTAATCAAATCTCAAGAATCTGATTGCATCTGTAAATAGTGCGGTAAAATTTGCACAAAAACATAGAGGCCGTGTCGAATTAACATTTCAACACAGCCTCTGTGACTATAACCGAAGTTGTTTAATCCAGCATCAGAGAGATCGAGGCATTGATAGAGGGAATACCGAAAGCCTCGGTGATGATACTGTCACCATCCTGACGACGGAAAATGATTTCAGCCACATCCCTCACCGACATGATGTCAGTGGCGGCATGCTCCCCTATCTCATCCTCCTGTAATGTATGCGTTGAAATCTTGCCATTTCTGACAACATACTTCATAACCTCGGTCGCTCCCTGCTCTCTCACGAGAATGGAATATTTCAGATCGCGCGAGGTCTCGGCCATGAATTTCAAAATCTCGTAAAGACTGAGAATTTTGACCATACCATAGACTTTAGTGTGAGCCCGGAGGGAATACACCCGCTCAGTGACGGAGACGTTACCCGTCTGCGAGCTTTCCGGCATCACGCTTCCGTAGGTCCGATACCAAAGAGCCTTCCGGTCCATGTCCACAGCCGACAGGTACACCTGCATGGAGGAATCGGTATAGGCACGCTTCACCTCTTGGAAAAGCTTGAACTTGCTGCCGGTGTCGGAGGCGTATGTCCTGCGGACCTCAACCGGGGAATTCTTGTCTTTGCGGACAGTGAACGCGGCAGCCGTGACTTTACCTGAAGGATTGACCACATAGAATATCTCGCCACATTTGTCGATTCTGTTTTCCGCAATGGCTGTTCTCAGATCCTGTTCCGAATGGATGATGCGCAGATCACGCTGTCCGGATTCCATTTCGCTGATAAGATCCACAATGCCGTTCTCCACGGCATTGCGTTCCTCGTCAGACGTCAGCGCTTCGAGACGTCCTCCACGCAACGATTCATACAGGCGGCGTTTCAGTTCGGCCACTTTCTCTTTCTGCTCCATAAGCAACGACTCATATTCGAGATTGAAGTCATGGATGGAGGTATAGTTGTCGATCACCCTATAGAACGCATTGACATATCCTCTGTCGCGATAATATAACCGAAGTCCGGAATCAGCCGGCATAAGAAACGTGAACGCATAACCGGCTTCGCGGGCCTTGGCATTGATCCGCGCGAGCAACCTTGTCATTATGCCTCGCGAGCGATACCTCGGGTTCGTGGCGAGACCGCATAGATACAAAGCCTTGACCTTGCAGTTCGAATTGCCGAATTCGTATGGCACTCCTACCAAGGCCGAAACCACCTCACCGCCCTGCTCATCGTATTCCACGAGTTCAGGATTGAAATAAGTATCAAAAATGAGATTTACATAATCTTCAGAATCATGGAAAGTATCGACCCAGAGGCCTTTCATCTTCCGCTTGAGTTCTATCTCTGTCATGAGAAAATAATGGGTTAGATATGGTTCTATGCGTTGGTTACGGACCGAGAGCGTACCGGTTCCGGATTCTCAAAATTACAAAATATTCCTGAAACCAACAAAATTGAATTGACATTGCCGGGGGATTTTTGTAATTTTGTAGTTTGGTTACCGAGATAAGTATGACTCGCAAATTAGTTAATGCATATTTTTAGTGGATTTTCGAGGGATTTAAGGGAGTTCAGGAAGGAGCAATGCTGGCATTGTGACTGATGGAAATCGCTTAAATCACCGGAAAGACGCAAAAAGATGCGTTGACTTATCAATAAATTAAATAATTTCGATGTCATACTTAATGTTATATGGTTACCAGAAAAGATTATTTTCATGGAAAAAGAGATAGAAATCGGAGGAGTCCGGCTGCATTACGATGAAAGCGGCCCGGAGGATGGATGTCCCGTTCTGCTGATGCATGGCTGGGGATGCGACCATACCACTGTGGCGAGCATAGCGGCAATACTCTCTCCAGGTATGCATGTATATAATGTGGATCTTCCCGGCCACGGGAAGAGCGACGAACCTCCTGCAGTCTGGGGAGTGGACTCGTTCACGCGCCTGATGGAAGAATTCATAGCACGGCTCGGTATCGAGGACCCCGTGCCCATAGGACATTCTTTCGGAGGACGAATCGCCATTCTGATGTCGTCACGCAACCCCATCTCAAAGGTTGTGCTCGTGGACGCGGCCGGTATCAAGCCGAAGCGACCTCTCTCCTATTATATAAAGGTATATTCGTTCAAGACCGCCAAGAAAGTACTTCCGGTGATTTTAGGCAAGAAACTCGGCGGGAAGGCCATCAACGCATGGCGAGGGAAGGCCGGATCGGCCGACTACCGCAATTCATCTCCGCGTATGAGGGCGGTGATGAGCCGTTGTGTCAACGAAGATCTCCGCAATGTCATGCCGAGCATCAAAGCATCGACACTGTTGGTGTGGGGAGAAAAAGACACCGCGACTCCCCTCTCCGACGCCCGACAGATGGAGAAACTCATCCCTGACGCAGGTTTGGTCTCATTCCCGGAATGCGGACACTATTCATTCCTCGACAATCCCATGGGATTCCGTGCGGTGCTCAGGGAATTCTTCAAAAAGGAACTTGCCCCGCAATCCTCAAATCAAACCCCAGAACCCCAAAAACCATAAAATATGAACGCATACATGATAGCGGTCTACGTGGTCTGCGCCGCCTACATGATTCTCAACTTCAAATACGACATCCAGATGTTCCAGCAGAACAGCTACCGTATACCGCGGTACTGGCGCTGGCTCCGACACAACATGGCGAACACATGGAGGCTGACAGACTTAGCCTGCATTCTTCTCATGTGCGCCACGCTGCTCGACTACCGAATGGCAGCCTTCGCGGTGGCTCTTGTCTGTCTCTTCAAGATCGGCATGATATTCAAGAAGAAGTATAAGAAACCACTCGTGTTCACCCGTCGCGTCTGGCGTCTCTACATCACAACCGCCATCATCTCGCTCGGAGCTGTGACGGCTGTGGCCTTGTGCACCGACCCCTCGACCATCTACTGGGGATCATATCCGGGTGGATCCATCACGGTGTCGGCAATCATGCTGCTCTCCGTGCTATCCTTCATTCCGCTCATCATTGCCGACATCATTCTCATACCGGTGGAAAAACTAATAAACCGACGGTACATCAACGATGCACGGCGCATACTCCGCTCCATGCCCGACTTGACAGTAGTGGGTATCACCGGCAGTTACGGCAAGACCAGCACCAAGCATTATCTCACCCGCATCCTCAGCGAGGAATTCGATACCCTCATGACGCCCGGAAGCTACAACACTCCGATGGGCGTGGTGCGAACCATCCGCGAGATGATGAAACCTTACAATCAGATTTTCGTCTGCGAGATGGGAGCCAAGCAGAAGGGAGACATCAAGGAGATATGCGACATAGTACACCCGCAGATCGGTATCGTGACCGCAGTCGGACCGATGCACCTTGAGTCGTTCAAGACTCTCGACAATGTCTGCTCCACCAAATTCGAGTTGGTCGACGCTCTTCCCTCCGACGGTCTGGCAGTCATCAACAATGACTTCGACCCCTGTGCGGGCCGCGAGGTCCACAATGTCAAGGCAGTAAGATACGGAGTGACCAATACGGAGCACTGCGGTTACCGTGCCGTCAATGTCAGGTACACTCCTGACGGAACCACCTTTACTGTAGAAGGTCCCGACGGTTTCTCACTCGACATCGCAACCCGTCTGCTTGGCGAATGCAACGTCTCCGACCTGCTTGCTGCCATCGTGACGGCGCATCATCTCGGAGTGCCGTCGGAGAAGATTCGGTATGCGGTAAGCGCTATCGAGCAGGTGGAACACCGCCTCAGCATCAAACGCACACCCGGCAACGTAACTATAATCGACGATGCCTTCAACTCCAATCCCGCCGGATCAAAAATGGCCATCGACGTTCTCTCGCAGTTCAACGGCACCGGAAAACGAATCATCGTCACCCCCGGTATGATTGAACTTGGAAGCGAGCAGTACAATCTCAACCGCGAATTCGGTCGCCACATAGCCGGCAATGTAGACATCGCCATCGTTGTAGGAGCGTACAACCGTGACGCCATCACGGAAGGCATCCGCGAAGGAGGATTCGATGAGGAATCGCTCATTGTGGTAGAGAGTTTCAACGAGGCCCAGAAACGCCTCGCCGGCATACTCGCCGCCGGCGACACCGTTCTCTACGAAAACGACCTCCCCGACACATTCAAGTAATAACCCTTCCAAGGCAATTATCACACGCAATGGGGGACAGCCAACACACAGCTGCCCCCCATTGTTCGCAGGAGCCTGAAAAATTTATGAAATTTTTCGAAAATATTTTTGTAGTTTGCGGAAATTTAATTACTTTTGCAGGGTGAATATAAAAAAGACGGGGCATTAGCTCATCTGGCTAGAGCGTATGACTGGCAGTCATAAGGTGACGAGTTCGAGTCTCGTATGCTCCACTCAATAACAACGACATAACATCATAGAACGCACTTAGACTGAGAATAATTTGCGAAAATTGTTCTCAGTCTTTATTTTAACTCGAAAATTCCTACAAATCTATAGGAATAGCAGAGACTTCAAACTATAATGAAAAATGGTTTCGCAGGAAAATTTGTGCATTAATTTTGATACTCTGTCAATAACAAAAGCCTAACATGATTTTGGTCAAATGTAACTGTTCAGCAGACGCGTTGAGGTAGTCTTTCCAGGATAAAAAGCCTTCT
>CAJUBC010000043.1 GCA_910584545.1 uncultured Muribaculaceae bacterium | reverse complement strand
AAAAATCATCTCAGCGCTCAAATATTACGCCGTTTTGTGGGATTTTATAGGTTAAGACATAAGAAATAATTAGAGTTATCATAATAATCAGGCCCTTTCTCTCGAGTTTCGTGGGAAGGGGTCTGTTGTCATTTGCGGCGTTTGAGGGCTGCAAGCATGTCATCAAGCTCGCCTCGCGTTTTCTCGAGGAGGTCAATAGCCTCGACACGTCGCGACAGATTACGGCGGTTCGCGGCGAATTCCCGCTTGGCTGCATCCATCCTCAGTCCCTTGTCTTTAAGCAGATAGCGTACAATACGCAGTATGCGTATGTCATCGGGAGTATAGTACCGTCGGTTGGTGCCGCTGCGTCGAGGCGAAATTTCCGGAAATTCCGACTCCCAATAGCGAAGCGTGCTTGGGGGGACGGAGAGAATCTCAGCCACGTCCTTGATTTTGTAATATTTCTTGTCGAATTCTTCCATTGCTGTTTCCCCTTTTTGTCCGGATTAATGTAGGCCGGATCAGTCCATCACGTGTCCGGCGTTTTCAGCAAGCTGCACCATATCGGCATACTGGTCGGGAGTGAGGTCCATGAAATAATAATTGACAGGATTCTGCGGCTCATCCTTGAAACGAACCTCGTAATGGAGATGCGGACCGGTCGATTTACCGGTAGAGCCAACATAACCTATGAGCTCGCCACGTTTCACATCCTGTCCTCCCTGGACTGCAATCCGGCTCAGATGAGCATAGCGGGTCAGGTAATTGTAGCCGTGGTCAATGTCGATGCAGTTGCCGTAACCGCTCTTCCGGTCCGCTACCGTGACTGTACCGTCGGCGGTGGCGAATACAGGAGTACCTGTTTTCGCCGCGAAATCAAGTCCGGCATGGAACTTGGTGCTTCCATAGACAGGATCACGCCGTACGCCGTAGCCTGACGACATGGTGAAATCCTTGATATTGATAGGCATGACGGAGGGAATATGCGCGAGCTTATCCTTCTGGCGCACCGCCGTATTGCGGAGCTGGTCGAAGGAGATTGACTGGGCGTAGAGCTGACGGTCGAAGAGGTCGAGACGCTGCGAAAGGAGCTGCACGACTTCGCCGTCGTCCATGCGCTGCAGTTCCTTGTAACGCTTTTCATTGTCAAGACCTGCGTATCTCTGGCTCCGGCTCATGGGGTCCATCTGCATCATGACGCGATAGTAATTGTCGTCACGGTTCTGTATGTCGGCCATAATCCGCAGAGAATTGTCAAGGCGACGGTTGAGTATGTTGTAGCGGCTCTTCAGCATGGCGTTCTCCTTGCGTAGATTCTCCTCGGTTGGAGCCTCGAAGATTACCATGCCGAGAAATAGCAGCAAGGTTGCCATTACAAGCGATGAAACCATCAGGCGCGCGAATCCGGCCATACGTGACCTGAACGTAGGAAATATACGCTCGTAATTGTCGGTATCAGGATTATAACGGTAATAGATGTTCTTTTTCATCGGTCTAACATCGCGTTGACTACAAAATCTTTGCAAAAATAGCAAAAAATCGCTAATTTTGCAATTTGAAAAAATTGAATATAGAATCATATCATACCATAATGACATCGAATGAAATTAGGGAGTCGTTCAAGAACTTCTTCGCAAGCAAGGGCCATAAGATAGTGCCTTCCGCGCCGATGGTTCTCAAGGACGACCCGACGCTGATGTTTACCAACGCCGGAATGAATCAGTTCAAGGACATCATCCTTGGCAACCGTGTGCCTGAATGCAGACGAATGACCGACAGCCAGAAGTGTCTGCGCGTGTCGGGAAAGCATAACGACCTCGAGGAGGTGGGACGCGACACATACCATCACACCATGTTCGAGATGCTCGGCAACTGGTCATTCGGAGACTACTTCAAGAAAGAGGCCATCGACTGGGCGTGGGAATATCTCGTGGACGTGCTGAAACTGAATCCTGACCGTCTTTACGCAACTGTCTTCGAGGGCTATCCCCCCGAGGGACTGGAGCGGGACAACGAGGCCGCGGGTATCTGGGAGCGTCACCTTCCCGAATCACATATCATCAACGGCAACCGTCATGATAATTTCTGGGAGATGGGCGAGACCGGTCCCTGCGGTCCCTGCAGCGAGATTCATATCGACCTGCGCCCCGACGAGGAACGCGCCAAGGTAGACGGAGCCGCCCTCGTAAACAAGGATAATCCTCTGGTGATCGAGATCTGGAACCTGGTTTTCATGCAGTACAACAGAAAGGCCGATGGCCATCTGGAACCCCTTCCAGCCAAGGTGATCGACACCGGTATGGGATTCGAGCGCCTCTGCATGGCCCTCGAAGGCAAGACCTCGAACTATGATACTGATGTATTCACTCCGCTGATCAACAAGATTGGGGAGCTCTCGGGTAAGAAATATGGCGTGGATGAGAAAACCAATATAGCGATGCGCGTGGTTGCCGACCATGTGCGCACCATCTCCTTCTCCATAGCCGACTCCCAGCTTCCCTCCAACGCAAAGGCTGGATATGTGATCCGTCGTATCCTTCGCCGCGCCGTGAGGTATGTCTATACCTTCCTCGGCCAGCGTGAGGCCTTCCTGTACAAACTTGTAGAGACTCTTGTGGATCAAATGGGTGCCGCATACCCGGAACTCCCCGCACAGAAAGATCTGATCAAGAAAGTCATCAAGGAAGAGGAGGATTCTTTCCTGCGAACCCTCGACAACGGTATCAAGATGCTCGACGGCAAGATCCGTGAGCAGCGCGCCCAAGGTAAGAATGAGATTTCGGGAGAAGATGCCTTCCTGCTTTATGACACGTACGGATTCCCCCTCGACCTCACCGAGCTCATACTGCGCGAGCAGGACATGAGTGTGGAAAAGGAAGGATTCAACCGCGAGATGGCAAAGCAGAAACAGCGAGCCCGCAACGCCGCCTCGACCGAGGCTACCGACTGGGTGGAGGTCACTCAGGGCGATGTGGAGTTTGTCGGTTATGACAGTCCCGTGGCCGAGACCTCGATACTCCGCTATCGCAAGGTGCGTCAGAAAGGTAAGGAATATTATCAGATAATGCTCGCCAAGACACCGTTCTACGCAGAGATGGGCGGACAGGTGGGCGACTCCGGTACTCTGACCGGCGAAGATGGCGAGACCATCGAGATTTTCGACACGAAGAGAGAGAACAATGTGGCGGTACACCTCTCCAACAAGATACCCGCCAATACGGCTCAGAAATTCTCTGCCCACATCAACGAGGAGAAGCGTGCCCGCAGCGCGGCCAATCATTCGGCCACACACCTCCTCCACGAGGCCCTGCGGGAGGTGCTCGGCACGCATGTGGAGCAGAAGGGGTCGTTTGTATCGCCAGATGCCCTCAGGTTTGATTTCTCCCACTTCCAGAAGGTCACTCCGGAGGAAATCAGGAAGGTAGAGCATATTGTCAACGAGCGCATCCGCAAGGCCATGCCTCTGGAGGAGCACCGCGAGATGCCCATAGCCGAGGCCCGCGCACTGGGTGCCATGGCACTCTTCGGTGAGAAATATGGCGATAAGGTCCGCGTGGTTAAATTCGGCGAGTCCATAGAGCTCTGCGGTGGCACACACGTTTGCAATACCGGTAATATCGGAATGGTCAAGATCATCGGCGAAAGCTCGATCGCGGCAGGTATCCGACGCATCGAGGCTGTATCCGGCTATGGAGTGGAGAAGATTCTCGATTCGCTGCAGGATGCGTTCCAGGATATCCGTGAGCTCCTCGGCAATGTCGGCGATGTAAAGGGTGCCATCCAGAAAGCCATGGGAGAGAATTCAGCTCTCAAGTCGCAGGTAGAGGAATTCATGAAGGAACGCATAAAGAACTTCGCAGCCGAGGCTTTGGCGTCTTCACGGCAGATTAATGGAGTGAATCTCATCGTCACAGGAGGTCCGAGAATCCCGGAAGTCATCAAGAACGTTGCTTTCGAGATTCGCAAGCAGAGCCCGGAGCATACGGCCTTTGTAGCGGCTACCGAAGATAACGGCAAACCGCTCCTGACGCTGATGCTTACCGACGACCTTGTGGCGCAGGGACTCAATGCATCGGCCATTGTCCGCGAGGCCGCGAAACTGATCAAAGGCGGTGGCGGCGGCCAGCCTTTCTTCGCCCAGGCGGGAGGAAAGGATGTGTCGAATCTTCTCGCCGCCCGAGATAAGATGATTGATCTCCTGAATCTGTGATGCGCAGTCCCGAATAATCCCGACTCGGGACAGTTTAAAAACATATAGTTAAAAATGATGTGGAGGCTGTGTCAAATTCATGATTTTGGCGCAGCCTCCACTGTTTCTCTCAAAACTTTTTTACCTCGTTGAGGTTCTATATGTAGAATCCCGTCCATATCAATTCGGGATAAGCTATGACTATGGAAACCGATCTATCCGTATTGACACGCACCGACACTCTGCATTTCGAACCTTGCAGCAGAGAAATGATACCATTGCTAACAAAACTTTTCGAAAAGTTCCCTTCGAGGTCGTGCGACTTTTCATTGGCCGGAATATATATGTGGAAGGAATATCTCGACTATCAATGTTGCTTCCTGAACAACACTTTCTTTCTCAAAGGCAAATCTCCTGATTCCGGATGCGACATCTTCTACCGTCCTATCGGATGTCTCGGAGAGACTGAGGGCATTGACCTCATCCGAGAGTATTGCCGGCGAAATGATGTGAAAGGAAGTCTGCTGCTTTCTGAAACCGTTTTTGGCAATCCGGAAGAAATCCGGGGATACGACCCGCTCCATTATATAGACGACTGGAAGGAGTATCTCTACGACATCGACAGATTTGTCCGTTTTCCGGGCAAGAAAATGGAAAAGAAAAGAAATCACTACAATTTCTTTGTCTCGCACTTTGAGGACCGGCGGATCGAAATGATCGGGCCGGAAAACATACAAGAACTCGTGGCGTTCACCCGCAGGTTCTGTCAATCGCACGCAGGCGATAAATTGCTTGATTACGAAGGAGAGAAGACAATCGATGCATTGCATGATTATGATTCATATCCATATCATGGAATATTGATCCGAATTGGTGGTCGGGTCGCCGGATTCACTTTCGGAGAACACTCAGGCGATACGTTTCTTGTCCATGTGGAGAAAGGCGATATAGAATACAGAGGTATTTATCAAGGACTTGCATCATTTCTTGCGGAGGATGTCAAGAGCAGGTATCCGGAAGTGCGCTGGCTTAACAGAGAAGAGGACATGGGGAGCGAGGATCTTCGCAGAAGCAAGATGTCGTATCATCCCGCCGGCTTCGTCGTAAAGAGGATTGTCGAGGTTTAGGGATTACGACTGTATCTTCATAAACGGCGGATGGGTTGAGGTTTTAGGAAAGATTTGATTCGAATGTTTGCCGGAACGGACTGAATTTACTATTTTTGTGGAGAAAATCGAAAAACAGATTGTTCTAATGAGTGACGCTCTGGTCATAATTCCGACATATAACGAAATAGAGAATATTGGGAACATCATCGATGCGGTGATGGCACTTCCAGATGGTTTCGACGTACTTGTCATTGACGATGCCTCGCCTGACGGAACTCAGGATGCAGTCCGCAGCAAGATGGAACAATATCCGGGGCGTGTCTATATGGAGACACGCCAGGGAAAACTCGGACTCGGCACAGCTTATATCCACGGATTCAAATGGGCATTGTCGCGTAGATATGATTATGTGATCGAGATGGATGCAGACTTCTCTCACAATCCCAATGACCTGCCGAATCTATACCACAAGTGTCGTGACAACGGTGCCGACGTTGCCATCGGTTCACGGTATGTATCGGGAGTGAATGTGGTGAACTGGCCCATGCAGCGCGTGCTCATGTCATACTTCGCGTCGATGTATGTCAGGATAATCACCCGCATGCCGCTGCGCGATTCCACGGCAGGGTTCGTTTGCTACCGCGCCGAGGTACTCCGCTCCCTGAACCTCGATAAAATCCAATTCAAGGGATATGCATTCCAGATTGAGATGAAGTTCAAGAGCTGGTTCAAGAAGTTCAAGATAGTGGAAGTGCCGATTATTTTTGTGAACCGACAGCTCGGCACCTCCAAAATGAATTCAAGCATATTCGGCGAAGCTGTGTTCGGAGTGATCTCCCTCCGACTCAAAAGCATTTTTTCCAAAAAGGACTTCGTGTAAAAGCAGAGACTTATCAATCACTGAGATGCCCGCAAGCGGGCAGTGCAGAGAACTAATATCCGGGAGTCTATTTCAGTCAGTTTCGTCTTTCGCATGAGCCGCTTGCGGAGATAAATATTTAAAATATGGGGCGCGATCCAAAGCATGATTATAAAAGCAGATGCATCTATCATATCACTATCTGCAAAGCACCCGGATGCCCTGAGTTTAGCCGGATTATCGGAAGTTTGAAACAACCGGTGATAGAGAGATCTCGTATCGGTGAGATTATAGAATCGCAAATCCTGAATTTCCCTAATCTTTGTCCTTCTCTACAACCGCTGCAGTATGTGATCATGCCTGACCATATTCATTTTGCCATCTTTGCCCGAGAATATCTTCCTCGTGTACTCGGAAGCTATATAGGAATGATGAAGGTGAAGTGCGGACAGTTGATAAGAGCCGAATTCCCTCAGTTGAAAGATATATTTACTTCTGATTTCCATGACCGCTATTTGCGGCCGAATCACAGTTTATCGACAATAATTGAATATATCAGGCAAAATCCATATCGGTTGTTGGTGCGATGCTACAACCCTGATTACTTCCGTCGTATAAATAATATTGAAATCGGAGGCAGTCTTTGGCAGGCATACGGCAACTTGCAACTATTGTATAATCCTTTTAAGGCACCCGTAGTGATTCATCGTTCGGATTCGGATAGCTTGAAAGCGAACAAACTGCGCCGTTGGAAGCATCTCGCAGAAAATGGCGGTGTACTGGTTTCGCCATTTATCTCTCCCGAAGAGAAATCAGTCCGGTGTCAATGCGAGCAAACCAATGGAAAGATAATCCTGCTGTCAAACGTTCCCTTTGGGGAACGGGAAAAACCAAGTGCTCACGATTTCGAACTTTGCGCCAGAGGACGCCTTCTGATACTTGCGCCTATGATCCCTCTCCCATCAGGGCGTGACACATTTCTTTACCTAAATGCTTTTGCTGAATCAATCTCGATTCCTCAGTAATTCAGGATACATCGCGATGCCCGCAAGCGGGCTATGCACAGGGACAAATATATGATTCAGAACACTATGCGGCCGCGCTTTGCTTGCTCGAGCATCTTTTTTCCTGGCATGAGATAGACCTCGAGACGGCGGTTCTTCTCACGGTTCTCCATAGAATTGTTTCTCACGAGAGGCATCTCGTCGCCCATGGCATACGGGAACAGATACTTGGTATCCACTCCCTGAACGGCAAACCAGTCGAATACCGAGGCCGCCCGCTCCTCGGTAATATAGTCGCGGTATTTTTCAGAACCGGTGTTGTCGGTATGCATCACCATCAACACCCTATACATGTCCGGATCATTGAGATATCTTTTCAAAGGAGCAAGCAATGCGCCGGCACCTTGCCTCAGCTCGGTCTCATTCGGCCCGAAAAGCTTAGAGGCCGGGATGGTCACCAGCAGCACCTCCTTGTTCCGGAAAGTCTCCACCGAACTGCCGTTCCTGGAATTGTAATCACGCGTGTGGAGTCTGTTGCGTCCCTCCTTTTCCTGAAATTTTCTGATAAGAGACGCGCTCTTCTCGTCGAGCGGCACAGAGTTTATCATCTCAATGAACGACATTTCGTCGAGATTCTCGTCGCGCACCGGCTTTACAGTCTCTTTCGGTTCCTGCTTCTTAGGCTTGAACGGATTCCAAGCACCCGCATCCTGACATGGAGCGACGGCCATGAAAAGCGCAAGAACGGAACTAAAAAGAATTGTCGATCGATTCCTCATATTGTAATTCACCTTTGACAATCAATCCCACATCCTCGGGATCCATCATCATCTCGTTGTCATTCTTAATTTCCTTCTTGACGTAAGCTACAAGCTTGTCCTCGTCAAGCAACTCATCGTCAGTAACTTCGGCATCAAGCGAAAGATAACCGTTCTTCTCATACCAATCCCATATCGTATCGATTACGTAAAGAATCTCGTCGTCCGAGTATCTCTCGTTGACACTATTCGGAAGCGTGCCGCGAATGAATTTCACGGCATCATCTTCATCGAATTTCATAATATCCTCACTCATAGCTGCATGATTTGGTGTGTTTAGTATAGATTCCTTCCATGTAAGCCATCCTGTCATGCCCCGCGTTATTCCTCTTTTGAGTTTAGGTCCACAAGACCGTCAGGCAGCTCGGTGTGAATCACGCTTTCACCCTCGTCTATCCCTTCGATGAAATCATCCACGAACGGCACGAATACATCCTCTCCGGCTTTATCCTCGACTACCAGAAGGATATTCTCAGTGTTGTCGTCTATTCCGACCACCTTTCCTATGCGACCGACTTTCTTATCTATTACATCATATCCGATCAATTCCTCTTCGGTGAAAAGATCGCCATCCTCTACCTCAAGATATGATGCGAGATCAGCCCTGCGGGCGAATATCGTTTTGTTTACGAAAGCTGATGCAGCGGCCTGCGAATCGACACCTCTCAGTTTCAGCAGATATGATTCAGCACCCTTTGTGCGCACAGACTCGGGATAGAATGGTACGTTTATTCCGTCGATGTCGATTATAACCGGATTTTCACCGCCGAGGAAATCACCGTCCACGGCCTGGTCGAGAATCACGTTCAACTCACCCTGCAGACCATGCGTCTTCTGGAATTTCCCTATTTCAAGTAATTCACTGTTTGCAATCATGTCCAATTTACTTTGGAGTCCTATCGAGGACTTATTCATCAATTCTAATGATTTTAGCCCCCAATTTGTTGAGCCGTACGTCGATATTTTGATATCCGCGGTCAATCTGGTTTATGTTCTGGATATGACTGGTTCCTTTTGCCCCGAGTGCCGCGATAAGCATAGCTATACCGGCGCGTATGTCGGGCGACACCATATCGGTAGCGCGGAGGCAGTCGAATTTTCCAGCACCGATCACCACTGCGCGATGTGGGTCGCACAGTATGATACGGGCTCCCATGTCTATCAGCTTGTCGACGAAGAAGAGACGGCTCTCGAACATTTTCTGATGAATCAGCACACTTCCCTTCGCCTGAGTGGCCACCACGAGCAATATACTGATGAGATCCGGTGACAGACCTGGCCAGGGGGCATCGGCAACTGTCATGACGGAACCGTCGATAAACTGGTCGATCTCATATATCTCCCGTTGGTCTACGCGGATGTCGTCTCCCTGTGTCACCACATTGATTCCGAGACGTTCGAAAGCCTGTGGCAACAGTCCGAGGTCGCGCACGCCGGCATTCTTGATCAATATGTCACTTCCTGTCATGGCCGCGATACCGATGAAACTGCCTACTTCGATCATGTCGGAAAGCAGCTTGTGGGTGGTACCGCCCAATCTGTCCCTTCCGGTGATGGTGAGCAGATTCGATCCAATTCCCTCAATCCTTGCGCCCATGCGCACGAGCATCCGGCAGAGCTGCTGGATATATGGCTCGCAGGCTGCGTTGTATATCACGGTCTCACCCTGCGAGAGCACTGCAGCCATGATGATGTTGGCAGTTCCGGTCACGGAGGCTTCGTCAAGCAGCATGTATGTGCCTTTCAGTCCGTGCGGAGCAGAGATGTTGTATGTCCGCCGTTCGGAAGAATACACGAATTCCGCTCCGAGATTATGGAGTCCCATGAAGTGGGTGTCGAGACGGCGGCGCCCGATTTTATCCCCACCAGGCTTCGGGAGCGCAGCTATGCCGAACCGCGCCACCATCGGACCCAATATCATTACCGAACCGCGCAGCGACTGGGCCTTACGCCGGTACTCCTCCGTGTGGATATAGTCAAGATTGATGTCGTCAGCCTGAAACTCGCACTCGCTCGGAGAATTGTATTTCACCTTCACCCCCATCTCCGCAAGCATGTTGATGAGGTTGGTCACATCGGAGATTACGGGGAGATTTGATATGGTTACCTTCTCATCGGTAAGCAGCGTGGCGCATATCACCTCCAGAGCCTCGTTTTTCGCGCCCTGGATTTCCACATCGCCCTGTAGCCTGTGGCCACCTTCGACAATGAAGCTACTCATATCGTCAGCGTTTCTTTCGTTTCTTTCCCTGCTGGACCGGCATCTTCACCTCCTTGAACTCATGCAGGAGATAGGTGTTCGGATCGAGATTGATCTTCCCTCCGGAATAGAGGGCGAGGTCGCGAAGGATCTTCGTGTCGTCCACTCCTTCCTTATTGTGCACGAGCATGAGTTTCTTCATGTGGTGGGCAATCATTGATATAAGCTGGTCCTTTTCCGGACCATCCTCCATTTCGGCCACAATGGCGATCATCTTCTCGATATTCTTGCCATAATGCCTGAACCGCATAGAGCTGGATGTATAGGGAATGGCATCCGGTTTGGGATTCATCTTCTCGCGGGTTATCACCTCGCAGGGGAAATCTATGTCGAGCTCGAAACGCGACATTATGTTGATGTTGTCCCATACCTTGGTCATATCCTTGTTCTCGCCTACAAGCTGAGGGAAAAGGGAAGCCATGATGTCGGCGATGCTGTACGCGCAAACAGTGCGCTCATCACGGTCCGGAATACCGACGCAATAATCCACCATGTTCTGGATATTACGCCCGAATTCAGGAAGCACCACAGGCTCCATATCTGTATTATAGGGTATCATGTTTTTCTTTTTAACTTTTGGGTCATCGGACGAAAGCCGTCAGAAAATGCAAATATAGCAAAAAAATCCGATAATGCCGCATTTATGTCACCAAAGACTTATTCAGCTCCGGAGGTCCTCCGGCTGCGCGTCCTAACGCAGAGTCTTTGTCAGAGGGTTGACCGGGATCACCGCATTGTATTCCTTCAGATAGGTCGGAACCGAGTATGCCACATCCAGGAAGTCCTCTTCGCGCAGCGCCTTCTCCGACAGCGCAAGCATGTCCTTGGCCATCGGCAGCAATCCGTCGATCCAATGAGCCCGCGGCGACCGGATCACGGACTTTGCTTTCTCGGCACCGTCACCGAAAAACCACACATCATGGTCTTGCAGCAATCCCGAGAAAGAATCCTTGTCAAGCACCAACGCCTGCTGCGACAGTACTTCATTCAGAGCGAAATCGAATGCCGCGCAATATACCTCCATGCGTCGTGCATCAATCATCGGCACCAGTATCTCGTTTCCTTTCCAGTCAATATTGCGGAACATCGCCTTAACCGCAAGTATCTTCAGCGTGTCGACTCCGATCAGAGGCACATCAAGGCTATATGCAAGGCCCTTTGCCATCGAGAGACCGATTCTGAGACCGGTATAGCTGCCGGGACCCATGCTTACAGCCACAGCGTCAGGCTTGTTATCGGTGCGGTGCATTTCTTCAAGACATTCCTCCACAAATGGTGCAAGAGCGGTGGAATGATTCATTCCCCGGTCGTCATCCCACTGTTTCTCAAGAGCCATGTCTTTGGTGAAAGCCACGCTGCACACCTTTCCGGAAGTCTCTATATTTATTATATTAGCCATTTCAATTCTCTGTTGATCTGTTTTCATTATTTCGGACATACTCCGAGAAAGCGTCGGCACAACGCATACCGTCGATTGCTGCGGAAACTATCCCGCCGGCATAGCCGGATCCCTCGCCCGCCGGGAAGAGTCCTTTTACACCTGTGCTCTGGAGCGTCCCGCTGTCACGGGTGATTCTCACCGGGGATGAGGTCCTTGACTCAAGGCCTAAAAGAATCGCCTCATGCGAAAGAAAACCTTTCTGTTTCCGTCCGAACTCCTTGAATCCTTCTCTGAGCCTTGTGGATATGAAGGGGGGCAGAAGGCGGTTGAAGTCTCCCGGCTGAATACCGGGCGCGTAGGACGACGCTGGAAGAGACTTCGATTCACGGCCGTTTACAAAATCCGTCATCCGCTGCGCCGGAGCCACTATCGAGTCGCCGGCAGCATGAAACATCTTTCTCTCAAAACTCTCCTGCAACTCAAGCATCTCGAGCGGTCCATGGCCGGAGAATTCGGGGAAATCACCCGGATGTATCTCAACCACCATGCCGGAGTTGGCCCATCGTCCGGCGCGTGCGGAAGCCGACATTCCGTTTACAACCAGTTCTCCGTCGGAGCTGCCTGCCGGCACCACCACCCCACCCGGACACATGCAGAACGAGTAGACTCCCCGGCCGTCTGACTGGGTGACGAAACTATACTCGGCCGCAGGCAGATACTTGCCCCTGCCGTTTTCTGAATGATAACGGAGGCAGTCGATTAGATGCTGCGGATGCTCGAGACGTACTCCCATAGCTATTCCCTTGGCCTCCATCGGCACATCCGACGCATTGAGGCTTCGGAACATATCGTGTGCCGAATGGCCCGTGGCGAGTACCACTCCGGCAGCCTTGATTTCTTCAGCATCGGTCCTCACTCCATTCACCACACCGTCCTCAATGAGGAGACCGCGGACCGTGGTCTCGAACCGGACCTCTCCCCCGCATTCAATAATCCTTTTGCGGATGTTCTTGATTACATACGGAAGCCGGTCACTCCCTATGTGGGGATGGGTATCCACAAGTATGTCGGGCCGGGCACCATGCTGTACAAACAGCGCGAGCACCTCGTCAACATTACCTCGCTTCTTGCTTCTTGTGTATAGCTTTCCATCACTGTAAGCTCCTGCGCCGCCCTCTCCGAAACAATAATTGCTCTCCGGATTGATCCGCTTGCTGCGGGAAATCCCGGCCAGATCCAGGCGGCGAGAATCCACATCCTTCCCCCGCTCGAGCACTATCGGACGGATTCCGTGGCGAATCGCCTCGAGAGCGCAGAAGAGTCCGGCAGGACCGGCTCCTACCACGATAAGCACAGAAGCATTCTCCGGAACACGTGAGAATTCCACCGACGTGTAATCCGCACCGACATCCTTATCCTCTCCGTACGCGCACCTCACCGTCAGCTCTATCTGTATGTTGCGTTTGCGGGCATCAATCGACCGGCGCACCACCCGTAGATCGTTGACCGATGTCTCACTGATTTCAAGAGCCCTCGCCGTCTCTCGCCTCAGTGACTCGACATCTGCCGCCACGGCGGGACTCACCCGCAGATTCACATTATCAATCATAACGCAAAATTAATCTAAATTTCGGCATATTCAAAGAACAAACCGAACTTTTGTCACCGCTTTTGGTTTTATGAATAGAAGCGCGAAAAGATACGCCGCACTTCGGAATTCATTATATGAACACACAAATAGAAAATACTATGAAAGAATTATTAAAACCGGAACTTCTCGTTCCACACGCAATCCATCTGGCAATGTCAACGGCACTCATCGTGCTTTCAGCAGAAATCCTCAAAAAGCTCCTCAGAGTAGGCAAAGGTCTCCGTGAAATCAAGGAGGGCCACGAGGAAGTCCGCAAAGGAATAAATGAACTCGGCAAGTTCCGCAAATAATCGCACCGGACGGATATAGCCTTTCGGCTGCTGTCATCAGGGACTATGAGGGGGCATCGAATCGCAGGATTTGATGCCCCCTCAGGTATATCAGACAATAAAATTGTTATGAAATGTTAAAGAAAACTAATTATGCGGAATCGGTTTTCACCATATCGGGGATTTTTTGCAACTTTGCACGGAATTACATACGAGGTCAAAGGAACAGCGGCCTTACCACTATGATAATACTTCACTTATTTCGCAATCAATAATTAAATACAATAAAATTAGGTTATGAAAAAGAAGAATCTTAATGCATTGGCGATGACCATGATGGGCTTCGCTATGATTCTCCCTTCGTGCAAGGGCAACAAGCAGCAAGAGCAGCAGACCGAGGCACCTGAGCTCTCTGTCATTACCGTCGGAGAAGAAAACGCACGTCTTGAGAGTGGTATTCCCTGTACTCTCGAAGGTGAGAACGATGTGGAGATACGTCCTCAGGTTCAAGGATTCCTCACGCGCGTAAATGTAGAGGAAGGTCAGCACGTCTCCAAGGGACAGACTCTGTTCGTGATCGACCAGGTACAGCTGCAAGCAGCCGTCGATGCCGCCAAGGCTCAGGTGGAAGTAGCTAAGGCCAACGTCAACACCGCGCAGACCAATGCGAACAACAACAAGATATTGCTTGACAAGAACATCATAAGCGCACCGGCCTATCAGACCTCGGTCGACGCGCTGAACGCCGCAAAGGCCCAGTACAATGCAGCGCGCGCCAATCTCACGAGCGCGCGCAAGAATCTCTCCTACTCCAATGTAACGGCTCCTATAAGCGGTGTCGTCGGCTCCATCGATTTCAAGGAGGGTTCGCTTGTATCTCCCCAGACATTGCTCACCATCGTCTCCAACAATGCCGACATGCAGGCTAATTTCTCATTAAACGAGAAGGATATCCTCGCGATGACCGATAATGGACACCGCACCATCAATGACGCTATCAAGAAGCTTCCGCCCGTCACTCTGCTTATGGCAAACGGCGAGCGTTACGGCATCCAGGGAAAGGTGACGGCCATCTCCGGAGTGATCGACCCGAAGACAGGCAGTGCGTCGGCTAAAGCCGTTTTCCGCAATCCCGACGGCATGCTCCACAGCGGCAACACCGGTCAGATCCTGATACCGAACATTCGCCAGAACGCCATTCTCGTGCCCCAGTCGGCCACCTACGAGGTCCAGGACATGAAGTTCGTTTATGTGGTAGGCGACAGCAACAAGGTACACTCGCGCGCCATCCAGATCACAGAGAACAACGACGGCAAGAACTATATCGTGACCGGCGGCCTCAAGCCCGGAGAGACAATAGTTGTGGAGGGTGTAGGCATCTCAGTCAAGGACAACATGCAGATCAAGCCTAAAAAGTAAATCGAGATGAATATATCCACTTTCATAAAGAGGCCTGTACTCTCGACCGTAATCTCGATTTTCATCGTGCTGCTCGGTTTGCTGGGACTTGCCTCGCTCCCTATCGAGCAATACCCGAATATCGCTCCGCCGACAATCAGCGTGTCGACCACCTACACCGGTGCCAACGCGCAGAGCGTTCTCAACTCAGTGATCGCGCCACTTGAGGAGCAGATCAACGGTGCCGAAAACATGGACTACATGTATTCATCGGCGGCCAACAACGGTTCTGCTCAGATCCAGATATATTTCAAGCCGGGCACCGATCCGGATATGGCTGCCGTAGACGTGCAGAACCGCGTGGCCAAGGCCGCCAGTTTCCTCCCCGCCGAGGTTAACCAGGTGGGTGTCATCACGCGTAAGCGTCAGAGTTCGCAGCTGATGGTGTTCAACATCTACGCCGATACCGATCAGTATTCCGAGGAATTCGTGGAGAATTATCTCGGTATCAACGTGATTCCTGACATCAAGCGAATCAACGGTGTGGGTGAGGCCATGGTCCTCGGCGCCGACTATTCGATGCGTATATGGCTCAAGCCCGACGTGATGGCCCAGTATGGCCTTATGCCGTCGGATATCTCCGCCGCACTCGCAGAGCAGAACATCGAGGCCGCCCCCGGCCAGTTCGGAGAGAACGGTAACCAGAGCTACCAGTATGTGATGCGCTACAAGGGACGTCTGCAGAATGAGAGGGAATTCGAGGACATCATCATCCGCGCGACCCCCGGCGGCGAGATACTGCGCCTCGGCGACGTAGCCGATGTCGAACTCGGACGTCTCTCCTACGGTTTCCACTCCACCACCAACGGAAAGGTGGGCGTGGCCGCCATGGTGATGCAGAGTCCCGGCTCCAACGCCACCGAGACAGTGAAAGCCATCCAGAAGGAACTTGACCGCTTCCAGAAGGAGGCTCCCGAAGGAATCAAGATCGTAACCACGATGGATGTCAACCAATTCCTGTTCGCATCCATCCATGAGGTGGTGAAGACACTGCTCGAGGCCTTCGCGCTTGTGTTCCTCGTGGTGTTCCTTTTCCTCCAGGACTTCCGCTCCACCATCATCCCTATGATCGCGATTCCCGTGGCCCTCGTCGGTACGTTCTTCCTGATGAACCTCTTCGGGTTCTCGCTCAACCTTCTGACCCTGTCGGCACTTGTGCTTGCCATCGCGATTGTGGTGGATGACGCCATAGTGGTGGTGGAGGCAGTCCACGCCAAGCTTGATCAGGGATACACATCGTCGAAGGCAGCGGCCATCGACGCCATGCAGGAGATCACCAGCGCATTGATATCCATCACGCTGGTCATGATGCTCGTGTTCATCCCCGTGTCTTTCATGGGAGGCACATCCGGCGTGTTCTATCGCCAGTTCGGTCTTACCATGGCCATGGCGATCGCCCTCTCGGCCGTCAACGCGCTAACGCTCTCCCCCGCTCTCTGCGCCATCTTCCTGAAGCCCCATAAAAAAGAGGACGGCTCGGTTCCATCGCTCAGTGAACGCATGAAAGACTCCTACTCTGCCGCCGGCGAGGCAGTGAAGGCCTCCTATAAAAAGCGCGCGCGCCTGCAGATACCTCCTATTGCGACGTCTCTGCTGCTTCTCGCCGCGATTGTGTTCCTCGTGCTCGGATGGTTCAACTTCGACAACGTGCTTCTCGGCTGCATAGCATGCGCGGTAGCCATCCTCGGAGTGGCCGGCATGTTCCAGAAGAACTTCATCGACGCATTCAACCGCGTTTTCAACAGGTTGCTCGCATGGTACCGAAAAGCCACGGAATGGTTCATCAACCACAAGCTGATAGGATTCGGCACCGTGGCGGCTTCCGTCGCCGTGCTCGTATGGCTTATGAGCACCACTGCGACATCGCTCGTGCCCAACGAGGACACAGGCACAATCATGGGCGTGGTCGACATGCCTCCTGCGACATCCATGGAGCGCACTCAGAAGATAATGGACGAGGTGGACAGCATCTGCGGTACCATTCCCGCCATCCAGATCCGGAACGCCATCACCGGATACAGCTTCATCTCCGGCCAGGGCAACACCTACGGCTCCTTCATCATAAAGCTGAAGCCTTGGGAGGAACGCAACGAGAAGACAGAGAGCGCACAGGCTATCGTGGGTCAGCTTTTCCAGAAAGTCGGCTCCATCCATGACGCCCGCATCATGTTCTTCCAGCCCCCTATGATTTCGGGATATTCCGCTACTAACGGATTCGAGATAAAGCTCCAGGATAAGACCGGAGGAGACCTCAACAACTTCTTCCAGGTCTACCAGCGGTTTATCGCCGCGCTTAACGCACGCCCCGAGATCTCGATGGCCTACTCTTCGTTCAACCCGAGTTACCCGCAGTATCTTGTTGAACTCGATGTGGCCAAGATCAAACAGGCCGGACTTACGCAGAACCAGATACTCACAACCCTGCAGGGTTATTACGGAGGTATGTATGTATCGAATTTCAACAAATTCGGAAAGCTGTACCGCGTGATGATGCAGGCCAATCCCGAGTCACGTGTATCGCCTGAGACATTGAAGAGAATCAAGGTCAGGAACGGTGCGGAGATGGCACCCATCGATAACTTCGTGAAGTTGAAACGTGTGTACGGTCCTGACATCATCAACCGCTTCAATATGTATACCACGATTGCGGTAACCGGTTCGCCGGCAGCCGGGGTATCATCCGGTCAGGCTATCGCAGCGATAGAGGAAGTCGCGGCCGAGACTCTCCCCTCGGGATACGGATACGACTATTCCGGTCTGACAAGGGAGGAGGCCAAGGGAGGAAGCTCGCAGACAGCCCTCATCTTCGGTCTGGTGCTCCTCTTCGTCTACCTGCTTCTTTCTGCACAATACGAGAGCTACATGCTCCCATGGGCCGTGATCCTCTCTATTCCATTCGGATTGATGGGCACGTTCATCTTCGCCCGCATGATGGGAATCGACAACAACATCTACCTGCAGATCGCGCTCATCATGCTTATCGGTCTTCTCGCCAAGAACGCAATCCTTATCGTGCAGTTCGCGCTTGAACGCCGCCAAGGCGGGGTGAGCATCGTCAAGTCTGCGGTACTGGGTGCCACAGCGCGTCTGCGACCTATCCTTATGACCTCGCTCGCCATGATCATCGGTCTGCTGCCGCTGATGTTCGCGCACGGTGCAGGCGCAAACGGTTACGAGACGCTCGGAACCGGTGCCATCGGAGGTATGCTTATCGGCATGATCCTCCAGGTGCTCGTGGTGCCGACGCTCTACGTGGTATTCGAGAAACTGCAGGAGAAGATCAAGCCCCTCAAGTGGAAAGACAAGGATAATTACGGCATCCGCTCGGAAGTGGAACAATACAGTATAGATGAACACAAATAAAAAGATGAACAAGATAACACGACTGGCAGTGGGCGCCATACTTCTGCTTCCTTTGGGCGGCTGCCACATCTACCAGAAATATGAGCTGCCTACAGACAACCGATATGTAAGCAGATTCGAGCAATCGTCGGTACAGACGGACTCTACCTCCCTTCCCTTCATAGGGTGGGAGGTGGTCTTCACCGATCCGATCCTTCACGATTATATCGACACGGCGCTTGTCCGCAACAGAGACCTCGACAACGCACGCCGTAACATCGAAATCGCGCGTGCCCAGCTCAAGGGCGCCAAGTTGAGCTATTTCCCCTCGGCGGCCCTCTCCCCTAACGGAGGAATGGCGAAATATCAAGACATCCCCACGAGCGGATGGTCCTATTCCATCCCGCTGAACCTATCCTGGGAGATCGACGCTTTCGGCAAGATCCTCAATCGCAAACGCGGAGCCAAGGTGACAGTCGATCAGATGGAAGACTACCGTCAGGCGGTACACTCGCAGATTGTCTGCGGCGTGGCGAATACCTATTATGGACTCATGCTGCTCCATCAGCAGCTTGCACTCACCAAACGCACTTCCGAGATATGGAAAGATCAGGTGGAGTCGATGAAGCTCATGAAGCAGGCTGCCATGGTCAACGAGGCCGCAGTGGTGCAGAGCGAAGCCAACTACTGGAACATCATGAGCTCTATCCCCGACATCGAACAGAGCATACATGAGCTGAACAACACGTTGAGCCTCCTCCTCCATACCGATCCGCAGGAGTGGAAGGTGAGCGACAATCTTGATTTCGCACTTCCGGTATCGCTCGAAGGAGGCATTCCGCTCTCATACCTCGCAGCAAGACCGGATGTTCGCGCCTCGGAGCGTGGACTTGCCGCCGCCTATTACAACACCAATTCGGCACGCGCCGCATTCTATCCCAGTCTTGTCATTTCCTCGCAGGGAGGATTCACCAACGTTCTCGGCTCGATTATATCGAATCCGGGAAAATGGTTCGTACAGCTCGCCGGCCAGTTGGCCGCCCCGCTCTTCTCGAGAGGCCAGAACATCGCCACCCTCGAGGCTGCCAAGCAGCGTCAGGCTGTCGCGATGAACGACTTCGAGAAATGCGTGCTTTCGGCAAGCGCAGAGGTCAGCGATGCCTTCTCAAAGTACTCCAACAACCACAAAAAAAGGGAATTTCTGTTAAAACAGGTAGATTGTCTTGAAAAAAGTGTGGAATATACGCAGGAATTATTAACTTTGGACCAGCGAACCACCTACCTGGAGGTTCTCACGGCCCGGTCGAGCCTTCTTGCGGCCCAGCTGTCGAGCCTCGCATGCTGGCATGGCAAGGTATCAGCCCTTGTCAGCCTCTATCAGGCAGTTGGCGGAGGACGTTAACCTTAAACTTTAAAACTATGTCTACAATCAGTAACCTCGCTTACGTTCATCCCGAAGCCAAGATCGGTGAGAATGTCGTGATTGATGCTTTCGCGCATATCGACCGGGACACGGTCATAGGCGACAACTGCCACATCCGTCCCCATGTCAGTATTCTGGCCGGAGCCAGAATCGGCAACGACAATACCTTTTACGAGGGTTGCGTCATTGCCGCCACTCCGCAGGATTTCCGCTGGAAAGGAGAAGACAGCCATGTTGTGATCGGCGACCACAACGTGGTACGCGAGCATGTGATTATCAACCGCAGCATCATCGGGGGCGGCGCTACACGCGTGGGCAGCAACTCATTCATCATGGCACAGAGCCATATAGCTCATGATTCAGAAATCGGCGACCATGTGGTAATCGGCAATTCCGTCAAGATCGCCGGAAAGGTGCGCATCGGCGACTGCACCATCATTTCGTCGTGCGCGCTTGTCCATGAAGGATTCGAAGTCGGGAAATGGGTCCTCGTCAAGGGAGGATGCCGTGTCAACAACAATGTCCCCCCCTATTGCGTGATGGCGCATAATCCCATTTCCTATTTCGGAGTCAACGCATGGGTTCTCCGCAAGGCAGGGAAGAATGAGGATGTTATCGACGAAGTGGCCAAATGTTACCGACACCTGTACCAGTCGAACACGTCTCCATTCAGTGCGGTACGCCGCATCATGGCCGATGTTGAGCCCTCGGAGGAGAGAGATGATATCCTGGATTTCGTGAAAGGACATAACTATCACCTTGCCGCCATATCCCTCTCCGATTACCTCGAAGACTGAGCCCGATCACACTATAAGCCATTACAGAGGCTGTGTATAACCGCAATGGTTTACACAGCCTCTGTAGTTTGCCTGAACATCTCAATATTGAGGTTCGGTGGGACACGAAAAAGGCACCTTCGCGGAGGTGCCTTTTTCGTGACTCCTACAGGATTCAAACCTGTAACCTTCTGATCCGTAGTCAGATGCTCT
>CAJUBC010000042.1 GCA_910584545.1 uncultured Muribaculaceae bacterium | reverse complement strand
TCAAGGTTGACGCCAACGGTCAGCTTCATGTGCATAGCTCTTTCAACAACATCATCGTGTGTCTTGCCAACAGCGAGGGTCAGGTCATCTCCTGGTCATCGGCCGGCAAGATGGGCTTTAGAGGCTCCAAGAAGAACACGCCCTATGCCGCGCAGATGGCGGCGCAGGATTGCGCCAAGGTCGCTTATGACCTCGGTCTCCGCAAGGTAAAGGCGTATGTCAAGGGCCCGGGCAACGGTCGCGAGGCAGCTATCCGTTTCGTCCACGCGGCAGGTATCGAAGTGACGGAAATCGTGGATGTCACCCCGCTTCCCCACAACGGTTGTCGTCCTCCCAAGAGAAGAAGAGTCTGATCGGAATCAACCAATAAAGTCCCGTCCGCCTCGTCCTGAATGCGAATAGACCGTCATTCTTACTTTCTCTCGACGGTCGCGGCTGCGCTAAGGGGCAGGTGTAAGGATTTGCAAAAAAGAATATATAAAATGGCAAGATACACAGGACCAAAAACTAAAATCGCCCGTAAGTTCGGCGAGCCAATATTTGGCGATGACAAAGTGCTGGCTAAGAAGAACTATCCCCCGGGCCAGCATGGCGCAAACCGCCGGAAGAAGACTTCCGAGTACGGTGCCCAGCTTCGCGAAAAGCAGAAAGCTAAATACACATACGGTGTGCTCGAGCGTCAGTTCCGCAACCTGTTCGAGAAAGCGGAGCGTACCAAAGGCATCACCGGCGAGGTGCTTCTACAGCTCCTCGAAAGCCGTCTCGACAATGTGGTATACCGTCTCGGTCTGGCCACAAGCCGTCCCGCCGCTCGCCAGCTCGTGCTCCACAAGCACATCTGCGTTAACGGCAAGAACGTGAACATTCCTTCGTATCGCGTTATGCCCGGCGAAGTGGTTACCGTGCGCGAGAAATCGAAGTCGCTCGAGGTAATCGCCGACGCGATGGCCGGCTTCAACCATAGCAAATATCCCTGGATCGAGTGGGACAACAGCATCAAGGGCGGTAAGTTCCTTCACCTCCCCCAGCGCGAGGATATCCCCGAGACCATCAAGGAGCAGCTGATAGTCGAGCTCTATTCTAAATAATAAATTCTAAGAACCCATGCCAATTTTAGCATTTCAGAAACCCGACAAGGTCGTGATGCTTGAAGCGAACAATTCTTTCGGAAAGTTCGAGTTCAAGCCTCTTGAGCCCGGTTATGGCAAGACAGTCGGCAACGCCCTCCGGAGGATTCTCCTCTCGTCGCTGGGCGGTTTCGCCATCAATTCCATCCGTATCGACGGAGTGGCGCATGAACTGGACACCATTCCCGGTGTAAAGGAGGATGTCACCAATATCATCCTCAATCTCAAGCAGATCAGATTCAAGCAGATCACCGAGGACCACAACGCCGAGAAGGCTATGGTCAAGGTGTCGGGCACAGATGTGTTCACGGCTGGCGACTTAGGTAAGGTCCTCTCCGGTTTCGAGGTGCTCAACCCCGAACTGGTGATTTGCAATCTCGATCCCTCCGCATCCTTCACGATGGAATATACCATCAACAAGGGACGCGGCTGGGTACCTGCCGACGAGAACCGTGAGATGCTCGCCGGCGCCGATCCCGGCGTGATTGCGATCGACTCGATCTATACTCCCATCAAAAACGTGAAATACGCGGTGGAGAACTATCGTGTCGAGCAGAAGACCGACTACGAGAAACTGCTGATAGAGGTGACAACCGACGGTTCCATCCAGCCTAAAGAAGCGCTGAAGGAAGCTGCAAAGATCCTGATTCAGCATTTCATGATGTTCAGCGATGAGAAAATCACTCTCGAGACTCCCCCGGAGGATGCTCCCGAGGAGTTCGATGAGGAAGTGCTTCACATGCGCCAGCTGCTTAAGAGCAAACTGGTGGATATGGACCTGTCGGTCCGCGCTCTCAACTGTCTGAAGAGCGCCGAAGTAGAAACCCTCGGCGAGCTGGTGGCCTTCTCTAAAAATGACCTCCTTAAGTTCCGCAATTTCGGAAAGAAGTCGCTCAGCGAGCTCGAAGAGCTCCTCGATAAGCTCAATCTTTCCTTTGGAATGGATATTTCTAAATACAAATTAGACAAAGAGTAAAATGAGACATAATAAGAAATTCAACCACCTGAGCCGCAAGAAGGGACATCGCGACGCGCTCCTCGCCAATCTCTGCATCTCTCTGATTGAGCACAAGCGCATTTTCACCACCCTGGCAAAGGCAAAGGCTTTGCGCATGTACGCCGAGCCTCTCGTGACGCGCTCCAAGAAGGACGATACGCTCAACCGCCGCGTTGTCTTCAGCTACCTCCAGAACAAGGAGGCCGTCAAGGAACTTTTCGGTGTGATTTCCGAGAAAGTTGCAGAACGCCCCGGCGGTTATCTCCGCATTCTCAAGACCGGCCATCGTCTCGGCGATAACGCCGAGATGGCAATGATCGAGTTCGTGGACTTCAACGAGAACATGCTCGCCGAAACCGCGGAGAAGAAGCAGGGCCGCACCCGTCGCAGCCGCTCCAGGAAGGCAGCCGCTCCCGCGGCGGAAGCTCCCAAGGCCGAGGCCCCGGCAGAGGAGGCTCCCAAGGCAGAATAATTAGTATTTTTTTCATAGGCAGAAGCCGGGGATTCCTTCCTTCAGGGTCCCCGGCTTCAATTTTATCCCCCTATACAACAATGAATAAGTTCTTTACCATCGCGTTGGGAGTCCTGTCCGGAGCAGCCTCGATGTTCGGCGCCCGACACCCCGAGCGGATCACCAATGTCGAGCCTCCTTATTGGTGGACGGGCATGGCGTCGGATACTCTGCAGATTATGCTCACCGGTCCCGGAATCGCGGATGCCAGGTTCTCGCTGGAATATCCGGGCGTGGATATCGATTCGCAGGTCCGTCTCGATTCGGATAACTATAAGTTCCTCTACCTTACGATCACCCCTGAGGCACGCCCCGGCAAACTGGAATTCGGTTATACCCTTGACGGCCGCAAGGGAAAGCTCGTTTACGAACTGAGGGCTCGTGACAGGCGTCCTGAAGAGTACAGGGGTTTCTCTTCGGAGGATGTGTTGTATCTGCTGATGCCCGACCGTTTCGCCAAGGGTCTGCCCGCATCCGGCGACGCCGGTCGACAGAAAAGCCTTCGCAACGGTTCTGTCGTAGACCGCAGCGATCCCAATGCGCGTCATGGCGGCGACATGCTCGGTGTGGAAAGCCATCTCGGGTATCTCGACTCGCTCGGCGTCACAGCCATCTGGCTATGTCCGGTATTGGAGAACGACATGCCCGGCGGTTCCTATCACGGGTACGCCACCACCAACTATTACCGCATCGATCCACGCTTCGGCACCAACGACGACTGGCGGCGGCTCGTAGGCAAGGCGCATGACCGAGGCATGAAGGTGGTGATGGATATGATATTCAACCATTCCGGTTCTGCACATCCATGGATGGCCGACATGCCCTCGCAGGATTGGTACAATCATCCCAATGGAGATGTGCTCACCAATTTCCGGCTTACCACCGTCCACGATCCATACGTTTCGGATTATGACTTCGACCATACAGTCAACGGCTGGTTCGTTCCCGACATGCCCGACCTCAACCAGCGGAATCCTCACTTGATGCGCTATCTCATCCAGAACTCTATATGGTGGATAGAATCATCGAAAATCGACGGCATACGCATGGACACATATCCATACGCCGACGCCCGGGCGATGGCCGAATGGAACAAGGCGGTCCTGCGAGAATATCCCGATTTCAACATAGTGGGGGAGTGCTGGTATTCCAACGAGGCGGGGCCTGCCTACTGGCAGCGCGGCAACGGGATCAACAGGGAGAATCCGGAACTGCCGACGGTGATGGACTTCTGGTTCATACTCAACGGCCGCGAGGCGTTCAACTCGCAGACCGATCCCTGGAACGGCCTCAACAAGGTCTACGACCACCTCTCGAACGATTATCTCTATCCCGATCCGCAGAGGATCCTGACTTTCCTCGACAATCACGACACCGATCGTTTCCTCGCCGCGATGCCGGAGGATCTCGGGGCGTGGAAGCAGGCGCAGACCTTCCTGCTCACCTCACGGGGCATTCCGCAGATATATTACGGCACCGAACTCCTGATGAACGGCTCTAAGGAGGGCAGCGACGGTTTCGTACGCAGGGACTTCCCGGGTGGATTCCCCGGAGACCGGACCGATGCCTTTACTCCTGAAGGAAGGACTCCGGTCCAGAACGAGGCATGGGACTATATGTCCAAGCTTCTCAACTGGCGGCGTGGCGAGGCCAACGAAGTGATAGCGCACGGAAGTCTCAAGCATTTCATGCCTCAGAACGGACTTTATGTCTATCAGCGCAAGCTTGGTGACAGGGAAGTGACAGTCATAATGAACGGAAATGACGCTCCCCGCGAGGTCTCCATGGAACGCACGTTGGAAATTCTGCCTTACGGCTCCTCTCTGCGCGATATAATCTCCGGTGAAAACGTTATAATTGATAAGGAGATGAAATTCGCGCCCCGTCAGGTAATGATCCTGCAGAATTTCTAAACGTATTGATGAAGAGGGAAAGGAAGAAGGCAGGAAGCAGATTCGGCCGGCGTGTCCGGCTTGTAAATATAAAAGCCATCGACTGGCAGGCGGCACATGTGTCGCCCGCCTCGATGGTTTTGTTGATTTCATTCCTTGTGGGAATCCTCTCCGGCCTCTCCGCGGTCTTTCTCAAATGGTTCATCGGTCTGCTCGGCCATTATTTCAAGAGCGGTCTCAATCCATGCGGCCCGAATCTACACCTGCTGTGCTATCCGTTGGCAGGAATACTTCTTGTGTCGATTCTTCAGCGGTATGTGTTGAGGAGAGACTATTCCCGCAGCACATATCAGCTCTCGGTAGCGATTTCTTCCGGCAGATACCGCATGTCGTTGTCGTCGATATGGCAATCCGTGCTGACGTGCGGACTTACCATCGGGTTCGGCTGCAGCGCCGGCTCCGAAGGGCCGGTGGCATACAGCGGCGCGGCCATAGGAAGTAATGTCGGCCGCTGGCTCGGACTCTCCGACCAGTGGCTGCGGATCCTCATGGGCATCGGTGCCGGTGCCGGAATCGCCGGCATTTTCAAGTCCCCGGCCGGAGGCGTGCTCTTCACCCTCGAGGTGCTGCAGCTCCCGATGCAGACCATTCCCGTGATAGGCCTCTTCATAGCCTGTATCCTGTCGGGAACCACCGCCAAGGCATTCAGCGATTTCTCGTTCGATATGATGTTCAGCTCGGTGAAGGGCTTCGACCCCGCCACGCTCGGATGGATCGCGCTTTTCGCTGTCTTCTGCGGCCTTTACAGCATACTGTACAATCGTCTCAAGAACTGCGCCGGAAGATTCCTCCTCTCGGTGGACAATGCCTGGCACCGCAACATCATAGCCGGGACTTCGCTGTCAATGACGCTTTTCCTCTTCCCCTGTTTCTTCGGCGAGGGAATGGAAGTGCTCCAGAGCGCGATAAACGGTCAGGGAATCGACCTGTTCAGCTATGGACCCTTCGCAGGAAGCGATATCGGTGTCGGTGCCGTGCTCCTCGGCTGTGCGGCGGTGATGCTGCTGAAAGGTCCCCTTGTCTCTGCCGCATACTATGGCGGTGGAGTAGCCGGAGACTTCATGCCGACACTCTTTGCCGGATGCTTCGCCGGGTACTTTTTCTCGATGGGCTGTAGCGTCCTATTCGGAGTTGACCTTCCCGCATGGTACTTCTGTCTTGTAGGAATGGGCGCTGTGATGGCCGGTACGCTCCATGCCCCGCTGATGGCGCTTTTCATCTCTGCGGAAATCACCGACAGTTTCCAGTTCATGCCGGCATATCTGCTGGCTGTGACGTTGAGCTACATCACTGTCAAGCTGCTCACGCCACGTGCGTGGAATGTGGAGACCGGGCATGACGATGTGTTGTCACTCCGCGAACTCGCATCCACTCCGGCGTTGTGGCGCGCTGCACGCCGACATCGGCTCGGGCTCAGGGGAACCGGACTTGACGAGAGCATACGGAAGGACGGAATCAATGGCGCAGATAAAAGCAGACCGGATCGAAACGTACGGTGAACGGAGTGGCCGGGTGTGCGCTTCTTGCCGGAGCTGAGCTCCGTATGTAGCGGAAACTGTGTTGTTTGTCCCAGCTCTCCACTACGGCCTGACGCGTCTCTCCTGCGGGAATGTCGCAGCTGAGGCGCAGGAAGCGTTTGTGAAGCTGACGGCCATCCTCCATGAGATACTCTATATACAGCGTCACTCCGGTCATCTGTCTGTCCGAGTTATTGGTGATGAAGAAACTCTCTTTTGAGCTGTTCTGCGGCTTGTCGAAACCTGAAAACGAGATCTGGTCGATGCGGTATCCATTGTTGCAGTCCTCGCATTGCGAGGCCACCATGAAGCTTCCGGCCACCAGTTCCGTGTCGACCTGCTCATTGTTGTCCTTCAGCCTGAACCCCTTCCGGCGCGCGTCAGAGGCGCAGGGGAAGATGGCCTGAGACAGAAGCGCGAGGATTAAGAGCGATGCGGCTGATACGCGGTTGGTTGCTTTCATGGGGCGATAAGTTTAAAGATAAATCGGCTCGCGCGAGATGTCGGCGGCAGGGTAGACCCTGACCATCCCCTTTGGAATATCATCCGCCGGACGGTCCACGCTGATGCGCACCGAGCGCCAGAACTTCGGCAGGAACGACAGCGAGCGTAACGTGGCCTTGAGTCTGGATGCCGACACATAGATGGCATTGCCGTCGGAGGCAAGCCGGGCCATGCATTTCCCCAAGTCATGGAACTTCCCCCGGGACTTGGTCCGGTACATGTAGAACTCGAATCTGGCGGGATCAGGCGATTCCTTTATGTAGCCTACGGTGTCTCCGGGCTTCAACCTGCAGTCGGGGGAGTCGACAGCCACTATGTCATACTCCATCTCCACCCCCGTGCGTCGGCGAACCAGTACGCGGGTATGGTCATCCGGGAACTCCCATATACCTTCTATCCGCCTGAGGTCGGCATGGTCGCACCATTCCTGCGCCATTCCCATATCGGCGATACCGGCCGACATCGGTTCGGAGGCTGCGGAGCTGCCGTACATCGCGAGGAGTGAGGCTGAAAGAAGAGCTATGCGGAACAGACGGGTCGTCATAAGGAGGGATGTTAGGGTGAATTGGCTGATTGTCAGCCTTTGGTAGAGAATGTATAGGAAAGTCCCACGGAAAGTATCTCCTTCATCATCCAGCGGTTCCAGCGTGGGGCCACAGCCGGATCTGAGCCCGAGTCATAGCGGAGATGCATGTAGAGCTGGGTCGAGAAGAAGCGGTTGAACTGGAAATTGAGGGTGTTCTCCCAGTCGCCCAGGAATGTCTTGTAATCGGTGAAGAGGAAGAGGCGGGTTGTGTAGGTGATGTTGTCCCATATCCGCCAGAACAGATTCACCTCCGAGTTGCTACCGATCTCGTTCTTGATCCTGTGCCCCTCCTCGATGCCGAGAGTGGTCTCGTCCACCATGGAGTCGATGCAGGTCTTGAGGTTGTAGGAGAGCGGCGAGATGGAGATTCCGATCTTCAGGTTCTTTTTCCCGGTTTCCTTCGTATAGGTCATACCAAGACCGAGGTTGAGTTCCCCCGGCGAGAGGAAAGCCGCGGTTCTCGTCATCGAATTGGCCGGATAGCTGTTGAGCATCTGTGTCTTGAACTGCGCCAGAAAGGTGTAGTACCAGTTGTGGCTTGCCTTGTAACCGGTCTTCAGGTTGTACTGGAACAGATCCTGCGATACCGAATACTTGTGGTAGAGGTCATCCCTCTGGGAGTTGAGCGCCAACTTATAAGAAAGAGTGCTCTGGAACATCATCTTTGGGTGATAGACCGTATTGAGCTGCACGTCCCATAGGAAATTGCCGAGGATCGCGAGGTAGTCGTTGCCGCCTTGATACCAGTTTTTGGATATGTAGGCCTGCGAGAGCTGGAGCGAGATGTTGAAATTGTGAAGCCAGTTCACCTTTTCTATCTCAGCTTCCGTAATCACCGCGTCACCCACATTCACGTCAGGGCGATATTTGCTGAACAGTCCCCGGAAACTGAAATCCTCCTCAGGAAGGGTGGGAGGTACCGGCAGCTTCCAGTAGGCGTATTCCACGTTGGCGGGATTCTCCATCATCATGGTGAAGATAAAGTCGCGCTGGTTGCTGTAAGCCGTCATGGCCTCGGAGAGCCATGCGGGTGTGATGTCGCCGAAAGCGACCGTCAGCGAATCGCGGGGCGGAAGATCGGCATCGGTTACGTAACGCATGAGTGAATCCGGCACCACGCTATGAGCGGGCATCCCTGATACTTCGGCATACTGTCTCAGAATCAACGCCAGGTCGCGGTCATGATTGGCAATGCCTGCGCATTCGGCCAATTCACTCCATACCCTTTGGGCGATGAACTCGTCCGGGAAATACATCCTGAATCCGGGCTTTCTTACACTGCGGTATTGTTTAAGTACCCTTGGAGCATGGATGAGGTTGACCGGAGTCGGGGATTTCCGCATGGAGGGTATGCTGTCGAAAAGAGCTCTTGCGCGTCGCCGTTCCACGAATAAGGAATCGGCTTCCAAGGACTGTCGCTCGAGTTCTTCCATGTCCTTGAAGCGGTTGCGCGCGGCATATGACAGACCGGGGTGCCATTCTGTCGACGCGGCCTGTATCGCCGTGGCGGCAAGCAGAAGTGCGAGAATCAGTACGGACTGTTTCATTTTGGGTCTTAGGACGTTTTCTGTCTCTTTGCCGGCTGCCGTCAGGAGCCGGGAGAGAGGATACGGTCATATTCCTTCGAATTGATGATTTCGAAAGCTCTGCGGAATATCGGGTCGAAAGTGTTGTAAACCTTGAAATAAGTGGCGTTGTCGTAGATGTCACGGCCTATGAGGGCCTTAAGGATCATCTTGAATACCGGTTCGCTCTGTTTCTGCTGCTCGGGGTCCGGCTTCACGCCATCTTTCTCGGCCATGGCGTAGAGGTCGGCGAGCATTTCCGGAGTCACTTCGAAATCCTTCACGAAATCGGTGTCGGTCTTGTAGCTGGAGGCGATCTCCTTGCGGTGGCCGTCCACATACCGGATGGTATAGCGGTTGATGGCGCCCTTGGCCATCACGTCGCGGTAGTATTTCGTGAAGGCCGTGGTGTCGAGCGGAACGAACACATCGGGAGTGATGCCACCGCCGCCGTAGATGGGACGCTTAAGTTTCAGCGTGTTGACCTTAAGCGAGTCGATGAACTTGATGGAGTCGGCATGCATCAGCTCGCCGCTCTTGAGGCGGTCGATGATGTCGTGGGCATACTCCTTCTGCTCCCCCTTGGTGTACGGTTTCTGGATATCGCGGCCCGTAGGCGTGTAATAATGCGCTATCGTGAGCCGCATCATGGATCCGTCGGGGAATGGGAACGGACGCTGTACGAGGCCCTTGCCGAAAGTGCGGCGACCCACCACCACGCCCCGGTCCCAGTCCTGGATTGCTCCGGAGGTGATTTCCGAGGCCGACGCGCTGTACTGGTTCACCATCACCGCCACGCGTCCCTTGTTGAAGAGCGGGTCTATGCCGTAAGGCCGTGCCTCATGGTCGAAGCGTGGCGACATCCGGCCCTCGGTGTAGACTGTCAGCTGGCCCGGGTCGAGAAGTTCTCCGAGGATCTCCACGGCGGCGTTCAGGTATCCTCCGCCATTGTCGGTGAGGTCGAGGATAAGGCGGTCCATGCCCTTGCGGCGCAGGTCGCGCAGGGCTGTCTCCATCTCCTTGCGGGTCTCGGCTGCGAACTTGTTGAGGCGGATATAGCCGGTCTTGTCATCCACCATATAGGCGGCGTCCACGCTGTAGATAGGAATGTCGGCGCGGGTGATCCGGAAGTCGATGGTGTCGGAGGCGCCGGCCGCCTTGCGGAGCACGCGCACGTTGACATCGGTTCCTTTCGGACCGCGCAGACGCTTCATGATTGCGCTGTTCTTCATCTTCACGCCTGCTATCGCCGTGTCGTTAACCGCGATGATGCGGTCGCCGGCAAGAAGACCTACCCGCTCGGAAGGGCCCCCGGCCACGGTCTGGAGCACATAGAGCGTGTCATTGTTCATGTTGAATGTGATGCCGATGCCGGAGAAATTGCCGGCAAGCGGTTCGTTTAGCTCGCGTGTCTCCTCGGCGTTGGAATAGGCGGAATGGGGGTCGAGGGTCTCGAGCATGCTCTTGATGGCCGACTCCACGATCTTCTCCTCGTCGACTGAATCGACGTAGAACTGCGATATGGCGGCTTCCGCGATGCGGAGCTTTTGCGAAGGCGGCAGCGTCACATCCTGCGCCGCCAGCAGCGCCGCGAGGACTGTCGCGGCCAACAGCGGTAATAATTTCTTCATAATTCAAGGGTCTATGAATTATCGGCTGCATCCTTGTCTTTTGATTTGGATGACGGCGAGGGAAGGTACCGCGACACGTCATGGCCGTTGGCCTGAAGTTCGCGCACCATAGAGGAGGAAACGAAACTCAGTTGCGGCAGGGCGGGGAGGAATACGGTCTCGATGCCGGAGATGGAGAGATTCACGTCCGCGAGGTTGCGCTCGTATTCATAATCAGCCACGGAGCGCACCCCGCGCACCATGAAATCCGCGCCTATGCCGCGCGCGAAATCCACGGTAAGGCCGGTGTACTCGCGCACCGATATGCGCGGATCGTGGCGGAAGATGGCAGCGATGCGCTGCACCCGTTCCGGGATATCGGCCCGGGACTCCTTGCCGATATTGTGGCCGATGGCGATCACCAGTCGGTCGCAGAGGCATAGAGCCCGATGTACCACGGACTCATGTCCGATGGTAAAAGGATTGAAAGACCCCGCGAACAGCGCGGTCCGTTCCGCATTTCCCATAAAACACAAAAGAGAATTGTTCTGAATACAAAATTAGCGAAAAAATTCGGAAAAACCATCCCAGGGCGGACTGATTGCCGACTGATTTCATTCCTTGCGGGCTTGTAACCCGCAAGCCATCGGCTAATGACACCGATGCTCCGCATCGGGACTGGCGTTGCGGAGCATCGGAATATTAAAATCGATTATAGTCAATATTAATTGGCTTTCAGCCGCACGAAGCAGGCATCCGATTTTGCACTGGCATTGTCTGGTTTATAAACGTTGGTCTCGGATATGTAATTAACATCGTATGAGAAAAAGTTAATATCAAGGCCTACTCCGTTATCATTGCCGGCAATAACATCTCCCGTGGCTGAATCATGAATTGTCCCTCCTGAAATCTTGGATTTAGCCCAGTATATGGCTCCCTGTCTCATATACAAATCATAAAACAGAGGAGAATACAACACCATGTCGCTGGGGAAATTGGCGATTCGTCCGCAGGAATATCTTAAGATTCCGGTTTCATTTTTTACGTCATTGGTCCGACGATGTCCATAACCGGATCTGCCCAAAGGGAAGAAAATACTTCTTGCATTGTTTTCTTTGTCATTGTTGAATCCGTCATCACCGCCCGGATTCCAATAATATGCGAATAATCCTCTCATGCCTCTTTTACCACAATCCGCATCACCATAATAATATCCGTATGCATCTTCGATATTGGAAGCTGTTCTGGTAGCGCCATCAGCATATAATACTCCAAAAGCGAATTCAATATGAGGATTTGTATAGAGTTTGTCAAAATCAGTCATCTCCACTACGTTTGACGATGAAGGGAAATTACTTCCTCCATCAAAATCGGTCCAAGAGGTTTTGGTCGCAGCGGGATTTCCATTAGAGGCGCTAAGATAGAAACTTTGCGTGCCGGTAGGGAAAGATGAGGGAATTCCAACGCTGTTGTTGTGTATATTATTTACTGGGTGGATAGCGTCATTTATATTTCCACGTTTGAATAATGAACCTTCGTCACGTGGGTCAAAATCTGTTGATGCGAGGTCATTGTGGCGTAGATTGGATATCCTCCATTTTGTACCTGCAAGTTCCTGAGGTGCATAACCCTGCCGTACGAGAATAATGTGTACGCATGTATAGTTGTTATACCTTATGCGCACTGCGGCGCTTCTGACAGTATTGTCAAGGTTCATTTTGTTGAAATTGATGTCAAAAGAGATCGGCGTGTCTGTTGAACCGCGGATAACCTTATGCCGTCCGTTCAGCTTGATGAAATCATCCGGACCGAGAACTTCAGCCAGCCACGGACCTCTGGAAATTATTGCATTGAAATTGGTTCCATATGCACTCTCAAGCTCCAAGAGATCGACTTTAAAGGAATCATTGTTTCCTGCTGACCTATAGAGACCGGTGGGATTCACGACACGCTTCACTTGGACAACGCGTACAATCTGCTTATCGGTATTGACATGTTGTTTTGTCGTTTTATCCCTCAAAAACACTGTGATGCGGATGAAAGCGGTTCTCGTATGACCCATGAACGGATTACTTCCGGTATATGATGTAGTCTTCACAAGGTTTTTAGCTCTTGTGAACATAGGAATGCTTATGTCGTATCCGCCAGTCGCCGGGTCAATCCTCATCTTATAGGATTCTTTTCCGTTATTGGAGGGGTCTTGGGAGAGATCTTCCTTATTTCCATCGAAGTAATAAACCCTTCTGCCACGGTCAAGCCCATTCCCTTTGCCGTTTATTCCGTAATAATGGTCATCATTCATCGACTTATTATTCGGATCGCTATAACCCCAGTTTCCTCCGGTATCAGAAGTTGTAAGGTTTGTCTTATCCGCTTCCCAAAGGGAAAGGAATCCGTTTCCGAGATATTTATTTCGCTTCCTGCCGTTCTGGTCAGTGACAGTTGTGTTATTGCCTTCGAAATCATCTACAAGGCTGTAGTTATAGCCTCCTGATTTTCGAGGCGCCTGTTCTTTTACGGCATTGTTTGCATAATCCTCGTCTCCGTCAGGCCACCAGTTATTAGCTACCACTTCAGCCTCTACCTTATACACTTCCCAGTTAGGATCCGCCGGAGTGTACTTGAAGGGGATTGTGGAGGAATGGTTATAAAGATATGAGATGAAATAGGGGTCTCTGATTTGGAATCCTTCTTTTTCCTGATACTCTATGTGCCAGTCGTAATCGTTTCCTTTGCCGCGTACTTTCAGCGTCAGCTTGTAGTGATAGTTGCGCTCGGTGTCGAAGTTTATTTTCGTGTCTTTCCCCAGCATGAAGCGGTATAAAATATGACCCTTGGAAGATTCCAGAGACGTGTGATAGTCATAATAGCCTTCGACCTCTATGTAACTTCCATATTGCATGTTGTCTTTCTCCTCATCCTTGCCGTCAACCGTCTGGTCGGGATAGTCACCGGGCTTCATCTCTTTGTCATTCACACCCTCTGTGCCTTTTCCCTGCATGTTCTCGAAGAGATAAAGTGCCGGTGCTGTCTCGGAATGATAATCGCTGACCTTGTTGCCGAGGCCGTCTGTAAATTCATGCAGTGAATTCTGACCTTTTGCGACATGTGGCCATTTCAGGTAATCGGACTCCTGCGAGTAGAGTATGCGTGTGCCGTTTCCGTCGGGACGGTAGTTGTCATGAGGATAGTCTCCGTAATGATTGCCTCGGTTCCTGATCATCTCCGATTCTGATTTGATCTGGTTGCGCATACCAAGCTTGCAGCTCTTGGCTATGTCGTGCACTGTGGCCTGTTTGAAATAGACATAAGTATTTTCAAGCAGCCCCGAACCATCGAAATCGATAGTGATTTTCGACGCGCAGCGGCGCAGCCAGGAATGACACATTATGTCGGGACGGTTGATGGTGATGGTTCTGTAGAGCGGATTGGAATCCGGATCGTCATTGTCAGGCGTGCTGACGGCACTTCCTCGGCCATCGGTGAAAACTCCGAACATCTGGCTGTTGTTGAGTACGTTGGAATTATCCCAGTCTACCGAGATGGCGAGCAGGTCCTCAACAGTATCATACTGTCCGGCGAAACTGTTCCGCATCGCATCAAGCGAAGAGCCGCGGACACCGTCGCTGCCCACTTTCCCTATGTTGGCAAGCGCATACATATAGTAGCGTCCGTACGACATGTTTTTAAGCGTGAAGGTCGCGCGTTGTGTCTCCGCCTCGGCCGGGTTTCTGTTCGAGGCCGAAAGCGAGTCTCTTTTTACCGGATGGATGGTAAGTTCGCTTCTGGTGAAGTAGCGGTAACCGTCCTCCCCGGGAAGGATTTCTCCGTTGCTGTCGTAGATGAGCACCAGCAGGTCGTCTATATTCGAAAGATGATTGCCTGGCACGTTGGTCTGGAACGACCGTACCTCCATAGCGGAGAAAGGAGTGAAATCCACTTCTACGGTAAGGTCGGTCTCTCCATCGGGAATGAATCCCGGATCGTCGAGCAGGTCGTCAACACATGAAACCGTGCTGAACGAGAGCAGCGCGACAATAGCTATATATAGATATTTCGATATGCTCTTCATTTTGTATACTATCACTATCTTTCCAGTTCTTCTTCAGATGGCCTTACAAACGCAGCTGCTGTCGCTGCGGTATAATTGTCTATAAGTATTTTCCCGGTGCGGTATTTAAGCTGCAATACAAATATGTCATTGCCTTCCGGGTCCGTGCCCGTCTTGTGCTTCACCAGATAGGTATTGGTCCATTTGTCCATAGATTCCTCCCCCTTGAACTGGTAGCCGTTGGCCTGTACTATCGAGTCGCCTGCGGCATCGAGACGCGAGAACGTGGCAACCCCGTTTGCGTCGAATGTCACCATCATGTGGCAGCCGACAGGAGTCTTGTCCGTGTACCCGTTTCGTTTGTGGAACGCCGCGGTAAGTTTTACGAAGAGGGGTCTCTCGCTTACCGGATGGTCCTTCGGATGGTCCGAAGGCGATTTATGCACGATGCGGTCATCATCTACATTGGTATTGTTGCGTATGATGATCATATTGCCTCCGGCTCGGTCTTTTTCAAAATAATACTCTGAATCCTGCTCGTCATCCCCGTGAATCCAATCGCGGTAAATACGCTCCACGCAGTAGAAAGAACCGTCCTCGAATCTCTTGATGATTTCATCGCCGTCGATGTCTTCATGGATATACTGTCGGGTGTCGCCATCGATGCCGTAACGGGGATTGTCGGCCCAGAATGTGCCGTCGTCCTCGTGCCATCTGATAAGGTTGCCGTCTTTGTCTCTCTCAAGTCCGAAGAATGGAGCCACTTTCTGTTCCGCATACGGCTGGACACAGGCCACTGCCGACAATCCTCTTGGGGTGAGCGTGAACTGCACCACGACGTGCGTGTTGCGTGGGATGTCTGTCATCTCCTTCATCTCTGTCGGGTTCTCGGGATAGAACCAGTCGAGCTTGCGCCATGGGGTACGCACTCCGTTGATCACAACCGCCACCTTGTAGACATCCTCGATGGTCTCCTTACCCTGGATATGGGTGCCGAGAAGTCTCGAGCCCTCGGTGAAATAGAGGGAGCGGGGTACCCTGAAACCGGGTTGCTTCGACGGAATATCGAACCCCATCTTTTCGCGCGCCTGACGGAAATTGGTTCCCGCCGGCGTGTGGTATACCGTGGGACGGTACATGTTGTCCGGCTTGTCGTAATCCGTATAGCCGTCCGCGTTGGGGAAGAGAAACTCGCGGTCCGAGTCCCCGATCAGCAGGATGGAGTCAAGGCTCAGCGGGAGATTGGTTTCGTTGTTGAAGAGGAACGTGAACTTCACCGCAGCGCGGTGTACGAACAGATTTGCCGTGTAAGGTTCCTCGTATGGTTTACCTACGTCGAAGTATTCGATATTGGTGATCGGGAGTAGCCGCTTGGTATCGTCGTTCCAGTCCGCTTTATGTTTGTCGGCCATGAGGACGAGCGACTTCATCGCCGCCTCGTCGATGTCGGTGCCGGTGGTGAAAGAACCGAGCAGCTTCGAGGCATCTGGCTCATCGCCTTCAAGTGTGATCGCTCCTTCGTTGGCTATCAGATAGATGGTCTTGCGGTCATTGCCGATCACCTTTACCTGGTCGGTGGTCTTCACCTGGTCTATGCCGTTGCCGTCGTTGATCTCGCCCCCGAGATTGTCGAAGAAGAGATTGTGCTCCACCTGACCGGCGCCGTTGGCGATGATTACGCGCAGGGTGCGCATCAGTTCGCCGGCCTGCGGCTTGTTGTAGTCGCCGGTGTTGACTGTCACTCCCCGCGTATTCTTCGCCCCCGGCGATGGCGTGGAGGAGCCTCCGGACAGGGAGGCGGTCCCCTCGCGGCTTGTGGCTATGTGGAGGATCAGCGTGGCCATACCGTCAGCAGAGGTGCGGTTCTCATCCTCGTCGAAGACAAGGCCGCAACCAGCCAGCGACATCAGCAGAACCAATGCCGGAAGCACAGCGATACGGGCTAATATGTCAATCCTTGTTTTTTTCATTTATACAAATCCTTCCTTAGATTTACATTTCTGTACTTACATCTCGGTATCCTGCGGAGGAACCACCATCCATGCGTTGACATAGATGTAGGCGTTGATCCAGCGCATGTCGTCGTCGAGGAAGAACACCATCGAGTAGTCATCCTGACGGTCGAGGTACTCCTGGTCGGGCATGTTCTCGTAATGGCCCTTCACCAGAAGCGAATAGTCGATCACCGGTATGCGGGCCACCAAGTTGTCATCCTGGTTGGCGGCGCGACTCTCGGCCGGCTGCTCTTTCTTGCGGATGGTTAGCCACATCTTGCGGGCCGCCATCATGCGGCCGACGGTGAAGTCGGCTATGGCACACGAGAATTTCGACTCCTCTATGGTTTCAGGAACGAAACCGGTAGCGAGTCCGGCGCGCACGCGCCAGGGACGGTAGGTGAGCGTCTCGTCGTCGGTCAACTGGTTGGTGTGGTCCATCGAGCCATTCGCCTCCTCTATCTCGTAGGTGAAGAGATTCGGGTCCACCGGTTCGCCGCTGAGATGCTGGAGCACCACGTGGATGTCGTTGGTGTTCTTCATCAGCCGGACGGTCTGCACATGTGTGCCCCATGACTTCGGGAACTCCCTCGTCTCATACTCGAAATCGAGGTCCTTGTATAGACGGTGCAGGTCGGTGTTGACTATGCCGCCCTCGGCGCGGTTGATGCGCGCTGTGAGGTGATGGTCGTGTGTGCCGGTGCCCATCGTGAAATGCGGCGAGCCGTTATGGCCGTCGCCGGCCCATGCAAGCAGCTTGTAGTCGCCCGGCTCCAGTCCCTCGATGTCCATCATGTATCCCTCCTGACGCACGGCCTCGGAGTCATCTGTCTTCTGCCAGACCACTTCACCGGTGGCGGGGTCTATCACGTAGAGGGTCACTGCATTCACCTCGCTTGGGAATGCGTCGGCTTTCTTGAGGTTGTAGTCGTAACGGAAGCGGACCTTGTAGACGGGGTCGCAATCGTCGTCATGGTCATAGATCATGCTGTCGCATGCCGTGAGAGTCAGGGCCATGGCAAAGAGGGCCGCTTTACCCGCATGTCCGAATAATTTCCTGAATATCGTTGCTGTAAGAGTCATTGTCACTTCTGTTAGGTGCTTTGTAGGAGAGTTTCCGGAGCAACACTCCGGTCTGGTTCGGTGCGGGCCGGTCAGGACCCGCACCGAGATTACTGGGATTATGATGAAATTAGGAATGTGCGTTCCGTGTCATCAGAGTTCCACGTTGGAAGTCACGATCTTCCAACTCAGGACGTTGATTGTGGCTCCGAGGAACCAGTTGGGATCCTCAGGAGGAGTGGGAGTCGGTTTGATATTCTCGGAGTCCTTGTTGAACACACCGTAGCCGAGACGCTTCACGCTGGTGATGTTGACAGTGTAAGCGTGGTTGCGGACAACACCGTAGCTGCCTTCGTAATATGCGGTAAGCTTTTTGTCGGCATCCCGGGTAATGGTGTTGAGGTGCCGGATGGGGATGTTGTAGTACATCGCGCCACCGGTGAACGCCGTGGTCTTGTCGCTGGCGTTGATGGCCTTGAGCTGATCGTCGAGGCCCGATGCATCGACACCCGTCTGTGTGTACTTGCCGTCGGCGCCCTTCATCCAGAGCTGGCTATTTGCGGGGAATGTAGAGCTTTTCTTTACATACACGTGGTTATTGTTACCGGCGAGCTGGAAGTATGCGGGACCAACCTGAGTATAGGTATAGCCGTCTGTCTCATTTCCGGTCCTTGTGTAGTAGTTGAGCTGGCCTTTGGTGTTGGCGATACCGAGGATATACTTGAGGAAGCTTGTCTTCTCGAAGTATACTCCGTTGTGCTCTACCATATCAACTGCCTGTCCCGCCTTTTCTCCGTCGGCATACTGAACCTCGGCCTTGACCACAACCGATGTGAGGAGCTGCTGGTTGGGGTTGGCGTTTCCGGGCACGGTCAGGTTTGTCTTGTTCGTGGTGTTCTCGTTGCAGTAAGCCACTTCACCTATTCCCTTGTTGGAAGCGCCTTCCCATGTATAGTAGAGAAGGTCTGTGTCAGCCAGTTCGCCGTACTTCACACCCTGGCCCCAGAAGCTGCGGTGGTAGCCGGGAACGTTCCATGCCCAGTTGTTTACGTCAGTAAGGCTTGCCGCCGAAGTCCAGCTTCCGAACTGCTTGAGCAGATAGGAGTTCTGCTGTACGCCGTTGAGATACCAGCCGAGGATCTTCACCTGGAGTTTGGTTCCTGCGGAGGTCTCGCCTGTGCCGAGCGAAGGATTGTCCTTGTCAGCACCCATCACTGTGACATCGATGGGGAACGTGTCTTTGCCGCTGGGAGTTGTGAGCTTCACGCGGGCTGCGAGACGCTCCACATATACTACTGCCGGTACGGTGGCGAGAGCCGCTTCTTCGGACTGTGCGAAGTTGCTTGCGTCAAGCTTGGTCGCGTAGTATGTCGGAATGTTTCCAGCTCCGAAGTCTACGTGATTCTTGTCGGTGCCGGATGCGTCGAAGTAGCTGGTGGTAGCCATCACGAAGCCGTTTGCGGCGTTGGTTCCCCAGTTGGTGAGGTCTCGGCTGAATTCTGCGAGAGTCTTGCCGCCGAGATCGGAGTTAGGATACGGAGTGCCGTTGAGCACAGTCACCATATAGGTAGGATAGGAGTTGCCCTTCAGGTTGTCGAGAACGACAACGCTGTTGCTCTTGAACTCGATGTTGGGATTTTCGCCGGAAGCTTTGCCACCCCAGATGTTCGACTGGCCGACATAGATGCCGTTGGCGTCGAAGAAGTAGAAATAAGCGGAGCTTACCGTGCTCTCATTGCCGGTTCCATCCTCGAAGCCTTCGGTAGGAGGAGTTGTGATGTCAGTCCCTTCGCCGGCGCGGGTAAGGTCGTCGGTGGTGCGCAGCTGCACGTTGAGATACGCGCTCTCCCCGGGTACGAAACCGTTGTCGGGAGTCGCGGGTTCATCGCTGGAGCATGCGGTCATCATCATGGCCGTCGCTGCAAGCGCGAACGAATACTTGATAATGCTTTTCATTCTTTGAAATTGTTATGTTTTTGTTATTTATTTCAGTTCAATCAAGGAGATTGAGGTTTTTGATCGCTTCCGGAAGTTCTCCGGCTTTGAGGAACAGTTCTCGGGCGAGTCTGAAGTCGCCGCTGTTGGTGGCGATCACGCCCCGGGCGTTGTATGCCTCCGGTGTTTCGCCGGCTTTATCAAGCAGTCTGTTTGCCTCGTCGAAATCGCCGCGCTGGATCGCCGCCACGGCTCCGTTGAGGTTGGCCGTCCTGTCGTCGGGATAATACTTGAGCGCGGTCTCGATGGCGCGGTTGAACTTCTCGCTGCCTTCGGGATAAAGTCTTGCCACGCGCATCATCTGGTTGAGCGACATCATCTGCGGATTCTTCTCCATCACCTCGGCGAGGCGCTCGTCGCTCATCGGCTTCAGGCGCGTGTTGATCACGAATGTGGTGGCACGGAGTGTCGGGAACCATTTCGGCAGGATCACGTCGCGGTAGAGTTTGGCGAATTTCGGGTCGCTCTTCAGCTCCCGCTCCTTGGCGTCGAAGTCCGACGGTCCGTAGGTGGGGCGGTCGATCAGCGCGAGCAGGTCGCGTCTCTGCTGGGCGGTGAGCGCGCTTGCCGTGTCGACTATCTGTCGGAACTCTCCCCAGTTCTCCGCCACCGAGCTGTAGGTGCTCCTGTCGGCGGGAAGATTGTATTTCGCGCCGAGATATTCGGCCAGAGCGCGCGAACGGTTGGTGGAGAGGTATTCGTTATGCAGGTAAGGAGACTCCGGCGATGCGTAACCGCACACACCTATGGAGGCGATCTCCACGTCGGGGTTGGATAGTGCGTACTTCACGGAGTCGTCGATGACGCGCAGCTGTGCGCGGTTGTCGATGCGCTGGCCGTTGCGGCAGCGGTAGGGCTCGGCATGGAGCTCGGTCTTGTCGACCTCGAACTGCACGCGGGCCTTCCCCTCGTGGGCTATGACGGGGAGCGGAGTAACCTCCGGGGTGATGAACACCGTGCGCATCTTCGGCGCAGGGTTCAGGCACATCAGCAACGGGTTGCCGAGGTTGCGGCCGCTGCGCACGCCGCAGCCGCAGGTGTCGGTCACCACGCGGATGGCCGCCGATTGCGAGAGCATCCAGCTGTCGGCGGGAACCGAGGCGCGGTATTCGACGGTCTGTGGACGTCCGTTCATGCGGCGTACCTCCTGTCCGATGTTGTGTTCGCGAAGCTCCGTCTTCCGCAGCGAGCCGCGGCGGTATGCGTAATGCATGTTGCGCCCGTTCACAAGCAGAGAGGGGAGCACCTCGTCGTTGCCCGCTCCATCCTCCACCACGGGAGTGAAGTAAAGCTGGCGGTCGGTGTCGAGGTTGAGCGAATCGAGTTTGAAAAGTATCGTCACCAGCAGATTGCCGTCGTGCACGCGCAGATCCGTGGCATCATACGAAATGCCTCCGCGCGCGCGAGTCGCGGCCGCCATGCCGGCTGCTATGGTCAGCAGCAACGCTGCTGTCATGGAAATCCGTTTCATCGTATTCCTTTGTTTTTGCGTTTGA
>CAJUBC010000041.1 GCA_910584545.1 uncultured Muribaculaceae bacterium | reverse complement strand
GGCTTGGCGACTGATGCCGCTTAGCCTATATTCCATTTTTTAACGAACTATTGTAGAATCTGTTATGAGTCTTAATTCATTTAGATACCTATTATCAAAATTACGTTCAGTTAATGTTCTACGATTACTTAATCCTAATTTTGTTCTAATAGGTCTTCTAATATTATTATCAATAACATCATCTGCTGCCATTTTTGCAGGTTTGCCATATTTATCTGTAAGATGTTCTATGACACGATAAGTATTATATCCAGGAATAAGATATTCCCACCACTCTAAATCAGAAGAGTTATTAGGTTTAGTTTCCTTTGTATTATTAGGCATAAGATTTAGTTTTTTTATATTTCTGCAAATATATAATATTTTACCTAATGATACAAAAAATCAGTAACTATTCAGCGGACACGCTGATGTAATCGCCTTTTAGCTGAAGGATTCTCTCGAGGATCTTGCTCAACGCATAACAAAGGCCGCTTCTAAACTCTAAATATTTAAATTATCTCCTCTCTGCCCCGGGACATGTCCATCCGGGGCATTTTTCTATTTGTAAGTGTCGGATTTATTTGTTATATTTGTAGCAAAATAATGGTAGTATTGGTATGTTTGACAGTAATAGTGCTAACTTTTTAGCATTATTGGAGGGGTTCACTCTCGATAATGCGGAGGATATCTCGCGGGAGGTGGCGGAGAATTTCCGCAAGCGTCGGGTGGAGAAGAATATCACCCGGCAGCGCATCTCCCAGCTGTCGGGAGTACCGCTCTCTACCGTGGCCCGTTTCGAACAGAAAGGTCTTATCGCTTTCGATTCACTCGTGAAATTAGCCATGGCATTAGGATACACCGCTGAGATCCGCAGCCTGTTCGACAAAGCCAAATTCGACACAATGGCCGAGCTGGACCTTATCCGCAGTAAGATGCGCGACAAAAGAGCCTACCCGAAAAACAAGAAAAATCAATGAAAAAGACCGGTTACTCCTCCTTGCCGATGTAGTTGTCGGCGATGGAGAGGGCGTAGGTCCAGGCTGCGTCGTGGTCGTAGGGGATGGTGCCTTCCATCACGGCTTCTTTCACTGCTTTCTTTATGCCCTGAATCCAGCGGCCCGCCGGGAGGCCGAAGTGTTCCATCAGTTCGTTGCCGTTGACCGGGTTCTTCCAGTTGCGGAGTTCGTCTGCATCGTTGATCTGCGCCATGCGCTCACGCAGACGGGTAAAGCCGTCGAGCTGACGGCGTACCTTTGCCGGATTCTTCGAGGTGATATCTGCCTCGGCCAAAGTCATCAGGTCCTCGAGATCCGGACCGGCATCGGTGATAAGCCGGCGCACTCCGGAATCCGACACTCCGCTTTCGCCTACCGACTGCGGACGCATGTGGAGACCCACAATCTTAGCCACATACTTCATCTTCTCGTTCATCGGAAGCTTCATCTGGCGGAATATGCCGGGTATCATCTTCTCACCCACATAGTTATGGTTGTGGAACGTCCACCCCAACCGATTATCGTAGCGCTTGGTGGCCGGTTTGCCTATGTCATGCAGCAGTGTGGCCCAGCGGAGCCACTCGTTGTCGCTCTTCGCGGCTACGTTGTCGAGCACCTGCAGCGTATGGTTGAAATTATCCTTGTGTCCCTTGCCGTCCTGAATCTCCACTCCCTTGAGCTTGGCAAGGGCAGGGAAGATCCGGTCGAGAAGTCCCGTGCGGTCGAGGAGCTTGAAGCCGACCGACGGGCGCGGGGAGCGGATTATCTTCGACAGTTCATCGTTGATGCGCTCCTTGGTGATGATCTCGATGCGGCCGCTGTTGCGCGAGATTGCCTCGAGGGTCTCGGGATGGATCCTGAAGCCGAGCTGGGTGGCGAAGCGGATGGCCCGCATCATGCGTAGCGGGTCGTCGGAGAAAGTGATGTCAGGGTCGAGAGGGGTGCGGATTATGCGCGCCTCGATGTCGGCAACGCCTCCGAACGGGTCGACGAGTTCGCCGAACCGCCCCTCGTTGAGGCAGATGGCCATGGCGTTGATGGTGAAGTCGCGCCTGTTCTGGTCATCTTCGAGAGTTCCGTCCTCCACGATGGGATTGCGGCTTTCGCGGGAATATGACTCACGCCGGGCGCCGACGAACTCGAGCTCGAGGTCGCCGTGACGCACCTGCGCCGTGCCGTAGCTGGCGTATACGGCAAGATGCTTGGCGCGGCCGAGGCTCTCGGCCACAGCTGTGGCCAGCTCGATGCCGCTTCCGACGGTTACGAAATCGATGTCGACCGAGGGCCGGTCGAGGAATATGTCGCGCACGTAGCCTCCGACCACATAGACCTCGCGGCCCATCGCGTCGGCCACCTGGCCTATGTGCCGGAACACAGGGTGCTTCAGACTGGAAGCCAAATTCATTTTACAGTCAGTGAATGTCTTTACAGTTCATGTATGTCTTCGTCCAGCGGAGTGATGTTCTCCAGTCCGTCGGGAGTCACAATGTAGGTGTTCTCCACGCCCACGGCGCCGACGCCGGGAAGGACGAATTTCGGTTCTATGGCTATTGTCATGTTTTCGGCGAGCAGACCGCGGTTGCGCTCCATAATCACCGGAATCTCGTTGAGCTGGATGCCCACGCCGTGGCCGATGAACTTCACCTGATGGTTATGTCCCATGAAATACTCGCTGAGGCCCGCGTCTTCGGCGAGACGGCGGGCGCGCCGGTAAAGCTCGCCTATCTCCACGCCGGGGCGGGCGAATTTCTCAAGGTCTCGAAGTATGTCGCATGAGCAGCGGTGGGCGTCGTAGGCAAGCTTCGGCAGGCCCTCGATGCTCCATACGCGCGTCATGTCGGTCTGATAACCGTTGAAACCTCCGTTCATGTCGACCATCACCGCGATGCCGGGGTGCATGATGGTTCCCGACGCGCCGACAGGCAGCGAGGGGTCGGCTCCGGCTCCACCCATCGAAAAATCGTAGGGCGAGGGTTCGTCGGCATTCTCACCGGCGAGCACCGAGCCGAGGTTTATCTCCATGCGGCGTCCCGCCACGCGGGGAAATCCGAGACATCCCTCGCGGCGCAGCACATGCTCGATCTCTATCTGGAACTCCAGGTCGGTCATCCCCTCCTGATAGCAGTGAGGTATGCGCGAATAGACGGCGGCCTGTTTGCGGCCATCCTCACGCATCACCTTAAGCTCGTAAGGGGTCTTCACGGCGCGGCATTCGCGCATAGCTACCGATGCGTCGGCAATCTCCGAGTCGGGGAAGAGTCCCGAGAGGCGCTTTACCTCGGTATAGAGCAGGTCGTCGAACTCGAGACCCACGCGCTTCGGTATCCTGATGCCTTCGTCGGCGAGCAATGCCGGAATCTGTTCCGGTTTGCGGATGCTCCGGCTGAGAGGGCTGTCGGTCTTCAGCGGCGGCACGACGAAGAAGATCGGGCCGTCAGTCAGCGAGAGCCAGATATAGCCGTTGAAGATGCCGCCGGCGAAATAGAACATGTTGGCCGATGACACGATAAGCATGGCCTCGAGCTTATGGGCTTCCATGGCCTTGCGAGCTTTTGCCACGCGGAGATTCAACTCAGATTCCGATTCCGGAAGTAGAAGAGGGAAATACATATAGAAACTTATCTATCAGTTTATTATTAACTTTTAATAATGCGGGCCAAAACGGCATACCGTCTGTAGGCTCCACCGCTCAATGCCGGAAGTCACATACGCTCCAGCGAAAGACCTATCGACGAGAGCCCCTTGGTATCGGCGGCCGGAGAGAGCGACGATACCGAGAATTCGGTCCATCCCGGAGGAAGGCTGAAGTTCTCTATTACGGTGTCGGTGATTTCGAGGACACCGAGTGCGCCTTGGCCGGGTGCCTGTTCTCCATGTCGGCCGGGGCGGACCGTGACGGTGTCGGTGAAGAAGGTGCCGGTGTCGCAGTCAGCGGTGACGAGCAGACGGAACGGCGGCGGAGTCACCCTCCGGGGATAGCGCACGTGAAGCACGATGCGGTGTTTCAGCTGTCGTGCAGCCGCCGAATCGGCAGGCTCCACCCGGAAGGTCTCCGGCATCTGCGGCTCAAGCCCCTCCGGGCCCACGTCGCTGAACCGCGACCATACCGTGCCGCCGGCCTCCCGGCAGGAAACCAGTCCCGCCGACAGAGCGAACAATGTCACCATCCCGTACAACCATACAACGAATATGCCGTGCCGTTGGTTTCTCATTCTGCCTGCTTCGGAGGTTGCTTTTTCTTGGGTTTGCGCTTGTTCTTTTTCTCCGCGCCCTCACCTTTGGGATGTGGTTGCTGTCTGGCTCCGTCACCCTTAGGCTGCGGCTGCTGTTTCGCTCCCTCGCTCTTCGGCTGACCCTGCTTCTTCCCCTCCGGTTTCTGCGGCTGTTTCTTCTTTTTCTTTCGCTTCGATTTGTCGAAGCGGGTGAGGCTTTCCTGCTCCACGAGGTCAACGTAACCTGCGGGACGCTCCTCCTCCTTCGAGCCGGGAGCAAGGTTTTCGGGTTTGACTCCCTGCTTGTTGAGCGCGATCACCTCGAACGCCCTGTCGGTGCTGATGGTGACGAGGTTCGCCGGAATCTTGCGGCCCGTGGAGTAAGTAATGGTCCTGGCCAGGATGTCGGCCTTGAAGAAATAGTAGAGGTTGTCCTTGGTCTCGAGCTGCACATCCTTCGGCGGGAGCTCCTTCTGGGCCTCGGCGTAGATGTCGGTCTCGAAGTTCAGGCAGCATTTCAGCTTGGCGCACTGGCCGGCGAGTTTCTGCGGATTCATGGAGAGGTCCTGTATCCTTGCCGCGCCGGTGCCTACCGAGACGAAATGGGTCATCCACGACGCGCAGCACAACGGACGGCCGCAGGGACCGATTCCGCCGATGCGGCCGGCCTCCTGCCGGGCGCCTATCTGCTTCATCTCCACGCGCACCTTGAACGTGTCGGCCAGGATGCGGATGAGCTTGCGGAAGTCCACGCGCTCGTCGGCGATATAGTAGAATATCGCCTTGCCGCCGTCGCCCTGATACTCCACGTCGCCGATCTTCATGTTAAGGTCGAGCTCCTCGGCTATCTTCCTGGTGCGGATCATGGTGTCGTGCTCCCGGGCGCGGGCTGCGTTGTACTTCTCGAGGTCCTGCTGGGTGGCGAGGCGGAACACGCGCTTGAGCTCCGTCTCCGGTTTGACTCCGGCCTTCTTCATCTGGAGCGACACGAGTCGCCCCACCATGCTCACGCGGCCGATGTCATGGCCGGGCGAGGCCTCCACGGCGACGATGTCGCCGATGTTGAGCGGCAGATGGGAGGAGTTGACGAAGAACCCGTTGCGGGTGTTCTTGAACGTCACCTCCACCGTGTCGTAGTCCGAGCTGTCGGAAATCCCGTCGAGCCAGTTGGTGGCGAGGAGTTTCCCGCGCGGATCGTCGCTGTCGGAATATTTCTTTCTGATGTCTGCGTCCACGGATTCCCCTTATTTTGCGAAGCTGATCGAGCGGGTTTCGCGGATTACCGTTATCTTCACCTGACCAGGATAAGTGAGCTCATCCTGGATTTTCTTGGCGATCTCTGCCGACAGCTTCTCTGTCTCCTCGTCGGTGATCTTGTCGGCGCCGACTATCACGCGGAGTTCGCGGCCGGCCTGGATGGCGTATGTCTTGAGCACTCCGGGGTAGGAGAGGGCGAGCTGCTCGAGGTCGTTGAGACGCTTGATGTACGCCTCCACGATCTCGCGGCGCGCGCCGGGACGGGCGCCGGAGATGGCGTCGCACACCTGAACGATCGGAGCGAGGAGCGATGTCTGCTCCACCTCGTCGTGGTGGGCGCCGATGGCGTTGCAGATGTCGGGTTTCTCCTTGAACTTCTCAGCGAGTTTCATGCCGAGGAGCGCGTGCGGGAGTTCCGGCTCGTCGTCAGGCACCTTGCCTATATCGTGGAGGAGTCCGGCGCGACGCGCCTTCTTCGGGTTAAGTCCGAGTTCCGAAGCCATGACGGCGCAGAGGTTGGCCGTCTCGCGGGAGTGCTGCAGCAGGTTCTGGCCGTAGCTGGAGCGGTATTTCATCTTGCCGACCAGACGGATCAGCTCCGGGTGCAGTCCGTGGATACCGAGGTCGATGGTGGTGCGCTTACCGGTCTCGATGATCTCCTCCTCGACCTGCTTGCGGACCTTGGCCACAACCTCCTCGATGCGGGCGGGATGGATGCGGCCGTCCACCACGAGCTGGTGAAGGGCGAGGCGGGCGATCTCGCGGCGCACGGGGTCGAAGCCGGAGAGGACTATGGCCTCGGGGGTATCGTCGACGATGATCTCGATACCGGTGGCGGCCTCGAGGGCGCGGATGTTGCGGCCCTCGCGGCCGATGATGCGTCCCTTGATCTCATCGTTGTCGATGTGGAACACCGTCACGGAGTTCTCCACGGCGGTCTCCGTGGCCACGCGCTGGATGCTCTGTATCACGATGCGCTTGGCCTCCTTGCTGGCGGTCATCTTCGCCTCGTCCATGATGTCGTTGATGTAGCCTGCGGCTGCGGTCTTGGCCTCGTCCTTGAGGCTCTCCACCAGCTTCTCGCGCGCCTCGTCGGCCGAGAGGCCGGAGATTCTCACGAGTTCCTCCTGGGTCTGGCGGTGCATCTGCTCCAGTTCGGCGCTGCGGCTCTCGAGGAGCTGCTCGCGGTTGTCGAGATTGTTGCGCAGGTTGTCGAGTTCCTTCTTGCGGCGGTTGTTGTCGTTCTGAATCTGGTTGAGCTGGATCTCGCGCTGTTTGGCGCGGGCCTCCGCAGCCTGGACTTTCTGCATCCGCTGGTTGGCGGTGCGTTCCGCTTCGTTGAGGATCTTCATTTCCTCCTCTTTCGCCTTGAGGAGCTTGTTTTCCTTTATCACGCCCGCCTCGCGGTTGGCCTCCTCGATGATGAGGTTGGCGCGGGAGCCGGCGTTACGTTTGCTGATCACGGTAGCCACAACGTAACCGATGACGAGGGTGACTATCGCGACGATGATCCATATTGCTGTCATATCTGATTAAATGTAGTTTTTATAATAGGTTTTCGTTTTTAGACATGTTGATACTTACGCCTTTGCGATGGAGGGCATGGCAACAGATGACCGGTCCTGTCGGTGCCGGAGGAATGAAAACGATGGAACGGTGTCAATATGGAAAAATCAGGAGCCTTGGTCTTGCTCCGCGGCCAGAATGCACTCGTCGGCGAGTGTGGCGGCCTTGGCGTACTCATCCTTAAGTTCGCAATAGAAATAGGCAAACTGATATGCCACCATTGCGAGGATCTCCTTGTCAGTCTTCTTCGCGAACTCTCTGCGCCAAGCGGTGTAGAGCCTGTCGACTTCTTTTTCGACATCCCTCACGAAGTCCTGATTCCGGAACGGGACGGTCTGCGTGATTCGCTGACCGCCTATATTGAGGTTCATTTTGATATTTTCCGAGTCGTTCATCTTCCTTCATTTCATTCCTTGAGAATCTCAAGGCAACGGTCGATGTTGCGGATCAATCCGGCTATATGGCGACGTGCGGCAACGAGGTCGTCGGCATCGTCGGCGAGTTCATGCGATACGGCGAGGAACTCGGCGTCGAGACGGGCGCGGTCGCGTTCGGCGTAAGCTTCCTCCGCTTTTTTCCGGAGGTCTTCGTTCTCCTCTTCGAGAGAACTGATCCGGAGTAGGAGGCTTCTGTTCCGCGCGACGAGTGCATCGATTCTACCTTTGAGGATTTCAAGGGTATTCTGTAGCGATTGGCTGCCGTTGGAAGTCGTCATCTGCCAAATTTTTACAAAGATAATAAAATTTTTTGAATCCGAGGCTTTCCGAACCGATAAAAAGTGCGAAACCGGGCTGGGTCAATGTGTTTGTCAATACCACTGCACGCCGTTGTTGGTCTGAGAGCGCTGGTCGTACTTGAGGTCCTTGAGCAACGAGGATTTCACGGCGATGTGGAAATTATAGGATTTGTAGGGGCCTACGGGCACGAACGAGGCCGACATGGTGAAGCAGTGCAGGTCGCGCGAGATGGAGCAGTTCATGTAGGCGATTTTGTGTGCCTGGAAGTCGTAGGAGGCTGAAAACGAGAAATTCCAGTTTTTCGTGGGACGCACGTTGCCGCTGATCGACAGGTTCTGGGTCCATCGTCCGTTCCAGCGCATCTTCTCATAGTTGAAGTCGCCGTAGCCGTAGCTTACCGAATAGTTCACCGACACGCTCCATGGGAAATTCCACTTGGCGTAGCCGTCGGAGTCGCTTGCACCGGTGTCCTCGCCTCGTTTTCGGCGTCGTTTTTCGTTGGCCATGTCGGCGAAACTCTCATGCTCGGTCGGCTGGTCTTCATCCTCATCTCCTAAGTCATTGTTGTCGCGGCTGTCACCTCCGGAATCCTTCTTGCGTCGGAAGGTGTCGTTGTTGAAGGTGTAAGAAAAGCTTGTGCCGAATGAGGACAGCTGCAGGAAGCGGTGGTCCTGCCAGCAGTAGCGGTCCACCTGCACCGGGGTCCCCGAGGCGTTGACGCGGTAGGAGTAGGGGTCCCAGGTGGTGTTGAAATTCAGGTTGAAGTTCTTGACGAGACGGAGCATCACGCTGAGTTGCAGAGGGGATAGCCTGAGCGAGTCCGCGGCGAAGTTGTAGCTCTGCGACAGCGACAGGTTCTCGATGAGCGACACTTTCTTGACTCCGGTCGAGTCCTTGTCGCTTTTCACCTTCATCTCGAGGTTGTTTGCGAGGTTGACCGATACCGCCCCCTGCCGTCCGCGGCCCGGCACGCCGAAGATTCCGTGGTTGAAGTAGGAATAGTCGCGGCGCTGCTCGTTGCCCTGGGCGTCGATATAGGTATAGTGGTCGTAGATTCCCCATCCGGGCATTCCGAAGTCAGGGTTCCAGTTGAACGATACGGTCGGGGTGAGGACGTGGCGGATCATCTCCACCTTGTCGCCGAGGAATTTCATCGGTTTCCAGAATCCATAGATTTTCGTGTCGAATCCCATGGAGAGGTTGAAGTCGAAGATGTTGTAGAATCCGTAAGTGGTGTCCTGCACCTCTCGCGACGCCTGCGTGTCCCACTGCCGCCTGATTTTGGAGGTGTACATCCTGTCGTTCAGGGAGATGGATGGTGACACGTTGAGGTATTTGAAGAGGGAGAACGTGGCGCTGACGGGCACGGAATGCCTCATGCCGTTGCGCCAGTCCTTGATCAGGCTTTTCTTGAAGAACTCATCCTGACCCGAGGTCAGCGAGTTCTGGAACTGGCCCGAGTAGGATAGCTTGATTTTCTCATACCAGCGTTCTGCACCTGCGGCTCTTTTCCGCTTGAAGGGTGCCGTCTGCGACATGGTGATGTTCAGGTTGGGGAACGATACTTGCAGGGTAGAGTCCTGGGTGCGCTGGGCTATGTTGGCGGTGGCGGAGAGACTCCATTTCGAGCCGGGGAAACGGTACGTGAGGTTGACGGTGGATGATTTGGTGTTTTCCGTAAAGTTCTGGTTGTAGTAAGAGTTGAGGTCGTTGCGCGTGTAGCCGGAGGTGGCGAAGTTCACCGATGCCGAGAAGTTCAGGTTCGGGTTGGCCTTGGCGTCCTGCGAGTGGCTCCACACCACCTGGAAGTTACGCATGCTGTTGTAGTCCGGGGTTCCCTTGTCGCCGGTCACGGTGTTGAGGAAAGAGATGTCGAAGGAGCCTCGGAACTTATAGCGTTTCACGTAGTTGAGATGTCCCGAGAGTCCCCAGCTGCCCTTGGTGTATATCTCGCCGCGCAGGGCGAGGTCCACGTTGTCGTTGATGGCGAAGTAGTAACCGCCGTCGCGAAGATAGAATCCCCGGTTGAAGTCGTCGCCGAAGGTGGGAAATATGACTCCGCTGGAGTATTTTTCAGAGAACGGGAAGTACCCGAAGGGGAGCGCGAGCGGGAGCGGCACATCGGCGAGCACCATATAGCCGGGGCCTGTCACCACATCTTTCTTGGGCCTTACCTTGGCCTTGGTCAGCTGGAAGTAGAAGTGAGGATGCTCGTGGTCCTCACAGGTGGTGTACTTGCCGTCTTCCACGAAGAAAGCTCCATCCTCGGTGCGCTTCGCCTTGCCTCCGGTGAGGTAGCCGTCCTGCTGCTCTGTGATGACTTCGGTGATGTATCCCCTCTGGGTCTTGAAGTTATACTTCATGGTCTTCGATTCGTATTCGCCAGATTTATCCTGGAACACGGGAGTGGAGGTGAGTTCCCCTATGGAGTCGAGCATGCCTGTGGCATAGACGGTGCTTGAATCGAGGTCCATCTGTATTTTGGCGGAATTCACCTTGAAGTCCTGGTATTCAACGGTTCCGTCGCCATAAAGGAAAGCGCGGTCGAGTCCGTTGAGCACGAGTGAATCCTTGGCGTTGAAAGTAACCGTAGACTCAATGTCAACCTTGCTGCGGTCGATTTTCGAGAGGCGTATGCGTGTGGAGTCCGTGTGCAGGGAGTCGATGGCGGCGGAGTCGCCGTCGAGTGGACTCCGGCCCCGCAGCAGGTCGATTCCGGACGGACGCGACGAATCCGGCTCCGTCGTGGCGATAGAGTCGGATTCCGGAGCGCGCCGGGAAGCCGGAGCCTTCGGATCAGGGCCTTGCGAGTAGGCGATGCCGATTGCCGCCACCGCCACTATGATATAGAATAAGAATCGCCTCAATTATTGGCTTTTGTCCTTTCTTTTGTTCTTTATGGAATTGCCTGCGGCGCGGGGATGCAGCGAATCTCGTTGCCGAAAGTCTATGCAAAGTTAGCACATATTGCAGAAACATCAAAAAATTTTTTGTTTGCCGTGCGGTATGGGTCTGAATATGTTGCCGGCAATCTCGCAGCGGATGGACGCGGTGAGCAGGCTGTCGAGTTTCTGCTGATCCGGCACCCTGTAGAGTTTCAGAGTCCGCACCGAGGGAAACCTGTTGAACCAGGGATCGGTGGATACGTACCATTCCCGGTTCTCCATTCCCGGTGTCCTGCTCAGCATGTCGTCAAGATAAAAGATGCGCGTGCGGGCGCAGACGGCCAGAACGCGTTCCCCTCCGCGCATACTGACCACGGTGATATAATGCCGGCGTATGTTGGTGTCGGACTCTGTCTTCTGTTTCGAGGTCCGGCTGCTAACCGTGATGTGCCGTCCATGACGACGGTTCACGGTTTCCATCATGGTCCGGAAATTGGGACCGTGGGGAGTCTCGTCGTTCTTGCCGGTCCAGTGGAGATAGAGATGGATCATCTCATGGATGAGGGTATCTTCGAGTTCCGACTGCTCCACCTCGTAGTAGCGGCTCACCGCGAGCGTGAAATGCTCGGCTTTCGGCTTTTGCCACGGTGTCAGCATCTTGAATTTCAGATAGCCGAGACGTGTCTTGGCGTTGGAGATGGTCAACCTTACCTCGGGAAGTGTCCCGTTGAAAATGGAACGGTTGAACTCGTGGTATTTTTCCGTGATGAACTGGTGTGTGGCTCGCATGGGTTGCTTTAACTTTTGTGCAAATTTAGTTGATTTTTAGCGTAATCAGGCCCGAAATCCCTGAAAATTCCTTAATTTTGCACTTTAATTCTGTACAATTTTATAGCTAAAGATTTATCAGATGAGGCAAGGCTTTGACAATGAGAAGTATATCCGGATTCAATCGGAGCACATCAGGGAACGTATCGAAAAATTCAGCGGTAAGCTGTATCTGGAACTTGGCGGTAAACTGTTTGACGACTACCATGCCAGCCGCGTGTTGCCCGGCTTCAAGCCCGATTCGAAGCTGAGGATGCTCGCCCAGCTCCGCGACCAGATCGAGATTGTCATTGTGATTAGCGCAGAGGATATCGTGAAGAACAAGGTCCGCGCCGATCTCGGTATCACTTACGACGAGGACGTGCTTCGTCTGCGGGAGGCCTTCATGGGACGCGGCTTCATGGTGGGGAGCGTGGTCATCACCCATTACAGCGGCCAACGCGCCGCCGATGATTTCCGCAAGCGTCTTGAGCGTCTGGGTATAAAAAGCTATGTACACTATCTTATCGACGGCTATCCCCACGGTGTGGATCTCATTGCCAGCGACGCCGGCTTCGGTAAGAACGACTACATCGAGACCGAACGCCCTCTCGTGATCGTCACCGCTCCCGGTCCCGGATCGGGAAAGATGGCCGTATGTCTATCCCAATTATATAATGAGAACCGCCGGGGGGTGGAGGCTGGATACGCCAAGTTCGAGACCTTCCCTGTATGGAACCTTCCACTGAAACACCCGGTCAACATCGCCTACGAGGCTGCCACCGCCGACCTTAACGATGTCAACATGATCGACCCTTTCCATCTGGAGGCTTATGGCAAGACCGCCATCAACTACAACCGCGACATCGAGATTTTCCCCGTGCTCAACGCGCTTTTCGAGGGAATCTACGGAGAGAATCCCTACAAGTCGCCTACGGATATGGGTGTGAACATGGTGGGTTTCTGCATCGACGACGATGAGGTGTGCTGCAAGGCGAGCCGCGACGAGATAATCCGACGCTATTACGACGCGACCAACAAATTCGCGAGCGGCAAGGACAACGGTGACGAGATTCAGAAAATACGGCTGCTCTTCAATCAGGCGCGTATCAACACCGATACCCGCCGCGTCACCGTGGCCGCCAAGGAGCGCCGGGACCGCTGCGGAAATCCATGTGCGGCGATCGAGCTTCCCGACGGAACAATCATCACATCCGAGACCTCGGAGCTTCTCGGCCCGAGCGCGGCCCTGATCCTCAACGCCACCAAGCATCTCGCCGGAATCGACCATAATGTTAAGCTTATCCCGCAGGAAATGATCGAGCCGATTCAGAAAACCAAGACCGAATATCTCGGGGGCCATAATCCGCGCCTGCATACCGACGAGGTGCTCGTGGCTCTTTCGGTGCTGTCGCAGGCCGACGAGCGGTGCCGCCGCGCCCTCGAGAAACTGCCTGAATTCCGCGGATGTCAGGTGCATTCCACCGTGATGCTCTCCGAAGTGGACCGCAAGATTTTCCGCAAGCTCGGAGTTGGCCTAACCTGCGAGCCGGTACTCAAGAAGCATCAGCCCTGATTAACATTAACATATTTTTTAACATATTCCGAATTAACTTTCACGGTTGTCTTTTGTCGGATATAACAGTGGATATTGTTTCTTATATCCGGCTGGGAATATCATTTCCGTATAGTCAGTAATCCGCAATCGATAACCCAATAATGAAGTTAAGAGAATTAGCGGCGGGAGCCATGCTCTGTGTCTCCTTCGCCGTCTGTGCCAAAGGCAATATCACGGGAACCGTCAGCAACAAGAGTACCGGCGAGCCGATGGATTTCGTTACTGTTCAGATTTTCAACGCCGCGACGGGTAAGCCGTTGCAGATAAGCACCTCTACCGATGAGAAGGGCCATTTCACTTTGAAAGGTGTGCCTGACGGCAACTATATAGTAAAGGTGATGAATGTCGGGTCGGTCAACCAGGAACGTCCCGTGGGCGTGAAGGGCACCGATATCGACCTCGGAGAGATTCACCTCGCCGATGATGCCAAACTTCTCAAGGAAGTAGTGGTGGAGGGAGTCAGGTCGCAGATGCGTTTCGAACTCGACCGTAAGGTATTCCAGGTCGACGCCAACATCGCGTCGGCCGGTCAGTCGGCCAGCGAGCTGCTGGAGTCCATCCCTTCGGTGGAGGTTGATCAGGACGGCGAGGTGTCGCTGCGTGGAAACTCCTCCGTCACCGTCTGGATCAACGGCAAGGATTCAGGCCTTACAGCCGACAACCGCGCCCAGATTCTGGAACAGATTCCGGCGGAGAGCATCGAGAGAATCGAGGTGATCACGAATCCTTCGGCGAAATACAGCCCGGAGGGAACGGCAGGAATCATCAACATCGTGCTTAAGAAAGACCGCCGCGGCGGATACTTCGGCAGCGCCGAGGTATCGGCAAACTCACGTGGCGGTGGCAACGTGTCGGCCAACATCAACTGGAACACAGCCAAATGGGACACATACGCCAGCGTAGGTTTCCGTATGCGTCACAACACCAACGGTAGCAGGACGGAAAGAATCTTCGACAACGGAACGTCTCTGCTGTCCGAGGGGTCTGGCAGAAATCATGGCAACAATCTCTTTCTAAGACTGGGCGCTACATATCACCTGACTGACAACGATGACTTCTATCTCAACGGTTTCGGTATGTTCGGCCACAGATGGGGTGCGTCCGACACCCGGTTTAAATCTACCTTGCCGGGCCAGTGGATGTCGAATCTTCAGCATTCAAGCAGCGAGAGTGACAACCGTGGTGCTCATGGCGAGTTCGGCTACACCCACCGCTGGAGCGACACCCATACGCTCGACGCCAATGTCGGTTTCAACCATTGGGGCGGTCCGAGCTGGAATTCATACCTCGAGGATGAGACCTGGTCGGATGACAGGCATGTGTCCGCCTACCGCGAGCAGGAGATGCCTATCAATACCAATTCGTGGGAAGCGAAGCTCGACTATACCAATGTATTGAACCAATACCTGAAGATAGAGGCCGGTTTCAACGGTAACTACAGCTTCGAGAACACTCCCAACACCACTAAGCGAGGGACATCGGAAAGCGACATGAAACTCGATCCCGACCTCTACAACAAATTCATATACAACAATTACGTTTCCGCCCTCTACTTCACGCTCGGTGGAAAGACCGGCATATTCAGTTATTCGGGTGGATTGCGTGCCGAGGCATGGCAGGTGCGCAGCCGCTCCCTCTCCTACGGCCAGGCGGAGCAGGATGCCCCGCTGTTCAAGAAAAACAATTTCGCTCTCTTCCCCTCTGTGTATCTGTCGCTGGCACTTCCGCGCGACAACGAACTGCAGCTGAATTACACGCGGCGCGTGCGCCGTCCATGGGGCGGTCAGCTCAATTCCTTCCGCGACATCTCGGACCCGACATCGGTGTCGTACGGTAATCCGGAACTGGAACCTGAATACTCCAACTCGTTCGAGCTTAACTACCTCAAGAGCTGGACATACCATCTGATTTCGGTTTCCGCCTACATGCGAAGCGCCGACAACGTGATGAACAGACTCTCGTACATGGATGGCGACGTGATGTATTCCTCATGGGCCAATGTGTCGTCGAGAATCAATTCCGGTGTGGAACTGGTCTCGAAGAACAATCTGTTCAAGGGATGGCTCGACCTGACCACTACCGTCAATCTCTACAACAACCATATCTCGGCATGGAGCTATGTGATGCATAAAGACAACGGCGACCCCGTGAATCTCTCCGGCAAAGCCCAGAACGGCTTCGCATGGGACGCGCGCATGATGGCCAACGTGAAACTTCCCTGGCAGCTTTCATTCCAGGCCACGGGACGCTATTCGTCGGCGCACAAGGAGGCCCAGGGCTCGCATCAGGGCGGCTGGAGCGTCGACCTCGGTCTGCGCAAGGTGTTCGGTGACTGGTCGGTCTCGCTCAACTGCCGCGATCTCTTCGATTCCCGCAGATTCCGCAATACCACAATCGGTCCCGATTACGAGCAGACCAGCGAACGCTGGCGTGGCGGACGCACGTTCCGCATCACCGTGAAATACTCGTTCGGCAATATGAAGGCGAAGCGAAACAAGCTCAACGCTATAGAAGAACCGGTAGAGGGAGGGGGATATGGCAGCGAGGAAATGTAGAAAAGCATACCATACAAAAACAGATGGCTTCCATTGCGGAAGCCATCTGTTTTTAAGAATATAGACCGGAATTATCCGAACTCTTTATGTAGTGCCATGAAACGGGCCAATGTGTCCGGACCGTGGCGCTCCATTGATTTCATCACCTTGTCGAGCGGCTTCTCGCGGCGGATGTCGCCGCTCTTGGAGTAGAACTTGTCGGCGTAGCAGATGAGTCGTTCCTCGATGGTCTGCGGGGTCATGTCGCGCAGCGGCAGCGGCAGATGCTGACGGATGATGTCGTCTACGGTCAGCCCCGCTCCGGTGTGCCGTTCGCACACAAGTGCGTGGCGAGGCAGTCCTTCGGCCTCGAGCATGCGTCGGCCCTCCATGCCGTGACAGATATAGGGAAGCGTCCCCTCGCAGCAGATGTCCGGGGCATTGCAATGAATAATGCCGATATCGTGGAGGAGGGCAGCCTCCTCCACGAAACCGGCATCAATTCCGAGTTTTCGCCGTTCAGCGCATTCGAGAGCCTTGCGCGCCACAAGCTCGCTGTGGACCGTCAGGATTTCTCTGAGGCGTGAACCGCGTGTGTAGTATCTGTCGATGATCTCCTCGACGCGCAGTGTCATCAGTCGAGCTCGATGATCTCGCACCAGCCATGGTTGTCGGGAGCATCTCCGTACTGGATGTCCTGAAGCGCATGGTAGAGCTTGGTGGTCACAGGGCCGGCTTCCTCCATGCCGTAGACGAAGCTTGTGCCCTTGTCGAGGTCGTCGATCTGGCCGATACCTGTGCAGACTGCCGCGGTACCGCAGGTTCCTGTCTCGGAGAACTCGGAGAGTTCCTCGTAGGGAATCTCGCGCTGCTCGACCTTCAGGCCGAGGTCTTCGGCGAGGGTGCGGAGGCTCTTGTTGGTGATGGAGGGAAGTACGGTGCGCGAGTTAGGTGTCACATAGGTGTTGCCCTTCACTCCGAAGAAGTTGGCTGCGCCGCACTCGTCGAGATATTTGTTCTCTTTCGGATCGAGATAGAGCATTACGGAGTAGCCGAGCTCGTGGGCCTTCTGGCCGGCGTTGAGCGATGCTGCGTAGTTACCGCCGATCTTGATGGCGCCGGTTCCCTTGGGGGCCACGCGGTCGTACTCGCGGGAGATGCAGACTTTGGTGGGCTTGAAGCCACCCTTGAAGTAAGGACCTACCGGAGTGGCGAACATGATAACCATGTAATCCTTTGAGGGGCTTACGCCGACCTGTGCCGATGTTCCGATCTCGAGCGGACGGATGTAGAGGGAAGCTCCGGAGCCGTACGGCGGGATGAAGCGCTTGTTGAGCTTGACCACCATGCGGACCATCTCCTCGAATTTCTCGATGGGGAGCGGCTCCATGCTGATTCCCTCGGCACTGCTGCGGAAGCGCTTTGCGTTCTCGTCCATGCGGAACACGCGAACCTTGCCGTCCTTGCCGCGGAATGCCTTGAGGCCTTCGAATGCCTCCTGACCATAGTGCAGGCAGGATGCAGCTATATGAAGAGGAATGTATTCATCCTGGGTGGCGGTGATTTCGCCCCATTTGCCGTCCTTGAACTCGCAACGTACGTTCCAGTCGGTCTTTACGTATCCGAAGGGGAGTTTGCCCCATTCGATTTCGGTCTCTTTCATGATTTTGATAAGGTATTATGGTTTAAAACAACTTCTATGAGTTATGTATGATATTCTGTTCATGCCAGTGCCTCACACCGCCACCTTACAGGTCATGTCGCCGATCTTGACGATGTAGACTCCATGGGCGGGCAGCGTGAGCTGTGATGTCCCCTGAGGCACCGTCTCGCAGCTGACAAGCCGGCCGAGGATGGTGAAGATCTTGATCTGCACCGGATGGTTCGCGGTGACTATGATCACTCCTTTCGCGGTCTTTATCTCGAACTCAGTGACGTTGACCACGGACTTGGCGTCCTGCCGCTCCACCCTGACCGGCTCCCATCCCTTGGCGACGGCTGCGGAAGGCGGAGTCGCGGTCGCGATAATCGCGGCTACGGCAACGGCGCGTAGTGGTTTCAGGATGGTTTTCAGCTTCATAGCGATGTCGGTTTTCGGGTCAGAAGGGCTCTCGCCACTTCAATTTGTAAAATTACAAAATTCTTTTGAATCTCAGTACTTTTTTAGATAAAAAAATCCCCGCGAGGTTTAGGAGGGCACTGAAAAAGTGTTGACTTTTTCAGTGCCCTCGTTTAGTCGCGGGGATTTTTTTGATTATCGCTGCTGATTTCAGCCTTTCTTCTCCTCATTCTGGAGTTTCTCCTTCAGAGCCTGGAGAGCGTCGAGGTCGCCGAGAGTGGCTTTCTCGATCTGCGGGGTCACGATCTGCTCTGCTGCGGGTTTCTTCTCGCGGCGGGGCTGTGACGCGCGGCGCTCCGCCTTAGTTGCGTCTTCGGCAATACGGCTGTGGCTGAGGATGATGCGCTTGTTGTCCTTGTTGAACTCAATCACCTTGAAGGGGAGCACGTCGTTGAGCTTGGCCTGGGTGCCGTCCTCTTTGACGAGGTGCTTGGGAGTGGCGAAGCCTTCCACGCCGTCCTCAAGCGAGATGACTGCGCCCTTGTCGAGAACCTCGGTGACTGTACCCTGATGGATGGAGCCTACAGTGAACTTCGACTCGAAGCTGTCCCAGGGATTCTCCTCGAGCTGCTTGTGGCCGAGAGAGAGACGACGGTTGTCCTTGTCGATCTCGAGCACCTGTACCTCGATGTCGTTGCCCACCTGAGTGAACTCCGAGGGGTGTTTGATCTTCTTTGTCCAGCTGAGGTCGGAGATGTGGATGAGACCGTCCACGCCCTCCTCGATCTCGACGAATACGCCGAAGTGGGTGAAGTTGCGGACTTTCGCGGTATGGCGGCTGCCGATAGCGTACTTGGTCTCGATGTCCTCCCAGGGATCTTTCTTAAGCTGCTTGAGACCGAGGCTCATCTTGCGCTCCTCGCGGTCGAGGGTGAGGACCACTGCCTCTACCTCGTCGCCGGCCTTCAGGAAGTCCTGGGCGCTGCGGAGGTGCTGGCTCCAGCTCATCTCGCTCACGTGGATAAGACCCTCCACGCCGGGCTGTACCTCTACGAACGCACCGTAGTCGGCCATAACCACTACGCGGCCCTTGACATGGTCGCCCACCTTGAGGTTCGGGTCGAGATTGTCCCAGGGATGGGGAACGAGCTGCTTGATGCCGAGAGCGATACGCTTCTTCTCGTTGTCGAAGTCGAGGATGACGACCTTGATGTCCTGGTCGAGCTCGACAACCTCGTGCGGATCGGAAACGCGGCCCCAGCTGAGGTCGGTGATGTGAACGAGACCGTCTACGCCGCCGAGGTCCACGAATACTCCGTAGGCGGTGATGTTCTTCACCTTGCCCTCGAGCACCTGGCCCTTCTCCAGCTTGGAGATGATCTCTTTCTTCTGCTGTTCGAGCTCTGCCTCGATCAGCGCCTTGTGGCTCACCACTACGTTCTTATATTCCTGGTTGATCTTGACAACCTTGAATTCCATGGTCTTGTCGACGAATACATCATAGTCGCGGATGGGACGTACGTCGATCTGCGAGCCGGGAAGGAATGCCTCGATGCCGAACACATCGACGATCATACCGCCCTTGGTGCGGCTCTTGACATATCCCTTGATGACCTCGTCGTTCTGGAGTGCCTCGTTGACGCGGTCCCAGCTGCGGGTCTGGCATGCTTTCTTGTGCGAGAGACGGAGCTGGCCGTTCTTGTCCTCGAGAGTCTCGATGTAGACTTCCACCTCGTCGCCGACCTTGAGGTCGGGATTGTAGCGGAATTCGCTTACGGGGATGATGGCGTCGGACTTCATGCCGATGTCCACGCGTACCTCGCGCTTGGTGATCGACTTCACCGTGCCGGTTACAACTTCATTTTCCTTGGCCGTCTTAAGAGACTCGTCGTAGGTGCTCGCAAGCTCCTCGCGGCTCTTCGAACCGGCCGTGTTGCCATTCTCGTATGCGTCCCAATCGAAATCTTCGATCGGAGTTTGAATTTTTAATTCAGACATTAAAAATAGTTAATAATATGGTTAATAATTCTCTCCTTGCGGCAAACGTCGCCACAAGCGGCACAAAGTTAGGTCATTATTTTTGATTTTCCAAAAAAAATGATAACTTTGCATTAAATAACGGGGATAATTCCTGTCTCGGAGTGCTTTTTTCTGAGTTTTAGCCGTAAAAAGGCATTTCTCCGCACCAAGCCTCGTCAGGAGTGTCCTAATATATTAATGTGAAAAAACAGATGGATATGAAAAAATATCTTAAATGCATCGCGGCATCGGCCGCTCTCTTCCTGACAGCGGCGGCTCCGTCGATGTCGCTCGTTTCCTGCTCCGGTTCCGGCTCTTACGACAGCGTGGCCGAGAAAGTGGAGAACCGGGATTCTCTCTCGCAGAAGGACTATGGCCGTATGTTCGATTATGTCGATGAGGCTATGGATGCCGTCGACAACGTGTCGGAGAAGTATAAGGACGACCCCGCCAAACTCCAGACAGAAATGGCGGCCGTCAACGAAAAATACAGCCACCTCGAGAGTTTCGTCAACGCCATCACCGAGGCCGACAACCGTGGTAAGCTCGACAAGGATAACGCCTCGAAACTGGAGCGTCTGCAGCGCCGTATGCTGAAGATGATGGGCCTCGACCCCGACGAGCTCATGAAGGCTACCGAAAAGGCTCCTGACGCAGAGAACATCTGAACGTGATTCCGGTGGTGGAATCACGCGTCGGTATCCATTACGCACACATATATAATACCAATCAGAACTATAAGCTATGAGAAGATTTTTACTTGCAGCCGCTTGCGGCCTCGTCGCTCTTGGAGCATACTCCCAGGGAGATGCCTCAATCTGGAAAAACAACAAGGGTATAACAATCGGTTTCATCACCCATCAGAGTCTCAACAATGATGACTTTTTAGGTGAACTCGGTGTTAAGACACCTTTCCAGTACAACAGCTCATACGGTTTCTCTTTCACCTCCGGCAACACTTATCTATGGCCAAAAGGCGAGGGCTGGGCGGGAAACCGCATCAAGGTCGGAGTGGATGTCCGCTGGTTCGATGTCAGCTTCGTGAAGTACAGCAAGTACCCCAAGATCGGCGGCGTGGACCTCAAGGATTTCGCCAATGCGGTCGACAATGTGTTCGGAGGGGACGATTATTGGTCTCCGTCTGATTTCGGCGACGGCTGGGGTGATGACGAGGATTATGATTACGGAGAAGAGGACTATCTCGACAGCTTCGTGGATAAGATCGGCAACATGCAGGTTCAGATCGGCATGGGTGTCGGTCCGCAGGTGTCGATCGCTCCTCTCGCGCATCTCGACAACGCGGCACGCTTCCTCCGTGTGAATATCTACGGTCACTTCGATCCCCAGACGTCGGTGGTGATTTCAAAGGATTACCAGGGTGACCTCCATGGATCGTGGGCGTTCCTGCCGACATGGGATTTCGGTGGCAACATCCAGTGGAAGAATTTCGTTGTCGGTGTGGAAGGCCGCTGGGGCTCCGCGAAATATTCCGATATCTCGCAGGGTGGCGACTATGGATATGAAGATGAGCTTCCCGGCCTGGACGACCTTATCAGCAGCAGAAAGGTCAGCTGGCGCAACGCATCCTTCCGCGTGAACGTCGGTTTCCGCTTCTGATTCCGCCGGACTTAGATCTATAAAAATTAAGAGGCTGTGTCAAAATGGCGCAGCCTCTTTTTTTGTAACATGCAGTAAAACATAA
>CAJUBC010000040.1 GCA_910584545.1 uncultured Muribaculaceae bacterium | reverse complement strand
TGGTACTGCGAAAGCGGAAGAGTAGGTAATCGCCACCTTCAGGACAGGCGCTCCCACAGGGAAGCGCTTGTCTCATTGTATATGCCCGGCAAAGCCGGACACACCGAACAGCGATCCCGCAGCCCCCGGGCTTAAGGAGCCGCCCCGGCTCTGCTTGAGCGCCGGCTCAGCTTAGGCTCCGGCCTCGCTTCAGTTTCAGCTCTGACTTTGCCTGCGTCCCGGCTTTGCTTCCGCCTTTATCTCTGGCTGTGATTCTGTGGCGGCGGGATCGCGGTTCCGTCCGCCGGGCTTTGCCCGGTGTGAGCTGTTTCGCGGTTTGCTTGTATCTTTTTTGGGAGATTCGAATTATTTGATTACCTTTGTAAAATTATAGATAAATGCATTAAATATTAGGCATATCTATGATTTTTTGCAGCCTTAAGTAGAATCATCTATAAAATAAGTGATAATGAAAAAATTTTTACTTTCAATGTCTGCATGCCTTTTGGCAATGCAGTCTCTCGCTCAGACCCAGCAGACCTTTAGCCTGGTCACTTCGCAGTCTGAGCTCAACACCACCGACAAGTATGTCATCGCTCTCCAGCCTGTTAAAGTCGGGAAGATTCAGTATGGCCTTTATGCTATGGGAGAGGCAAGAGCAAAAGGAAAAGGTTTCGATGGCATTGAAGTTAAATCTGATTTAACAGAATTGCCAGAAACATTTACTACTACTGAAACTCTGACAACCGTAACTATAGAGGAAGGAACTGGTGATTTCGCAGGTAAGTACGCACTAAAGGCTGACAATGGTTATCTTTCGTTCGCTGAGAAAGGTCAACTGTCGTTAGTTGAAACTTCCGCTGACAATTTTGCAGATATATCATTCACAGATAACAATGTGGTAATCAAGAATGGAGATCTTAGCCTTCTTGCCACTGCAAATAACGGAACTGGAGGAGTCAAGGGCTCTGTAATCTTCAACACATATACAACAAATCAGAAGCCAATCGCTCTGTATGTACTGAAGAGCGGCGACACTCCGATTAATCCTGAAAAGGTGTCGGCTCCTACTTTTGAGCTTGTGAAGAGTTCGGACCGCTTAGGTACTCATTTCGCCGTACAGATGTCCTGTACTGCCGAGAATGCTGTAATCTATTACACCCTCTCCGAAGGCGAAGCAGAGCCCGAGACTCCGAGCAAGGAGAATGGCACTCTTTATGAGGCTCCCGTCACCGTTACTCCCGGTTGTAAGGTAAAGGCTATCGCATACGTCGGCGACAAGGCCAGCGATGTTACTTCATACAATCCCGATGTTCCGTATGCTGTCAACGAGTTCCAGAGTCTGCTGACACTTACAGAGCAGGATGTGACCGATCTCGGTCTTTCTCTCGTGTATGTTTCTGTTCCTGTAACTGTTGCATACGCCAACGGACGTTACATTTATGTGACGTATGATGATAAATGCATGCTTGTATACGATACCAAGGACCAGTACAAAGGTGTTCTAAAAGCCGGGGATGTAATCGCAGACATTACGGGAACTTTCAGTTTATACAACGGCTGTCCGCAGATCTCAAGTCCTGAACTTGGTGAAATCACTACAGGAGGGACGGCTCCCAGCCCGAAAGAGGTGAAAATCGGAGACCTTGGTTTCGATATGCTTCTCGACTATGTTATCGTGAAGAATGTAACGGTGGCAGATGACAACGGCAAGTTGTCAATGACCGACGGTACGACCTCGGTGGCGATGTGCAACTATTTTACTAATCCGAAGTTCTATGAAGTCGTTACGGTTGAGCCTGGCGAGTCGATGGATGTGACCGGTTTCGTTGGCCGTTACCTGAAAAAAGGTTCCGAAGTACCTGCTGAACTTCAGCTTAATCCCATAAAGGTTGAGAGAAACACTCAGAATGGTATCGCTGAAATAGAGGCATCGGATTCTAAGGCCGTATATTTCAACCTCCAGGGTGTCCGCGTGGATAATCCGGATAACGGAATCTTCATCGAAATGAAGAACGGTGCAAGCCGTAAAGTCTCGGTAAAATGAGTTCCGTAATCTTAATTTTAAAAAAGGACCTGCTTAGCAGGTCCTTTTTTTGTATTAATGGAAAATAATGTGTAATTTTGTATCGTGTGTGGAATGAGATTTATAGAATCGCATAAATATAGACAAGTCATGATTCGTATTCTGCACAACGGCCCTATATTAGTCCAAAGTTGACACACATAAATCATCTAAATAATTAATTATGAAAAAAGGATTACTTACATTGGCAGCTATGGCGTTTGCAGCGGCATCCATGTCAGCGGCAAGCTATACTCTGTTCGATTCCACCGACATGAAGGGGGATTGGAAAGCACAGGGTACCGGTTTCACCACAACCGTTACGGTAGATGGAAAGACATTCGTTATTTCCACAGACAAGGGTTCTTCTACGACAGCGCTCCGCAACCCTGGTACCGAGCAGTACGCATGGCGTGTTTACAAGAACTCTTCATTCACCATCCAGAGTGAGTCGATGGATATGAAGACAGTCGTAGTTTCCTTCGACAGCTACGTTGATGATAAAGGTAAAGGATACTCATCCGAGTGCGCCCTGAGCGAAGGCTGGACCGGAACTCTCGATAACTGCGTCTACACACTGAAGAATGCCGGCGCAAAGACCTTGACCGTAACAGCCGATCAGAATCAGGTTCGTATCAAAAAAGTCGTTGTTTCCGACAGCGAGACCGTAGACAATCCCAATAATCCCGGCGGTGGTGCCATCTATCAGAACGCCTTCAACACCAAGGCTGGCATCGAAGACTGGACCATCACAAAGACCGAGGATTATGATTCATGGTATGTCAATGAGTCAATCGGCTGCCTCGTAGCCAACTCATACGACAGCGAGACAAGCTCCAATCGTCCTGCAGACACATGGATCTACCGTGAGTTCGACCTCGCCGGCCAGACAGGCGTGAAGCTCGATGTGGAGCAGGCATTCGGTTTCTATTTCCCCACAAAGCAGGAGAGCAACTTCGTTCTCGCGGTTCGTGAGAACGGCGGTGAATGGGCCCCCATCGACTTCACCGTATTCCCCGAGAAACCGGAGAAGAACTGGTCGGCATTCGTAGCCAACACCTTCGATCTCTCCGCATACGACGGCAAGAAGATCGAGATAGGTTTCCACTACACGACCGACGGCGCTTCCTCCAAGGCATGGGAGCTCAAGAACTTCAAGCTCTACTCCGGCAATGGCACCGTGACTCCTCCTCAAAAAGACCCCAATATCGTATACGAGAATACATTCGCTACCGAGTTCGACGGATGGAAGAACACCAACGCCGGTGACGTTGCTGACAATCCCTGGTATATCAACAAGACTCAGGGCTGCCTCGTGGGAAGTTCCTATAAGGATGGTCAGAACTATGCTGTAAACAGCATGCTCACACGCGAGTTCGACCTCACAGACCGCACAGGTTGCGCCCTCTCGTTCGATCAGGCATTCGGCTTTGTGGCTCCCCAGACTCAGGACGAGAAGTTTGTCCTCAAGGTTCGTCAGGCCGACGGGGAGTGGTATTCGCTCGTCATGACCAACTATCCCGCCGCTCCCGAGAAGGGTAACTGGACAAAATTCGTGACAAATGAATTCGACCTCAGCGAGTATGACGGCACAAAGATCGAGATTGGTTTCAACTACGTTAACACAGACGCTACCGCAATGGCATGGGAGCTGAAGAACTTCAAGCTCACCGGTGTTGCCGACAGCGGTGTTGACGGTATTGAAGTCGAGAACGCCCCCGTTTACTTCTACAACCTCCAGGGTGCACGCGTAAACAACCCCGAGAACGGTATCTTCATCCGTGTCCAGGGCAATAAGGCACAGAAAGTTCTCGTTAAATAATAAGCTTATAACTTAGAAAAACATATAGGGGTTGCGACCTGTTATAGGCCGTAACCCCTTTTCTCTTAAAGTTGACAGAAGAAAATAAACCGGAGACAATAACTTCATACGCATGAATAGAATCATTGTCGTGGCAATGGCCATACTTGCCGCCATATCGCATTTGTATGCCGAGGATTTCACGATTTTCGACATAAACGACCGCGGTATCTGGCGGGGTGATGCCACGGGGTACAGCTCGACAGTGACAAAGGGAGGCTGTAAGTTCATCCTGCGCACGTCAGATGAAAAAACAGGCATATCCCTGATATCTCCCCAATATGCATCCGCTTCCTGGAGAGTCCCCGACGGCACCTCATTCACCATACAGTCGGAAGAGATTGAGATGAAGTGCATCCTTATTGTCTATGATGACTATAATCAGGGGATGTTTGTGGTTCCGGCGCAGATGTACGGCGGCTGGAGCGGCTTCCTGAATAAAGCCGCCTGCAAATATGAAATCACGTCGGCTGGTGAAAAGCAGATGAAAGCGTACGCGGCTTTCGGCGAAATGAGGATAATCCGTGTTGTTGTCAGCGACGAACTGCCGCCAGCCACAGGCGATAAACCATCCTGGAAAGAGGAAAATCTGATATATGAGAACAGCTTTGCCGAAAGTCTTGGCGGTTGGAACGTGGAGAACGAGTCAGGATTCTCAACCGGTTGGAAAGTGAACCGGGTGGACGGAATGGCAGAGGCTGTGGCCGGTGTCGGAACCGCTGAAGTACGCACGTTGCTTTACAAATCATTCAATCTGGAAAGACGGCGGGGCGCAAGATTGCTTTTCGATCAGGCGTTCTATGGCGAATATCCCGATGCGCAGCCGGGCTGGGCTCAACTCGTGACGAGAGAGAACGGCGAATCATGGCGCGATATTCAGCTTGAGGCATATCCCTCTCCGGCATCCGACGGGAGATGGAGCCGATTTGTTAGAAATGAGGTAGACCTGTCGCGGTTCGATGGACGTGATGTTGAGATAGGCTTCAGGTTTTTCAGGAATTCCGACAATGAGACCGGATGGGGGGTACGCAACTTCAAAATATACGGCGAGGATATTTCAGGAATTGAAATCGTTGAGGATGAAGAGGAATGCTGCGTGTATTTCGATATATTGGGCCGACCGGTTGCCAATCCTTCGCAGGGAATATTTATCAAGAATGAAAGCGGCAGGTGTAAAAAAGTGTATGTCCCTTAAAAAATTCTACATGTAAGTGAGTTAACCGGAAAAATTTCGTTATATTTGCAAAAAATATGGATATGGGCACTGAACCCGTGTCCATCTACCGTAATACCTTAAATCATACTATGCGCAAAGACCATAGTAAAGCTACCAAATAACACGACGTCCAAATGCACACTACAACAGACGTAAAAACCGAGAGGCGCCCGCATCTGCTGATAATCTATACCGGGGGCACCATCGGCATGATAGAGAATCCTGTGACCGGGAGTCTCGAGCCGTTCGACTTCGAGCATTTGGTGGACAACGTTCCCAAACTGAAACGTCTTGATTTCGACATTGACAACTATCAGTTTAAGAAACCCATCGATTCTTCGTCGATGAATCCGAGCCATTGGGTGGACATAGCCTCGGTCATAGAGGAACATTACGACGACTACGACGGTTTTGTGGTCCTCCACGGGACAGATACGATGGCCTACACGGCATCGGCTCTCAGTTTCATGCTCGAAAATCTGCGCAAGCCTGTGGTGATTACCGGCAGCCAGCTTCCGATAGGAGAGGTACGTACCGACGGCGAGGAGAATCTGATTACCTCGCTTCAGGTAGCCGCGTCCAGAGAGCAGGACGGAAGTCCCACGCTTCAGGAAGTCGCCATCCTCTTCGAAAACTATCTGTGGCGCGGCAACAGGTCCACAAAGTACAGTGCCGACAATTTCAACGCGTTCAAGAGCAGCAACTTCCCGAGACTCGCCAAAATCGGTCTCGGCATCTGTTTCCGCCGCGACATGCTCTGGCGCCCGAGAAGCAAAGATCCTCTGACTGTGCATCGAGGTTTTGATCCCCATGTGATGTATCTCAGTATTTTCCCCGGAATCACCGAGAGTCTGCTGCGCTATGTGCTTCATGCTCCCGGCCTGAAGGGAGTGGTGCTTAAGACATACGGTGCCGGCAACGCGCCGATAGAGGGATGGTTCATCGACGCAATCAAGGAGGCATGCGACAGAGGAGTGGTGATAGTCAATGTGACACAGTGCGGCAACGGCAAGGTGCTTCCTCATAGATACGAGACGGGCAGCGCTCTCTATAAGGCGGGGGTCATCTCCGGACATGACCTCACTTCGGAGGCTGCAATTACCAAGCTGATGTTCCTTTTCGGGCAGAACTGCCCGGTGTCGGAAGTAAAGCGACTGATGGAGGTGTCGCTCGTAGGAGAAATGCACGAATAGGCCACCGGCAGTCTGAAAAGAATTGGCAGTCTGAAAAGAAATCGTTATTTTTGTAGTCTGAAAACCGATTGCTAAGCATGAAAAATGAGACTGCAATTAGAAGGGTGGTTCCTGCCGGCGATCCGGCCGACTGGCGTCTGATATGCGTCATGTCGGCCGACGGCATATATGCATGCCTGAAAAACATGGAGGATCCTTCCGAGGAAATCCTGACTATTCTTGATGAACGGTGGGATGACGGACAGGCTGACCTCCTGCAGAAAATCGAGAGCACGGTTTATGACAATCCACAGTTGCTCGATGATTTCTCGGCAGACATAGCCATAGTCACCTCCTCGTTGCTATGGGTCCCCCCGGGGGAGACTGAGGGGGAGGATGACGGCGGGACCGCGATATTCCGAAGCGTGTATTCATGCGCCGACGAAGATGTGATGATCGATGAGCTGGAAGGAGTGGATTGTCTCTATATGCTTGCGCCGGGTCTCCAGTCGTTCCTTCGGAGGACTTTCCCGGGAGCGCGCTGCAGCAGCCACCTGTCGATAACCGCGTCGCGATTTCGCGAACGCGCGGCCGACATGCCGAGAGTGTACATCGACATCCGGAACCGCTACGTTGACTTTGTGGCCTTCGATGGCGAGAGGTTGCTTACCGGCGTGACTCACAGATGGACCGGCATTGCCGATATCAAGTATCATCTGATGAACCTCATGGAGATACACGGACTCGACCCGGCTGCGACGCAGGTCTCGCTCTCAGGTATGCGCGAGGTCAAGACCCCGCTTGTGAAGGAGCTCCGTAAAGACATGGCATACGTAATGCTGACTCTGCTTCCATCCATAGCCGGAACCGACATGCCTCTGGCGGTCGCTCTGCTTCTGCGGAAGTGACCGGTATGGTGCAGATTGACAGATAGAGAAACATTATGAGGATTATAAGAGGTAAATATGGCAAAAGGCGGTTTGATGTCCCGCATAACATAACCGCCAGACCCACCACTGACTTCGCCAGGGAGAACATATTCAACGTAATGGAGAATATGGAGGATTTCGAGGGGAAAAGGGTACTCGACCTGTTCGCCGGCACGGGAGCGATAAGCTGGGAATTCGTGTCACGCGGGTGTAAGGAAGTCACGGCAGTGGAGGAGGCCAACACGCAGGCCGGTTTCATCCGGTCGGTCAAGGAGAAACTCGGCGACACTTCGCTCCGTCTTGTAAAAGGAGATGCATTCCGATACCTCGAGCGCTGCGACCGAACTTTCGACATAGTGTTTGCCGATCCTCCCTACAATCACCCCCGTTTCTCCGAGATTCCGGAACTGATCCTTAATTCCGGAGCTGTCGCCGAGGGTACTTTGGTGGTGGTGGAGCACAACCGCAACCATGATTTCAGCAAGCTGCCCGGATTCCTGCAGCAGAGGGTGTACGGCAGTGTCAATTTCTCTCTCTTCAGGGTAGATGGTGACAACAATGAAGATAATCACGAACACGAAATAGAATAATTAAATAATGGAAGACAATATAAGACTCGACAGAGTGGAAGATGCCATCGAGGATTTCCGCAACGGCAAATTCATCGTAGTGGTTGACGACGAGGACCGCGAGAACGAGGGAGACCTCATCATTGCGGCGGAGAAGATTACTCCGGAGGATGTGAATTTCATGCTCAAGAACGCAAGGGGCGTCCTCTGCGCTCCGGTAACCATGGACAGATGCGCCCGCCTCGGACTCCCGAAGCAGGTTGAGGACAACACCTCGGTATTGGGCACACCCTTTACGGTGACCGTCGACAAACTCGAGGGATGTTCCACCGGAGTATCAATCCAGGACCGCGCGGCCACGATCCGTGCCTTGGCCGATCCTGCATCGACTCCGGAGACTTTCGGCCGACCGGGCCACATCAATCCTCTCTACGCGCAGGACCGCGGGGTCCTTCAGCGTGCGGGACATACCGAGGCAGCCGTCGACCTCGCCCGTCTCGCCGGTCTCCAGCCGGCCGCCGCCCTTATGGAAATCATGAGCGACGACGGTTCAATGGCGAGACTTCCCGAACTTCGCCGCCGTGCCGACGAATGGGGTCTCAAGCTGATCAGCATCCGAGATCTCATCGCGTTCCGTCTTACCCACGACTCGCTTGTGGAAATAGGCGAAGAAGTGGACATGCCTACTGTCTACGGCCATTTCAGGCTGATACCTTTCCGCCAGAAAGACAACAATCTCGAGCATATAGCCTTGATCAAAGGCGATGTCTCCGGAGAAGAACCAGTGTTGGTCCGTGTGCATTCATCATGCATGACCGGCGATATCTTCGGCTCGCAGCGCTGCGAATGCGGCGAGCAACTCCATCTCGCCATGAAGATGATTGAGAAAGAGGGAAGAGGGGCTCTGATCTACCTCAGTCAGGAGGGGCGCGGCATAGGTCTTATGGACAAGATCAAGGCCTACAAGCTGCAGGAAAACGGGCTCGACACCGTTGACGCCAACCTGCACCTCGGTCACAAGGCCGACGAGCGGGACTACGGCGTGGGCGCCAATATACTCCATGCGCTCGGCATAAAGAACATGCGCCTGATGACCAACAATCCGGTGAAGCGCATCGGGCTCGAAGGATACGGACTCAACATCAGCGAGATAGTTCCCCTCGAGGTCACCCCGAATCCATACAACGAGAAGTATATGGAGACGAAAAAGAACCGCATGGGCCACATCTTAAAAAATGTCTGACATGAGATTAAAGACGTTCCTTTCCTCATTTGCAGCAGCCGCGCTGACGATTGCAGCGGCCGCTGATGCGGCGCCCGCGCCGAAAAAGGTGCTCGGACACGAAGACTTCGATGCCTGGAAATCGGTGAGGAATCATTCCATATCGCGCAACGGCGAGTGGAGCGCCTACTCCGTCAACCCTCAGGAGGGGGACGGTGTGCTTGTGCTCTATAACACAAGGAAAGATAAGCGAATCGAGATTAGCCGAGGCTATAAGCCGGGATTCACCGCCGACAGCCGCTGGGCGGTAGTTCAGATCAAGGCTCCCTTTGCCGATACCCGCAAGGCTAAGATTGCCAAAAAGAAAGACCATGAGATGCCTCAGGATTCGTTGGCTATCGTGAATCTCACTACAAAGGAGATCAAGAAGTATGGCGATGTACTGGGCTATAAGTTGGGCGAGGAAGGTGGCGACTGGGTGGCATGGAAGAGCTGCGACACGACTCTTGTGGCTTCCAAGTATCTTTCGGATAAGGAATGCGGACGCCCATTGGTCACCATGGATCTCGCCACCGGCACAAGGAAAGTCACCAATTGGGTTGACCATTACTGCTTTTCAAGAAACGGAGCTCGGCTGGCGCTTACCGTGAAGAAACCGGAGAAAGACAGCCTCGCCACCAACAGCGTCGGCGTGATGATGCTTCCCGACACATCCTATACAATTGTTGACCGGGACAAACCATTTTACGGAATGCCCGCGCTCGACGGAAAAGGCGCGATGCTTGCTTACACTGCCGCGGAGGATTCCCTGAAGACCGGTACGCGCCGCGCCGAAGTGTTCCTGAGCGACCTGAGCCGTGAGATGAAGGCCCCCCTGCGTGTCGACATCGATCAGAAAGACACCGCCGGAAATCTTCTCCGTCCCAACCAGTACACCGCTCTCAGTTTCTCGCACAACGGCAAGCGCCTTATCGGAGGCGTGGCCCCGGTGATTGCTCCCGACGACACCACGATAGTAGACTTCGAGAACGGAAAACTCGACATCTGGGTATGGGACCGTGCCATGACTCCCCCGAAGGACCTGTACACTCTCAAGGAGCAGCAGAAGAAAAACTATCCGGTGGTTGTAGACCTCTCCACCATGAAATCGGTGCTCGTCACCGATTCTCCATTGGCGGAGGTGAAGGCTCCCGACCGCTGGGATGGAGACTGGGCCCTTGTGGTGGACCCCGGCTTCGCGGCAGTGGCTTATCAGTGGGACTATTTCTATCCCACGCCCATGTATGTGGTCAATGTCATAACCGGTGAGCGTCGCGATGCCGGCAGGTTCATGGGTGAGCTTGGTTATGACCTCTCCCCTTCCGACCGTTACGTGATATGGTTCGAAGACCGCAATTATCATGTCTACGACATCAAGACTGGAGAGTCGCGCGAGATCAGCGGTAAGGTCCCCTATCCGCTTTGGGACCTTGACGACCGCCATCCCTCTCCCTCGCAGCCGCGCGGGATTGCCGGATGGAGCCGTGACGACAGCCGTGTGCTGGTATATGACCGCCATGACATCTGGAGTCTCGACCCCAAGGGGGAGGCGGATCCCGTCTGTCTTACCGATGGCGAGGGCCGCAAGAGAAACGTGCGTTTCGAATACGTTAACACCGATGCGGAGCACAATCTTTTCCTCAGCGACGGAGACCTGATGTTGCTTTCGGTATTCGACTATAAGGATAAATACAGGGGTCTCGCCACCATGCGGTACGGCAAACCGAAAGCTCCTGTCATGGAGGTGCTCGACAAATATGCGTTCACGCAGTTACGCAAGGCGGCCGATGCGGATGTCTTCACCTGGCAGCGCGCCAACTTCAACACCTCTCCCGATATATGGCTCAGCCGTGGAACCAAATTCGCTCAGGCCCGCCGTCTCTCCGACGCGAACCCGCAGATGAAGGACTATTCCTGGGGTACCGCGCGGCTTGAGCGGTGGTATGCCTACGACGGCGCTCCATCCGAGGGCGTACTCTATGTTCCCGAGAATCTCGACCCGAACAGGAAGTATCCGATGCTCTGCGTGTTCTATGAGACCGGATCGGAGGACCTTTATGTACATTATACCATGGAGCCTTCCTGGAGCTGGGTGAATTATCCCTTCTACGTAAGCCGCGGCTATGTGGTGTTTGTGCCCGATATCCATTACACTTCCGGTCGCCCGGGCGAGGACGCATATAATTATGTATGTTCCGGAGCCGAGGAGATGTGCCGCCGCTACCCCTGGATAGACAAGGACCGTATCGGCATCGACGGCCAGAGCTGGGGTGGTTACCAGACCGCTTACCTCGTTACACGTACTGACATGTTCGCGTGCGCCGGCAGTGGAGCGCCTGTAGCCAATATGACCTCTGCCTACGGCGGTATCCGCTGGGGAGGCGGTGACTCCCGCCAGGCGCAGTACGAGGTTGGTCAGAGCCGTATCGGAGGGACTCTCTGGGACTGTCCGGAGATGTATATCCAGTCTTCTCCTGTCTTCCATGCCGACCGGGTGCACACCCCTCTGCTCATAATGCACAATGATGAGGATGGCGCGGTGCCATGGTATCAGGGCATAGAGATGTTCATGGCTTTGCGCAGGCTGCAGCGCCCCGTATGGATGCTGCAGTACAACGGCGAGGCCCACAACATCCGCGACCGCAAGAACCGTAAGGATATTACCAAGAGGTTCCAGCAGTTCTTCGACCACTATCTCAAGGACGCCCCCATGCCCAAGTGGATGAAGGATGGAATCCCTGCGATCCGGAAAGGGCAGGAATGGAATTTCGAATTGCTCGAAAATCAATAAATGATACGGAATCCGGCCCGGCATAGACCGGGCCGGACATATAATATAGATAATATAGAGGAATTGTCTGAGAAATAATGAAAAATACATTGAAAAAACTGATTTTGGCGGTTACCCTGTCCGCCATGACATGTACCGGCGCGCAGGCCGTCCGTACGCATTGCGCCGCCGACACCGCCTCCGCCATACGGGCGGTCAGGTCGGTTGCCGCTCCGGGGGCGGCTCCCTCGACGGTGGCTGCCGCTTTAGCATCCAGTCTGGTGGGTGTCCCGTATGAGAGCGCGATGAGGACTGATTCCACAGGCAGGCTGCAGCTTCGTCTCGATGCCTTCGACGAGATCAGCTTCGTCAATACTGTTGCCGCCCTGGCAAAGGCGGCAACACAGCCCGGAAGCGCCCGCATCGGGGATATCGAGGAAGCTTTGGTCTCGATGTCATGTCGACGCGGCGAGGAGAATGGATTCCCATCCATCATGGCTTACGGTGCTGACTGGGCCATCGACAACAAGGGACGGGGAAATATCTCGGAGCTCACGGAAAGTTACTCCGATCTGTTTAAGACGAAATCGCTCGACTACCTTACACGCCATCGGGCGGAATTCCCGGCCCTTGCGGATTCCGCCGCATTCGACAGGCAGAAGATGTTGGAGATGGGCTTCCGCAGCCATAAGATTCCATACATGAAGCGGCAGAGTTTCGAATGGAAGGATGTGATGGAGGAGATGGCCGACGGCGATATCGTGATGCTTCTCGGTAACAATCCGGAGTTCGACTGGGTCACCATGGGCTTTGTGGTCAGGAAAGATGACGGATTTCATCTCGTATATGCCTCGCCTGAGCAGGGAAAGGTGGTTATCGAGGAGATGCCCCTCTCGAGATATGTGAAGAAGAATGCCGCAAGAATCTACGGCTACCGCTGGTTCAGGCTTAAATAGTCTTTCGAATCCGGATTGAAAAACTGAACCGAACACACTGACCAAATGATATATTTCGTAAACGCCAAGATCAATATAGGTCTGCAGATAGGGGAGACTCGTCCCGACGGTTATCATAATCTGCGTACCATCTTTTACCCTGTGGGCCTGTACGCCGGCACTCCGTCAAATCCTGAGCCATTCTGCGACATACTTGAAGTTGCGCCTGCGGAGGACAAGATGGGGCGAGGCTGCGACATCTCATTTACCGGTCGATCGATGGATTGTCCACCGGAGAAGAATCTGGTGACGCGGGCTGCTGATCTGTATATGTCTCGATATGCCACTCCTGATTTTTCGGTGCGGATTTCTCTCGAGAAGCATCTTCCCGACGGAGCAGGGATGGGGGGCGGCAGCGCCGATGCCGCGTTTACGTTCATGGCCCTTGCCGCAGCCGACCGAGGTGACGCATGGGTGAGGGAGAACCGTGGCGGGATTGCCGCGGCGCTGACTGCGCTCGGCGCCGACTGTCCTTTCTTCGCCTACAACAGGCCGATGTATGCCGAGGGAATAGGGGATGAACTCGAGGAGGTGTCGATTGACCTTTCCGGGAAATGGCTCGTGGCTGTAAAGCCGGATCTGCATGTTTCAACAAAGGAGGCTTTTGCGGGCGTAGTTCCGAGTGAGAAAGGGTCCGACCTCAGGGGACTGTCCGCAATACCCCTGCAGGAATGGCGCTATGTGGCTGTCAACGATTTCGAGCGTTCACTTTTCCCGAATCACCCAGGTCTCGGCCGCATAAAGGATGAGTTATATGACGGCGGGGCAGTCTATTCCTCGCTCACAGGCAGTGGCAGCGTGGTGTATGGAATCTTCATGGACATGGAGGATGCTGCGGAAGTCGCCGCGTCGATTGTTAAAAAACCAACCATGCAGGCTGTATATTTGTTAAAGCTATAGGCATGGTAGCAGGCTGCTTTGCACACTGCTGTAGATAGATGAATATTTTATCATCAATCTGTGGGATTTAACAAATATTGGCAAGAAATTTGCTATAAAAACACACAGCCTTATGGGTAAGAATAAACACAAAAATCATTTTTGGGGAAGTCGTGAAGAGTCCCTGAAAGGAGATGATATGAAAGAAAACAAAGATAAGATGAATGAAAACGCGGAAGTTTCCGAGGAAGTGAAGGAAGCTTCGAAGACTGCTCCGTCAGATGCTGTGGAAACCTCAGAGGTAGAGGGAGATAATGCCGTTCAGACGGAGGAGACCGAATGCGGCAAGGCTCGGAAAGAGATCGAGGAACTCAAGTCACAGGTTGAAAAGGAGAAGAAGGAATATCTGTTCCTCATGGCTGAATTCGATAATTTCCGCAAACGTACCCTCAGGGAGAAATCGGAGTTGATAAAGAATGCCGCAGAGTCGGCGTTCAAGGGACTTCTCCCGATTGTCGACGATTTCGAGCGTGCGCTGAAGGCCACGGAAGGCAGCGATGACGCAGGTTCGGTTCGCGAGGGTATGGAGCTTATATATAAGAAACTTAAGAAATACATGGAGCAGAACGGCGTGAAGGAGATGGATCCCGAGGATCGCGACTTCGACGCCGACCGCCATGAGGCCATATCCGCCGTGCCGGTGCCCGATGAGTCCCGGAAGGGAAAGATTCTCGACACTGTGGAGAAGGGCTATACTATCAATGACAAGGTGCTTCGCCATGCGAAAGTGGTCGTAGGCCAGTAATTACATCGACTATGGCAGAAAAAAGAGATTACTACGAGGTGCTCGGTGTCGCGAAGAACGCCACTCCGGAGGAGATAAAGAAGGCATACCGCAAGAAAGCCATCCAGTACCATCCCGACAAGAATCCAGGAGATAAGGAAGCCGAGGAGAAGTTCAAGGAGGCTGCAGAGGCCTATGATGTGCTCAGCGATGCCCAGAAGCGCGCCAAGTATGATCAGTTCGGCCACTCGATGGGCCCGCAGGGCTTCGGTGGCGGAGCTGGAGGCTTCGGCGGTGGCTTCGGCGGCGGAATGTCGATGGAGGATATCTTCGCGGCGTTCGGCGATATATTCGGCGGTCGCGAGGGCTACGGCGGCGGCTTCGGCGGTTTCGGCGGAGCCACGGGCGGCCCGCGCAAGCATGTCAACAGAGGTACGGATCTCCGCATCACCGTCAAGGTGACGCTTAAGGACATAATGAACGGGGTAGAGAAGAAGCTGAAGATTCCGAGGCTCGTGGCCTGTCCACACTGCAAGGGCACCGGAGCAAAGGATGGAACGGCGTTCCATACCTGTCCCCGCTGTCACGGCACCGGTTATGTCACCACCACCCAGCATACTTTCATGGGAGCGATGCAGAGTCAGTCTGTATGTCCCGAGTGTAACGGCGAGGGTAAGGTTATCACCGAACGCTGCAGCTATTGTCAGGGCCAGGGCGTGGAGCGCAAGGAGGAGATCGTAAGCTTCCACATCCCGGCGGGAGTGGAGAACGATATGGTCCTCACTCTTCGCGGTCAGGGCAACGCTCCGCGTAACGGCGGAGTCAACGGCGACCTTCTCATCAAGATTCAGGAAGAGAAGCATCCGGAACTCATTCGCGATGGCAACGACCTTATCTACAATCTGATGCTCGACTTCCCGACGGCTGCGCTCGGTGGTTCGGCCGAGGTCCCGACAGTGGAGGGCCGCGCGCGGCTCAAGATCGCGGCCGGTACGCAGCCCGGCAAAGTGCTCCGTCTCCGCGGCAAGGGCCTTCCGGCCATGAACGGGGGCGCGAAGGGCGACCTGCTCGTGAATGTGATGGTTTATGTGCCGGAGACGTTAAGCGATTCCGAAAAGGCGGCTATCGAAAGCCTGAAGGACGCTCCCAACGTTGTGCCGACGCAGGCCACCAGCCAGAGGATTTTCTCCCGCCTTCGCCACATATTCAACAAAGAAAACCGAGGCGAGTAACAGACCCCAATCAGGTTTCATTACATTTAGTCAAAGGATAATCGATAAAAAATTGAGGAGTGGAATATTCCGCTCCTCAATTTTTTGCTCGGTCATACTTACTCAGAGTTTCGTTACTTTTCCGATGAAGAGGATTGCTCCTGTGGAGGTCTCACGTATCAGATATATGAACGGTCGGTTGAAGGTAACCGAAATCGGATCTCCTACATTGCCGGCTGATGTCCCGAACGTTGTGCTTGTCGCAGCTGAAGCAACAACGCCATCCTCATCCACCGAGACGTTCACGGCGTGCAACATGCCTGTGATGTTGAATGCGGTTTTGTTCTCGGTCATCGAACTGAATCCGTTGTTTAGTGCCTGATTCAGTCCCATGGACCTGAGTGTTCCCAATAGATTCATCTCTCCTTCCGACTCGAATTTCGGGAAAGCCAGTTCAATGGTTTCTTTATGCATATTTCCCAATGCGTCATTGAAGTTGGATAGCGAGAAGGATTTAACGAATTCATTGAAATCCTTATCGGCGTTCGGAAGTATAGCCAGCATTTCGAAATTGCAGTTTCCGAAATACATTGAAACCATCTCCAGATCTCCATTGTCTACATATCCCATTCTTGGATATTTCGCGTGCATTGTAGGTACTTTCGATATGGAGCTGTCGATATTGCGGAAATCCTGATCTGTCGTTTTTTCCTTATCGAATTTTGTAGTCCACCTGCTATAGAAATGTACGGCATTGATGATGGCCATATCATTGTCCGCCGGTTTCTTCATGAACTGCCCGATATTACCTTCCGTATACCTGCTGACCCATTTGTTGATTGAGTCCATTCCTGCAATTCCCGCAGGGCTGATTGGAATGTCCTCCGAGTCATAGGTTTTGGTTAAGACGTCGTGGAAATCGGAATTCAGTTTCAATCCGGGGGTATGCCAGATGGAGTTGGTAAACCTGCACATGGTGCGACCATCCACTTTCGGCAACTCGGTGAGCATTATGTTGGCGAACGCATTCAGTGTCGAGAGATTGTCGCCACCGTGATAGCCAATCAGCCGCAGCACATCGTCTCTCGACTCTCCCTCGTCTCCATTGGCAAGCATGGATAGAGAGGTCAGTATGCTTAGCGGCGATACTGCGACATTGTTGCCGGCAGATGATTCTGTTGCTGTCCTGAAGATGTTGAAAGCAAATTCATTCGCTTTCGCCGCGGCAGCAGCTGATTCCTCATCGAGCTTTATTTCCGTCCATGAGTTGTGTTCCCCGGATGGTCCCGGATAAGTCTTCTGTGCTATCGCGGACTTTCCGGATTCGTTCTCTGACACATCAGATTCAGATTCGCACGCCGTAAATGTCGCTGATATTGCGAATGCAGCGAATATTCCGGCAATCCTTATCAGTTTCATAATCATATCTATTTAGATTTTATCTATTAGGCTTAAATCCGTATGTTATCTTTAGATCTTTATATTTCTCCGATGTTCCGGCAGTTCCCTCGTCTGGAATATAAGGTGTGCCACCAATTTCGTCAGCGCAAAGGAAATAACCGTTTGCCGTCCCTCCGAACCCCCATACCATGTGATAGAAATATTCTCTTCTGGTTTGTACAACCTCTCCATTGAATTCCAACCTATAGTCCCATTGGAAACCTCCGTCGGCCACCCAGAAGTGACCTGCAGAGCCTATTCCAAACATGAATACAGGACGTTTTGCCTTTAGTTCTGTTGCCATCCGAGAAGTGGTGAATGAATTGGTTGCGCCTGCACCATATCCCATATTCCATAATGCCGGTAGAACCCTATATAAATCATTGGCGGAGCAATCTTCAAAATACTCTACAGCTAATAAACCGGATCGGCCAAGAACTTCAAATAATCTTGCCCACATATCGTGGTTTTGTTGGTTAAGCATCTCATTCCAATTAAATTGAATATTGAAAATCGTTTTAGGCCACTGATAATATGCAAGAATAGCACCCAATGCTATTGGTCCGCAACCTGTCAGAGCATGAGGTCTGGTTACCATACGAGGACAATATTTATTATATGGATCATCTTGATGAAACTTGGACAGGAATCCTGTCAACATAGGCTCACAATAGTACGTTCTTGTTCCTGCACTATATGGATCCATATTAACCAGAGAGTCTCTTCCAGCCGGAGGATTTATTACGCCGATAAATCCTGTGGACATCTGTTCATTCACATACCAGCTGAGCCCTTTGTTCTCAGTGGTGTCGGAAAGATGCATTGACCCTTCCTCTGAGAGAGCATAGACCGGAGTACGGCGGCGGTCCGCTGACAGGAGCGCGAATCCCTCGCCTTCACCGTAGTTAAGGACATAGAATCCATACATGTCCTCTTGGTCGCTTCTTGTCTTTCGTGGCATGAACATCTCAGCCTCGATATTCGAGCGAGTATGTTTCTTGCTTTTTCCAAGCATTGACTTGAACGCTTCGTCCGCATTGGCAACGGCCTCGTCGAGGCTTATGAAATTCGGATCGGTTGTCTGTTGCGGGACAGATTCAGACAGAGCTGGCTCATCCGAGCTACAGCTGAGCATGCATGTTGCGAATACAGCGATGATGCAGTTGATTACTATTAGATTCTTCATGGTTTATGTTTGTTAAGAATAATTAAGTATCTATGGAAAACAGATTTTATAACCTTATGATATAAATCATAGTCGCAACTGATACCGAAAAAAACTTTTTAGTTGGATTAATTCTGAATAATGCCTAAATATTTTAACGAACATCTCTATATCCAGAATTGTTATCTAAAATACATTTATATCTGTTGTAACTTCATTGCAGCTTTTATTACAGATTACAGATGCGTCCTGAGATAATGCAGGCATTTGTACTGTATTCCCTGATGAAAAAATAGAACGGTCGATCTACCTTTATCAATAATTCTTCCGTAGGTCCTGGAGCAGTAGGATCAACGCTGCCGGATGTAACAGCAGCCGCTTCAGCTCCTGTCTCGTCTATAGAAAAGGCCGCAGACTGATTGTATTGAATCGCTCCTTCTATTGGTTTTGAGAACATATTCAATCCAGATATGGTCATCGCTTTGAGACCTATCCTCTCGAGCATTTCATTCAGATTATGGTTGCTCTCAACAGAAAATTTAGGCAGAAATGCCTTTATATGTGCAGTTTGATAGGACTCACGTAGACTGCATATCCTCTCTATCGTAAGCTTTGTCTCATTATCATCGGCATCTTCATTATCCAAGGGAAGAATAATCTCAAGTCTATAGGAGTTGTTGCCGAATGACAGAGTGAAACTCTCAAATATCCCATCGTTGGAATATAGACCTTCAGTGACATCTGATTCCATGGTAAGTGGATAAGTGTCTCCGTTAAGACCGTGGAATATTGCGGCTTTGGTTCGGGAACTATCGAAGATGTCATCGTGCCATTTGCCTCTGAAATAAATGCTGTTCAATAAGATAGCGTACGTAGTTGGGTTAATTGTCTTGAAATGTCCAGTTATTTTATCGTTTGTTATTAATCCGCACCAATCATTAAGTTCCTTAAGGGTGGCGTTGACATTTGTGAAATCAAGATTCTTTGTGATTGCGAGATATTTTGATGTCACAATATCTGAGAACTTTTCAGAAAGTTTAAGATTATAGTTGCTGTTTACCCAAACGGAGTTTCCTATATTGAATGAAGAGGTGTTATCAACTTCCGGTAATTTTTCGATAAGAATTTTCGAAAGGGCGTTAAGATTTTCGATATCATCTACTCCAAGATAACGGATATATTCTTTCTTCACCCTTTCTTCGCATGCATTGGCTGTCATGGATAAAACCATTGCTGCGGAGAGGGGTGAGACCACGATGTTTGACTCGAGGTCATCTACTCCCTGTTTGGAATTCTCAGCCATATCGATAGTGAATTTCAAATAGAAATCCACAAGATTGTTGGCAGCGGAGCGGGCGTTTATGGGTAATATTATTGTTTTTCCTGTTACAGGCTTATTATCCGAACCATTTGGATTATCCTGCGAACACGATACCGCGATCAAACCCATAACAGCCAGAATTGAGATTAGCGAGATTTTATCAGTTCTCATATCTTAAGTTATTAAAGATAAAAATTGTTGGAATTGAGATATTGTTTCGACTCCTCAATCAGGACGAGTATAGCAGTAATGATTGAGATTGTAGCTGTATTCTCCGGCATCCCAGTCGGAATTCAGATAATATAATGTATTATCGTAGAGGCCTTCCCAACCCCAATTCATTGAGATAACTCTAGATTCAACAAATGTCGAATATACTTCCTTTGTATATGCGTATTCAATTATATTCCCATTGGAGTCTTTTATATCAGCAAGCCAGCGATCATCAATTCCTGATGGGAGAGGGTCTCTTTCTAACCCATATACATATCGATAAGTAACTGTATTTTCTCCATATTGATCTATAATAAAGCTGTGAGCAACTCTATCTTCGGAATATGTCCCGTCAGCTTTTTTATTGGATCCCGCGTAAGCGATAAGCGGATATCCCTTATCTCTAAGAGATTTTATCATTCTAGTATAATCAAATCGTTCTCTCTTGAATTGAACCCCATAAACATCACTGAGATATGAAATGCAATTGGATTCATCTGTGGGGGTGGAATTAAGCGTGTATGTACTCCCCATGGATCTTCCGGTTTTCCCTATTAGCAACGCGCTCTCTTTTGTTCCAGATTCAAAATAATATTTAGCCATCTTGCTCCATACCTCCGAACTGTAGTCTATAAACATAAAATCAGAATTACCAGTGGATAGAATTCTGGCATTGCTTGGCGCTTTTTCCGGGATTCCATCTTTAAAATGGGTAAAATATAGGTATTGTGCGACTGCAACAGGAGTGCATCCTGCCACGCACTGCACTTTTTCCCCCGTTTCTATTGAGAGTCCGTATTTAGCGTAAATATTCCATGGTCTTGTCTGTCCCCATTTCGTCTTTATCAGTTTCGGAGACGTGATTGTATTTCTGTCGACAATTTCATAACCGATCTGCACCCACTTACCTGGAGGTAAATCAGTTTCATTTACCTTAAATCTTGCGTTGCCATTCTCTTTTGCATATATGTCCTCCTTTAGCACCTCCTTATCTAATAATTCCACATTTTTCCATGAGGGATGGATATAACCGGGACGTTTTTTAGAGATTTCTCTGATTTCTTTCGCATTTTCAGTAATTAAAAATCTTAGATTTTCGGGAAACGAGGGTGAATTTATATCAAACTTACCCTCTTCTGAAGAGAACAGAATCATGTTTGCACATTTCGATGCCGAATATATTTCCCATCCATTTTCGTACTGTGCTATATATAATAAAGTGTCCCCATTTAATATAAAGGGTGTCAGCGAAAACTTACTCGTTGAGCGAGTAATGTTATCACGGTTTCGATATCCCCCGAAATGAGAAGCAAGGATGTGGGATACTATTTCTCCCTGAATCCCGGTATATTCAGAATTTAAGGATGTTGAATCAACGATATCTGGTTTATTGAAATCATCGCTCGTGCATGCACTCATTATAAGAGTTAATGCAATCAGTAGATAAGTAATTCGATTCATAAGCAAGTATTTACGTAGTTGTTGTATTTGGAGCTAGATATAGACAGCATTCCTAAAATTTTTGCAAATATAATTAAACGTGTGTTTAAAACCAAGTTTTCTGCCACTAATTTATTAATATTTCAAAACAATGTTTGATAACAAGTATTATAGTAATTTTCGGCCATTCTGTTCTTGAACTCTATGCCATTAATTATTCAAGCATATACGTTGTCCTGAGTGAAAAACTCTTGGCTCTCAGCGAATAAAATTACGAATCTAAACCAATATAGCTTATGAAATAAGTGAAATCCCATGAAAATAAATCTAAATTAATTAATGTGTCAAGAATGTGTCAAAAATAAATTTATTTTTTGAAAGTTATAAAAAAATGTTATTTTTGCAACATCAGTTGCAACAATGCAATTATAGCTTGATTTATAAGATTTTGGTTCCATAGATACTTAATTATTCTTAACAAACATAAAGTCATGAAAAATTTACTATTGATGAACTGCATCATCGCTGTATTCGCGACATGCATGCTCAGCTGTAGCTCGGATGAGCCAGCTCTGTCTGAATCTGTCTCGCAACAGACAACCGATCCGAATTTCATAAGCCTCGACGAGGCCGTTGCCAATGCTGACAATGCGTTCAGGTCAATGCTTGGAAAAAGCAAAAAACATACCCGCTCGAATATCGAGGCTGAGATGTTCATGCCACAGAAGACAAGAGGCGGGCAAGAGGAGATGTACGGATTCTATGTCTTGAACTACGGCGAGGGCGAGGGATTCGCGCTCCTGTCGGCGGACCGCCGTCGTACTCCGGTCTATGCCCTATCCGAAGAAGGGTCAATGCATCTTTCCGACACTACAGGGAACAGGGGGCTCAGCTGGTATGTGAATGAGCATATAAATAGTATACCCGCGGGTAGAACAGGATATATTCCAATTGATACATTAATAGCTCAACCATTCTTCCCTTCGATCACAAAAACAGTTTACAGTGAGCGATTGATAAAAGGAATAATGGAAAAATTCCATCAGGATTATCCTTATAATAAATATTGTCCTACAATAACAGAGAACGGCAACTCCAAAAATGCTAAAGTTGGTTGTCTCGCACTTGCATTAGGTACAGTTATGGGTTATTATGAATGGCCCGAAAGTGCTTTTAATTAGGGATATTCAGTTAAAGGCATGATTTTTTAATGTGAAAAGGCCTGCG
>CAJUBC010000039.1 GCA_910584545.1 uncultured Muribaculaceae bacterium | reverse complement strand
TAGAATATCGGATTCCGGTTCCGACGATTAGGGTTCGACTCCCTATGGAGATACATGGAAATCCGCAAGCGGCCGGTAGGTGCTTGCGGATTTTTTGTATGGAATGGCCGTGGGAACTGATTTTATTTCATGAAGCCGGCCCTCTTCAGATAGGCGAGAAGCTTTTCGGAGATGGGCTCGTTGGTGGAGCGCGGATAGCGGATTTCAGCGAATACCTGCGCGAGGTTCCGCTTGCCGTTTTCTTTTACGAATTGTTCGTTCGGGGCGTACAGGTCCTTCGCTTCGTAGTTCTTAAGAAGCTCTTTATCGGACAATTGCGGATAAGTGCCTTCAAACAGGACGGCATCTACCCCGAGGCGTTCGGATTCGGTTCCTCTATCAGCGGGCCAGCCTATGGCGAGGCACGCCACCGGCACCACGAGCTCAGGTAGTTTCAAGAGGGCGGCAATCTCCGGAGCATTGTATGCGACAGTGCCGAGATAGCATGAGCCGAGTCCGCGCATTTCGGCGATGGTGACGATCTGCTGGGCGAGAATCACCGCGTCGGTCATAGCCGAGGTAAAGGAAAGGAAATTGTCATAACCGGCATCGGCATCACTGAGGCGGCACCACCTTGTGAAATGATTGAAATCGGCACAGACAGTCAGGAGCAGGTCCGCGCCTGTGGACGCAGACTGGTTGAAGTGCAGGGCTTCGAGAGCCTTGCGCGCCTCCCCCTTGCGGGAATAGACCACGCTGTAGGTCTGCATGTTGCCGGTATTGGGCGCGCGCATGGCCTCACCCACTATCTCGCGCAGCATTTCCGTCGGGACCTCCTTGTCCAGGAAATTGCGGCGCGTACGTCTTGATTCGAAATAATTCTCCATCGGGATAAGAGTTGATATGCGGCAAAATTAACAGATAAATCCGATTAATCCAAGAGGAAGCGGACAAGCTGGCTGAATTTTTCTAATCAAGAGTCGAAATAGAATCCAAATAAGCGATAAAAGCGTTTTGGATTTTGGCAGGATGGAAATAATTTTGTAATTTTGCGCATGGAAATGAACAGGCTTGTACCTCACATACCGGTTATTTTCAAAATCCGCAGTAGCCGCGTCCGATTTGAGGCGTCCGGGCTGACGGAGTGTGCCTGCGGAAAGGCCGCAGCCGCCGTGTGCGGAAACATAAAGATAAGAAGACAATAGCAGTGTGCGCGAGCGCCCGGAAAGACCGGGCGCTTATATTTTTTGAACAACCAACAATATCATTATAAACGAGATGAAAGTAGGAGTAGTGATGGGCTCGACAAGCGACCTTGGAGTAATGCAGGGAGCGTTCGAGATTCTTGATTCTTTCGGAGTAGAGTATGAAAAGAAAGTATTCAGCGCTCACCGTACGCCGGTTGCGCTGGAGGAATGGATAAAGGGGGCTCGTTCGCGCGGAATCATGGCGTTCATAGCCGGAGCCGGAGGCGCGGCACATCTTGCCGGAGTGGTGGCGGCCCACACGACGCTGCCGGTGATCGGGGTGCCGATCATGTCGAAGGCCCTGCGCGGCCTTGATTCCATCCTGTCCACGGTCCAGATGCCTTCGGGAATTCCGGTGGCGACCGTGGCGATCGACGGAGCGAAAAACGCCGCTCTTTTAGCAATCGAGATAATGGGAGTCACCGATGAGAACATGCATCGCAAGCTCCGTGAGTTCCGCGAGGAACAGGCCCGTAAGATTCTCGAGACCGAAATCTGACAGAACTTCCCACTTTTCACTGACCAAGCCTATATGGATTACAGAATTTTTGTTGAAAAGCGTCCTGAATTCCGTGTTGAAGCCGAGAGCCTGCGTAATGAGCTAAATTCAAACCTCGGCCTTGACATCAAGGAACTCAGGCTTTTTGCCGTCTATGACCTGTTCGGCTTCACGCCCGGACTCCTGGAGAAGACCCGCTGGAGCGTATTCGGAGAGACAGCCACCGACAGCATCTGCGACAGTCTGGATCTGTCGGGGACTCCTCATCTCGCCTACGAGGCCCTTCCGGGACAGTTCGACCAGCGTGCGGCATCGGCACGCGAGTGCGTGCGCCTTCTTCAGCCGGATGCCGATGTGGAGATAACAGCTGCCAAACTGATTACTTTCGACCCCACGGTCACCACGGCCGACATAGAGAAGGTTGCCAGATATTGCATCAACACCGTGGAGTCCCGCCGTAAGGACCTCGATGTGCTGCATCTTCCGGAGCGCGCCCACGCCAATCCGGTGAAGGTGCTCGAAGGCCTGAGGGAAATCACTCCCGACAAGGCTTCGGAATACTGCCGCGAAATGGGTCTCGCCATGAATGGAGACGACCTCATGGAGGTGGTGAACTATTTCAAGGCCGAGGGCCGCGACCCCAACGAGACGGAGCTCCGCATCCTCGACACATATTGGAGCGACCATTGCCGTCACACAACATTCACCACGCTTCTTACCGATATCGCCGTGGAGGATTCCTTCATCAGCGATGAGCTGAAGGAGACCCTCGCGATGTGGAAAGAGATGCGCCGCGAACTTGGCCGTGAGAAGAAACCTCTCTGCCTGATGGACCTCGCCACCATCGGCGCCCGCTGGCTGCGTGCCAACGGAAGGCTTGACGACCTGGAGGAGAGCGAGGAGAACAACGCCTGCTCCATCTACGTCGACGTGGATGTGGACGGCAAGCCTGAGAAATGGCTGCTCCAGTTCAAGAACGAGACCCACAACCATCCCACCGAGATAGAACCCTTCGGAGGAGCGTCGACATGTCTGGGGGGTGCCATCCGCGACCCGCTGAGCGGCCGCAGCTACGTTTACCAGGCGATGCGCGTCACCGGCGCGGCCGACATCTCGCAGAGCGTGAAGGATACGCTGCCCGGCAAACTTCCGCAGCGCGTAATCTCGCGCGGCGCCGCCCACGGATATTCATCCTACGGCAACCAGATAGGGCTGGCAACCACCCATGTGCATGAGATTTATCATCCAGGATATGTAGCCAAGCGTCTGGAAGTGGGTGCTGTGGCCGGAGCTGTCCGTGCCGCCGACGTAAGGCGCGAGCGCCCCGTGCCGGGCGATGTGGTGCTGATGTTCGGCGGACGCACGGGCCGCGACGGTATCGGCGGAGCCACCGGTTCCTCCAAGGAACATTCTGAATCGAGCCTCGAGATGTGCGGTAGCGAGGTGCAGAAAGGCAACGCACCCGAAGAGCGCAAGCTCTCGCGTCTGTTCCGCCGCCCGGAGGTGACACGCCTCATTAAGAAATCGAACGACTTCGGAGCCGGAGGCGTGAGCGTGGCCATCGGCGAGCTCACCGACGGCCTCGACATATACCTTGACCGCGTCACCACCAAGTATGACGGACTCAACGCCACCGAACTCGCCATCTCGGAGAGTCAGGAGCGTATGTCGGTGGTGGTTGAGGCGAAAGACATGGAAGAGTTCATGGGCTATTGCCATGAAGAGAACATCGAGGTGCGCCACGTAGCCGACGTCACCGACTCGGGACGCATGCGCATGTATCGAGACGGCAAAGTCGTGGCCGACCTCAGCCGTGAGTTCATCGACTCGGCCGGCGCGCCCCATTTCGCCAAGGCCAGAGTCTCCGCCATCGAATCTCCCGAGAAGAAAAACCCGTTCTGCAGCGGAGAAAGCGACTCTCTGCTCAACGGACGCCTCCGCGACTTCAACATAAGCAACCAGCAGGGTCTTGCCGAGATGTTCGACTCCTCGATCGGAGCCACCACCGTGCTCATGCCCTTCGGCGGAAAGACCGCAAGGACCAAGACCCAGGTAAGCGTGCAGAAAATCCCTGTAGGAAATCATTTCACCAACTTCGCCTCGATGATGTCGTGGGGGTTCGACCCCTACCTTACGGAATGGAGTCCCTATCACGGCGCAGCATACGCCGTGGTCGACGCAGTGGCCAAGGCCGTGGCGGCCGGAGCCGACTTCCGCCGCATGCGCTTCTCCTATCAGGAATACTTCGAGCGGATGCATTCCCCCGAATCATGGGGCAAGCCTCTGTCGGCGCTGCTCGGCGCGCTGCGCATGCAGAAGGAACTGGGACTCGCCTCGATCGGCGGCAAGGACTCGATGAGCGGCACGTTCGACAAAATCAGTGTACCGCCGACGCTGATCGCCTTCGGCATGGCTCCTGTGGATGCCCGCGAGGTGATTTCTCCTGAATTCAAGGAGGCCGGACACAAGCTGTACATGATACCCGCTGCGCGTCGTGCCAACCTGATGCCGGATACCGAAAAACTCGCAGCCAACTTCGACTCCCTGCACCGCGAGATAGTGGCCGGCCACGTGGTGGCGGCTTTCGCCCTCGGAATGGGTGGAGTCAACGAGGCTCTGGTCAAGATGGCCATAGGCAACGAGATAGGTGCCGAAGCGATGGTGCCGGAAGGTACAGCCTGGGACAAGGAATACGGAGGTTTCCTGCTTGAAGCTTCAGCCGACATCGACATTCCGGGGGCCATCGAAATCGGAAAGACCACTGATAGGAAAGAGATAACCGTTAACGGAGAGACCGTCGGACTCGAACTCCTCAACGAGGAACTTGCATCCGACTACTCAGCCGTCTTCCCGGACCGCGCCCATGCCGAAGGGGAGGCGCCTGACGCCGCATGTGGCGAGCGTGCGCCGGAATATCCCGGTGAACCGGTGGAGCATCCTCTCGTATATCTCCCGGTATTCCCGGGCACCAACTGCGACTACGACATGGCCGGAGCTTTCGAAGCAGCCGGAGCGCGGACGCGCACCGGAGTGTTCCGAAACCTCACCGCGGAGGACATCTCCGCATCGTGCTGCGAGATGGCGGCCGCCATCGACGACTGCCACATCTTAGCGATCAGCGGAGGCTTCTCGGCTGCCGACGAGCCTGACGGCAGCGGCAAGTTCATCGCCAACGTGCTCCTCAACGCCGAGGTGCGCGGGGCTGTGGAACGCCTTCTCTCACGCGGCGGACTGATCATAGGAATCTGCAACGGGTTCCAGGCACTGGTGAAGAGCGGTTTGCTGCCTTTCGGTAGAATCGGCGAACTCACTCCCGATTCCCCGACCCTCTTCCGCAACAACATAAACAGGCACATATCGCTGATAGCCAACACACGCGTGGGCACGGTACATTCACCGTGGCTCAGCACCTTCACCCCGGGACAGCCGCACGCCATCCCCATGAGTCACGGCGAGGGCAAATTCACCGCCGGTCCCGAACTGCTCGAGACTCTGCTCCGCAACGGACAGATAGCGTTCCAGTATGCAGGTCCCGACGGCCACGCCACGATGGAATCACCCTGGAACCCCAACGGGAGCTCCTGGGCCATCGAGGGAATCGTCAGCCCCGACGGACGCATTCTCGGCAAGATGGGACATTCAGAGCGCTATCGCGAGGGACTGATGAAGAACGTTCCCGGCGACAAGAGCCAGGGCATATTCGCCAACGCAGTTAATTATTTCCGAAAAACAAACAAATAACCATATAAAATGGCAAAGAGTTATGAAGCCTCCGGCGTGAATCTGGAGGCAGGATATGAAGTAGTGAGCCGCATCAAGAAGCATGTCGCCTCCACCAGGCGGCCCGGCTGCATGGGAGGGATCGGCGCCTTCGGAGGAATGTTCGACCTCGGCAGCCTCGGCTACCGCCATCCGGTGCTGGTGAGCGGCACCGACGGCGTGGGCACCAAGCTGAAAATCGCCTTCCAGCTCGACAAGCATGACACGATAGGCATCGATGCGGTGGCCATGTGTGTGAACGATGTCCTGGCCCAGGGAGCCGAACCGCTTCTCTTCCTTGACTATGTGGCGGTCGGAAAGAACCGCCCTGAAGTGGTTGAGTCGATAGTGGCGGGAGTGGCCGAAGGCTGCCGTCAGGCCGGCTGCGCCCTCGTGGGGGGCGAGACCGCTGAAATGCCTGGCATGTATGCCCCTGAAGATTACGACATAGCCGGATTCACGGTAGGGGCCGTGGAGAAAGATGAACTCATCGACGGCACAAAGGTGGCCGAGGGTGACCTGCTTATAGGAATCCCCTCCACCGGCGTGCATTCCAACGGTTTCTCACTGGTGCGCAAGATAGTGGCCGACGCAGGACTCGACCTTGCGGCCCGCTATCCGGAGACCGGCGACAGGACCCTCGGAGAGACATTGCTTACCCCGACTGCCATTTATGTCCGTCCGGTGCTCGCCATGATGAAGGAAGTGGATGTCCATGGAGTGGCTCACATCACCGGCGGCGGTTTCGACGAGAACATACCCCGCATACTCGGCGACGGGCTCGGAGTCGAGATCGAGGAGGGAAGCTGGGAGATACTTCCGATATTCCATCTGCTCGAAAGATGCGGAGGCGTACCTCACCGCGAGATGTTCAACATCTTCAACATGGGCATCGGCATGGTGGCTGCCGTATCGGAAGCAGATGCTCCCAAGGCACTCGAAAGTCTGCAGGCATCCGGCCTGAAACCTTCCGTGATAGGCAAGGTCGTGAAAGGGAAAGGGGTAACAATCAAATAATCGAGAAATAATGAAGGCATTAATAAGCGTTAGCGATAAAAGAGGCGTTGTGGAGTTCGCCACAGCCCTCAAGAATATGGGATGGGAGATCATTGCAACCGGAGGCACCATGAAGATGCTGCTGGAGAGCGGACTGCCCGTGACAGGCATCAGCGAGGTCACAGGTTTTCCGGAAATCTGCGGAGGTCGCGTGAAGACACTCCACCCCAAGGTTCACGGCGCCCTGCTCGGACGCCGTGATAACGTAGACGACATGAAACAGCTCGCCGACAACGGCATCGGCCTGATCGACATGGTGGTAGTGAATCTGTACCCCTTCGAGGCCACCGTGGCCAAGGAGGGTGTGACCCTCGCCGACGCCATCGAGAACATCGACATAGGCGGACCTTCCATGCTCCGCTCCGCGGCGAAGAACTGCAAGAGCGTCACCGTGGTCTGCGACCCCGACGACTACGCGGCTGTGACAGAGGAAATAGCTGCCAACGGTAACACACTGCCGGAGACCCGTCTCCGTCTGTCGGCCAAGGCCTACACGCACACCGCACTCTACGACAGCCACATAGCCGAGTACATGCGCCGTCAGGCCGGTCTTCCCGAGAAACTTTTCCTAGATTTCGACGAGGTGCAGGGTCTCCGCTACGGCGAGAATCCTCACCAGAAAGCGAAGTTCTACCGCACCGGCAAGGAGTATTCCTACTCCGTGGCTACTGCGCGTCAGATCCAGGGCAAGGAACTGTCGTACAACAATATCCAGGATGCAAATGCCGCTCTCGAAATCGTCAGCGAGTTTGACGAGCCGTTCTGCGTGGGCCTCAAGCACATGAATCCCTGCGGTGCGGCAGTGGGAGCCGACGTGCTCGATGCATGGACCCGCGCATACGAAGCCGACAAGGTGAGCATCTACGGGGGTATCGTGGCGTTCAACCGTCCCGTCACCGAAGAGACAGCCCTCGCCCTCAAACCGATATTCCTTGAAATCGTCATGGCCCCATCTTTCGAGCCGGGAGCGCTTGAGATCCTCTCCAAGAAGAAGAACCTCCGGCTTCTCGAGGTCAAGATGGATAAGCGCGGAGAAAGCCGCCGCCAGTACGTAGGCGTCACCGGAGGCCTTCTCGTGCAGGATGCCGACACCGAATGCCTTGAGATCACCGACGCGATGACGGTGACCGAGCGTCACCCCGACGCACGTCTTCTCGCCGACATGAATTTCGGCTGGAGGATAGTGAAGCACGTGAAGAGCAACGCCATAGTCGTGGTCAAGGATGGCGCGACAGTAGGCGTTGGCGCCGGACAGATGAACCGCGTCGGCTCGGCCGGGATAGCCCTTGAGGAGGCAAAGGCGGCGGGTGCCACCGAGGGGCTGGTGCTCGCTTCCGACGGATTCCTGCCTTTCGACGACACCGTGGAGCAGGCTTCACGCTACGGCGTGGCCGCCATCGTGCAGCCCGGAGGCTCTATCCGTGACGAGGATTCGATAAAGAAAGCCGATGAGAAAGGAATCGTGATGCTCTTCACGGGCATGCGCCACTTCAAACATTAAGAGAAGATGGGAAAGAAAGTTCTTGTCATAGGAGGAGGCGGCAGATGCCACGCGATAGTGGACGCACTCTCCCGTTCCCCTCAGGTGGAGAAGGTTTACGCGGCCCCCGGCAACGCAGGTATAGCGAGCCAGGCGGAATGCGTGCCGATATCCGTATCGGACATCGACGCTCTCCTTGCCTTCGCCAGAGAAAACGGAATAGACCTTACAGTGGTAGGGCCGGAAGGACCTCTTGCGGCAGGAATCGTGGATCGGTTCCGGGCTGAAGGACTCCGTATATTCGGTCCGACACAGAGCGCGACACGCATAGAGAGCAGCAAGGAGTTCGCCAAGGACCTCATGAGCCGTCACGGTGTGCCGACAGCATCCTACCGCACATTCTCCGACTTCGGGGAAGCGCTCGGATACGTCAAGTCAGGGCCGGTGCCGGTAGTGATCAAATATGACGGACTCGCGGCCGGAAAGGGAGTGGTGGTAGCCCTCACCTATGCCGAGGCCGAGGATGCGCTCCGCGACATGCTTCTCGACGAATGCTTCGGACAGGGGCGCGTGGTGATCGAGGAATTTCTGAACGGACCGGAATTCTCGTTCATGTGCCTGGTGAACGGACGCAAGCTTTATCCTCTGGCTATCGCACGCGACCACAAACGCGCGTTCGACAACGACCGTGGCCCTAACACGGGAGGCATGGGAGCTTACTCCCCCGTGCCCTTCGTGACCGATGAGATCCGCGAGACAGCGCTCCGCACAATACTCCGGCCCGTGGCCGACGCCATGGTCGAGGAGGGAGTGCCTTTCACAGGAGTGCTCTATGGCGGACTAATCCTCCACAATGGCGTTCCCAAGGTGATAGAGTTCAACGCCCGCTTCGGCGACCCGGAGACCGAGGTGGTCCTCCCGCGTCTCGAGAGCGACTTCTACGCATTGCTCGACGCAGCAGTCGACGGCCGCGATTTCGAGACCGAATGGTCGGAACTCACCACCCTCGGCATAGTCATGGCAGCCAAGGGATATCCCGGCAAGTATGACAAGGGATATGTGGTGCGCGGACTGGAGAATGCCGGAAAGGTTTACCACATGGGCACTGTCGAGAAAGAGGGTAAGATCCTCACCGCCGGAGGGCGCGTACTCATGCCGGTGGCCTCGGCGCCGACACTCGCGGAAGCCCGTGCCGAGGCAATGAAGGCTGTCAATGCCATAGACTGCAGCGGCCTCTTCTTCCGCAACGACATCGGAGCGAGGGAGGCATGATAATAATTATAAATGAATTTTCAATACAACTGACTAATGATCATCAGTGGAAAAGACCTCGCGCTCCGCATCAAGCATGATATCGCGGAGAAAGTGAAGGAGTGTGAGAAAGAATATGGCCGCGTGCCTCATCAGGTAGTTATCCTCGTCGGCGAGGACCCGGCAAGCATGTCATACGTAAAGTCGAAAGGCAAGGACGCCGAGCAGGTAGGTTTCAAAGGCACGACCATACGTATGCCCGAGTCGACCTCCGAGCAGGAACTCCTTGACCTCATCGCCAGCCTGAATGCCGACGAAGGTGTGGACGGCATCCTGGTCCAGCTCCCTGTGCCGAAGCATATCGACGAGTCCAAAGTGATCGCCGCCATCAGCCACGAGAAGGATGTGGACGGATTCCATCCGCTCAATGTGGCCGCGCTGTGGCAGAAGAATCCCTGCGTGAATCCCTGCACCCCCAAGGGGGTGATCAAGATGCTCGAGGAGGCGGGAGTGGAGATCGAGGGTAAGCGCGCCGTGGTGATCGGCCGCAGCAACATCGTGGGCCTTCCCATGGCCAAGATGCTCCTTGACCGCAACGCCACCGTGACGATTGCCCACAGCCGCACCCGCAATCTTCCCGAGATCTGCCGCCAGGCCGACATCCTCGTGGCAGCCGTAGGGCATCTCCGTTTCGTCACCGAGGAGATGGTGGCTCCCGGAGCGGTTGTGATCGACGTGGGGGTGAACCGCGATCCGGAGACAGGCAAACTCGCCGGAGACGTGGACTACGAGCATGTCGCTCCGAAAGCGTCGGTGATCACACCGGTGCCCGGCGGTGTCGGCCCGATGACCCGCGCCTGTCTGATGGAGAATACTCTGGAATGTTTCCTCTCGAAAATGAACCGTAAGAAATCATGATTGAAAGATATTCACGCCCCGAGATGAGGGCGATCTGGACCGAACAGAATAAATTCGACGCCTACCTCGAGGTGGAGATCCTCGCCGCCGACGCATGGCGCGAACTCGGAGTGGTTCCGGCCGAGGACATAGTGAAGCTGCGCGAGAAAGCCACTTTCAGCATTCCCCGCATCAAGGAGATAGAGGAGCAGACCCGCCACGACATCGTGGCCTTCACCCGCGCCGTGAGCGAGAGCCTCGGCGAGGAGCGCAAGTGGATCCATTACGGTCTCACCTCGACCGATGTCGTTGACACCGCCAACGGCTATCTTCTCCGTCAGGCCAACGACATCCTCCGCGACGACCTGGACCGCTTCGCGGCGATGCTCCGCGAACAGGCGAAGAAATACAAGTACACTCCGTGCATAGGACGTACGCACGGCATCCATGCCGACATCACCTCCTTCGGCCTCAAGTGGGTGCTCTGGCATGCGGAGATGCAGCGCAACATCAAGCGCTTCCGCGAGGCCGCGCGCGGCGTGGAGGTCGGCAAGATCAGCGGCGCAGTGGGTAACTTCGCCAACATCCCGCCGTTCGTGCAGGACTACGTCTGCGAGAAACTCGGCATAGAGAGCGCCGACATCTCCACCCAGGTGATACAGCGCGACCGCCACGCATACTATCTGGCCACCATAGCCCTGATCGGAGCCTCGATCGAGCAGATGGCCATGGAGGTGCGCGGACTGCAGCGCACCGAGGTGCACGAGGTGGAGGAGGCATTCGGCAAAGGCCAGAAAGGTTCGAGCGCGATGCCCCACAAACGCAACCCCATCGGATCGGAGAATATGTGCGGCTGCGCCCGCGTGCTCCGCGGATACATGGCCACGGCCTACGAGAACGTGGCTCTGTGGCATGAACGCGACATCTCGCACTCGGCCACGGAGCGCATCATCCTTCCGGACGCCACCATGCTTCTGGACTACATGCTCAACCGCATGATGCGCATCCTCGGCAACCTCACTGTATTCGAGGACAGGATGAAGAGCAACATATACATCACCAACGGCGTGATTTTCGCCCAGCGCGTGATGAACGCACTCATCGGCAAGGGCTTCGCCCGCGAGAAGGCATACGACACCGTGCAGCCTATCGCCATGCGCGCCATGGCTGCCGGAGTGCCTTATCTCGACCTGCTTCGCGAAGACCCGACGGTGACGGCCAACCTCACTCCCGAGGAACTGGAGGGATGCTTCACGCTCGACTACTATCTTAAAAACGTGGACTATATCTTCAAACGCAACAACATAGACTAATCATGTCAGAAACTCTTGTAGTTGTCGGCTCCCAATGGGGCGACGAAGGAAAAGGGAAAATCACGGACTATTTCGCCACGCGCGCCGACATGGTGGTGCGCTATCAGGGCGGCAACAACGCCGGACACACCGTGATGTTCGACGGCAACAAATACTCTCTGCAGAGCATACCCTCGGGCATTTTCAACCCGGCCACCGTCAACGTGATGGGCAACGGCATGGTGGTCAATCCGGTATCGGTATGCGCCGAGCTCGACAAGCTTCAGGAGCGCGGCGTGACCGACTATAAGCTTCGCATATCATCTCGTGCCGCGATGGTGATGCCGTGGCATCCGCTTCTCGACGGCGCCTACGAACAGAGCAAAGGGAAAGCCCTGATCGGCACCACAAAGAAGGGGATCGGCCCCGCCTACAGCGACAAGTACAGCCGCGTAGGCCTGAGGATGGGCGACCTGCTCGATCCAGGATATTTCCGCGAGAGACTGGAAGCCGCGCTCGAGGTCAAGAACCGCGAGCTGCAGATGCTCGGTCTGCCGACATTCAATGCCGACGAGGTGTACGACCAGTACATGAAGCTTGCCGAAAGACTCGCTCCCATGATCTGCGACACATCCGAGCTCATCAACGAGGCTCTGCGTACCGACAATGACCGAGTGCTCTTCGAAGGCGCCCAGGGAATGATGCTCTGCATCGACCACGGCACATATCCGTTTGTCACCTCCTCGAGTCCGTCGGCGGCATCCGTACCCGTCGGCGCCGGTATCGCTCCCCAGTGGGTCCGCAAGGTGGTCGGAGTGGCCAAAGCTTATTGCACCCGCGTCGGCTCCGGTCCGTTCCCCACGGAACTCCACGACACCATAGGCGACGGTATCCGCGAGCGTGGCCATGAGTACGGCACCGTCACCGGACGCCCACGCCGCATCGGATGGTTCGACGCCGTAGTCGCCCGCTATACGGCTCAGCTCGGCGGTATCACGGACTGGGCGATAATGCTCCTCGACGTGCTCACCGGTCTCGATACAATCAGTATCTGCACAGACTACGAGCTGGACGGATGCCGGATCAAGAATCCCCCCTCGACCATCGCCGCTCTCGAGCGCTGCAAACCTGTGTACATCGAGATGCCCGGATGGACAGAGGACATCACAGGCTGCAGGACATACGAGGAACTTCCGGAGAACGCCAGGAAGTACGTGGAGAAACTCGCCGAGCTCACCGGAGTGCAGATCGGCATGATTTCCGTGGGTCCCGACCGCAGACAGACCATCATCGTCGACAAGGAACTCGAAAAATTTTAAAAATCCCAATATATGTCATTTATAGAAGATAAAATCAAACAGGAAGGGTTCACGTTCGACGATGTGCTTCTCATCCCGGCGTTTTCCGAAGTGACACCCAACATGGTGAACCTGAAGAGCCGTTTCTCGCGCAACATCACGCTGAACATCCCGCTGGTGTCGGCGGCCATGGATACGGTGACCGAGGCCCAGATGGCGATAGCGATCGCCCGCGAAGGAGGTATCGGCGTGATCCACAAGAACATGCCCATCGCAAGTCAGGCAGCGCAGGTGCGTAAGGTGAAACGCGCGGACTCGGGCATGATCTACGATCCTGTCACCATCACCCGCGAAGAGACCGTGGCCGACGCGCTGCGTCTGATGCGTGAGAACCGCATCGGCGGCATACCGGTGGTGGACGCCGACCGCCATCTGATCGGTATCCTTACCAACAGGGACCTCCGTTTCCAGAGGGACATGAACCTCCCCGTCGGCGAGGTCATGACTTCCGGGAATCTTGTCACCACCAAGAAACAGGACCTTGCCGAGGCTTCGCAGATACTGCTTGAGAACAAGATAGAGAAGCTCCCGGTTGTCGACGACGACAACCGTCTGGTGGGCCTCATCACATATCGCGACATCACAAAGATCAGCGAGTTCCCCAACGCCTGCAAGGATTCGAAGGGAAGACTTCGCGTCGCAGCCGGCGTCGGCGTTACCGGCGACACTCTCGAAAGGGTCACCGCCCTTGTTGAGAACGGCGTTGACGCTGTCGTCATCGACACCGCGCACGGGCATTCGGCCAACGTGGTCCGCACGCTCAAGGCTGTCAAGGAGAAATTCCCGCAGATCGACGTGGTCGTGGGCAACATCGCCACTGCCGAGGCTGCCGAATTCCTCGTAGAGGCGGGTGCGGACGGCATCAAGGTGGGCATCGGCCCGGGCTCTATCTGCACCACACGTATCGTGGCCGGTGTCGGAGTGCCACAGCTCACAGCCATCTACGACGCAGCCAAGGCCGCCCACCGTCATGGAGTGCCGGTGATCGCCGACGGCGGTCTCCGCTATTCGGGCGACATCGTCAAGGCTCTCGCGGCCGGCGGCGACTCCGTGATGATGGGCTCTATGTTCGCCGGCGTGGAGGAATCTCCGGGCGAGACAATCATCTACAACGGACGTAAGTTCAAGTCTTATCGCGGCATGGGCTCCGTAGAGGCCATGCAGGCCGGCTCCAAGGACCGCTACTTCCAGAATGACCAGACCGACTCGTCGAAATTCGTTCCGGAAGGAATCGTGGCACGTGTACCTTACAAGGGCACCCTCGGAGAGACGGTCTACCAGCTCATCGGAGGTCTCCGTTCCGGTATGGGTTACTGCGGAGCCAAGGACATCGAGGCATTGCACGACGCCAAGTTCGTGCGCATCACCTCGGCCGCGGTCATCGAGAACCATCCGCACGACGTGACCATCACCAAGGAGGCTCCCAACTATTCACCCGGGAACTGATAACCCGGAAACAGACATAAGATGCAAAAGATACTTATCATAGATTTCGGGTCGCAGTACACTCAGCTGATAGCGCGCCGCGTGCGTGAGCTCAACGTGTATTGCGAGATCCACCCGTTCAACCACATCCCGGAGATCGACACCGATACGCTCGGCGTCATACTCTCGGGAAGTCCCTACTCCGTGACGGACGCGGACGCTCCCGCACCTTCGCTCGACGCGTTCCGCGGTAAGCTTCCGCTGTTGGGAGTGTGCTACGGCGCGCAATACCTTGCCCGCCTCGCGGGCGGTACGGTGCAGTCGGCTCCCGCCAGGGAATATGGCCGCGCCATGCTTGACGTGGTCGATGCAGAGGATCCGCTGATGCGGGCCCTCCCCTCCCCCTCGCAGGTATGGATGTCGCACGGCGACACCATCACCGAGGCTCCGGAGTCGTTCCATATCATCGGCAGCACGGAGCATGTGCGTTGCGCCGCCTTCCGTGTGGAGGGTGAGCGCACCTGGGGCATACAGTTCCATCCCGAGGTGTACCATTCCACCCACGGCATGACGCTGCTCCGCAATTTCGTTATGGATATCTGCGGCTGCACCGGCGAGTGGAGCCCCGCGTCCTTCATCACCGAGACTGTGTCGGGACTGCGCGAGAAACTCGGCGACGACACCGTGATCCTCGGTCTCTCCGGAGGCGTGGATTCATCGGTTGCCGCCATGCTTCTCCACAAGGCCATCGGCAGCAACCTCCACTGCATTTTCGTCGACTCGGGACTTCTCCGCAAGGATGAGTTCGCCGAGGTGATGGAGTCCTACAAGGACATGGGGCTTAACGTTCGCGGCGTGAATGCGGCGGACCGGTTCTTCGCCGACCTCAAGGGTGTCACCGATCCGGAGCAGAAGCGCAAGATTATCGGCCGCGACTTCGTGGAGGTGTTCAACGCCGAGGCTAAGAAGATCGGTGGAGCGAAGTGGCTCGCCCAAGGCACCATCTATCCTGATGTGATAGAGAGCTGCTCGGTGAAAGGTCCTTCGGCCACCATCAAGTCGCACCATAATGTGGGAGGACTTCCCAAGGAGATGAACCTGAAGATCGTAGAGCCGCTGCGTCTGCTGTTCAAGGATGAAGTGCGCCGCGTGGGACGCGAGCTCAAGATGCCACAGCACCTGCTCGGCCGCCATCCCTTCCCGGGACCGGGACTTGGAATCCGCGTGCTCGGAGAGGTGACGCCGGAGAAGGTCGACATCCTGCAGCAGGCCGACAGGATCTTCATCGACGGGCTGCGCCGCGAGGGTCTCTACGACAAGGTATGGCAGGCAGGCACAATCCTTCTGCCGGTACGTTCGGTAGGAGTGATGGGCGATGCCCGCACATACGAGAACACCGTAGCGCTCCGCGCCGTGATCTCGACCGACGGCATGACAGCCGACTGGGTACATCTCCCTTACGAGTTCCTCGCGCAGGTGAGCAACGACATCATCAACCACGTCCGCGGCGTGAACCGCGTAGTCTACGACATCTCATCCAAGCCGCCAGCCACAATCGAGTGGGAGTAAGCGAATAATGTTGAATGGGGAATTTTGAATTTTGAATTAATAGCGCTTGAAAATTTTGAATTATGGGACGTGGTGAGGACAATATTGTTCTGAAGAAGTCTATGGACTTCGCTGTGCGTATTGTCAAGCTTTATAAGTATCTCCGCGATGAGAAACTGGAATCCGTCCTTTCAAAGCAACTGCTTAGATGCGGGACATCAGTAGGGGCCAATCTTAACGAGGCTCAGGAGGCTGTTTCGCAGAAGGAATTCGAAGCCAAAGTCTACATTGCCTTGAAGGAGGCCCGTGAGTCCGAATACTGGCTCAAGCTGCTTTATCTGACAGATTACCTTAATCATGATGAATACGACAGCATTAATGCCGATTGCACTGCAATCCTGAAGCTACTCGTCTCCATCACCAAATCCCTCCGAAGCAAATAATTCAACATTCAAAATTAAACATTCAAAATTAAAAAGAGCTGTCCACGGCTGACTCGCTGAGTCAGCCGTGGATTCTCTTTTTGCCAGTTTTGGAAGAAACGACCCCGCCATTCGTCCCTGCTTGAAGAAAAAGATCCCGATTGAATGCTTGATTTCCTTAGAGTGTCGTACATTTATGTTATTCAAAGATGCTTGCCCTCTCAGAAAAATTTCGTAAATTTGTGACGTCATTGGCTTAGTAGCCATTGACAAGACATAATGGAAAGTGTTTTAGCTTTCTCTGACTAACGAATCACCACCTCGTATAGTAAGAAATCAGAGATGAAGCGAAAGACGCTGTTCCCTCAGTCGCGCATATACATCGTTCACGATATATACGGCAGACTGGGTGAGCTGCCGTAATCGTAACATCTTATTTCTTCCGCTTGTGGTGAGCGCGTTAGTGAGATTAAACGCTAAGGTGGCTCACTCTTTTTAATGTGTCTTCTGAACTAACGAATCACCACCAACCGCCCGACAGAGCCACTAAGGGCGACGAACTTTTCTGCAATGAAAAAGTATCTTTCACTCCTTTTCGTGGCACTATTTGCCACAATGACATTCGCGCTTACATCATGCGGCGATGACAACGACGAACCCGATGGAGGCAACGGCAAAGCCTCACTCACAATCAACGGTCAAGGTTACAAGGAACACTCTACAACTGGAGCAAACTCCACTGTCACCGACTATGGAACAAGTCTCGGAATTAAGATTGAGTCCGAACTTTATCCTGCTAACTCTGAAGAAACCGATTTCTTCCCTCGCGCCCATATTTCACTTGAAGCCAATTCCGTAGCTCTTGCCAAGGGTACTACTCTCACTCTTAACGACGGCTATGTGGAGATGATAGAAGGTGCTGGAACGGATGGAATGTACGGCACTGTATACGACGAAATCAAGAGCGGAAAGGTAACTGTTTCAGAAGTGAAAGGTGAAACCGTCACCCTTAATTTCGAGAATCTGAAACTTGCCGATGATGACAACAAGACCGTTACCATCAACGGCTCTCTCGTCTGCGATTATACCAAAATTCTCTGAGACTATGACGCAGACCAAATGTCCAGACTGTGGAGCAATCGTCGGGGCAGACAGAAATGTCTGTCCCGAATGTGGTTGCCCCATTATACATGAAGCCACTCCTCCATCTGCACCCGCTTCGCCAACGACCGAGGAGCCACACACTGTATCAATCCTCACCAATAGTCCGATACAACCTACACCAATGCCGATACCATTCTTTCAAGCAGACTGGGCGCAGTATTTCTACGAGTGCGGTGTGATAGGATGGGAAGCATTCAAAAAATATGCTTGTTTTACTGGACGCGCTTCTCGAAGGGAATTTTGGTCGTTTAACCTCATCTGCTGGCTGGTGGGTGGTTTCACTGGCGGCTTGGCAGCTTTTATATTACTTCTGCCAATGATAGGTGTAGGCATTCGTCGAATGCACGATATTGGCAAGTGTGGATGGTGGTGCATCTGCCCGATAGCTTGTATTTTCCTTTTTCTCAAACGCTCGGATGAAGGAGTTAACCAGTACGGTTCTCCCAATCCTGCAATAAATCTTCTTTAAGCTATGGCTCTGATTCAATGCCCCAAATGCGGTCAGCAGATATCCGAACATGCCCGAAAATGTCCGAAATGCGGAGCTGATTTTACAAAAAATCAAGATTCCGTTAATAATGATGTTCTATTAGAATCAAATCCGAAAGACACTCCCAGTAAAAAAGAACACAGTCATAAATTATGGATATGGCTTGTGGCAGTGTTTGCCATAATTGTTGTTTTACTTTCGACAGTATATCTTTACCATAAGAATGAAGAACCCAAACAAAATGCGGAATTAAGCCAACTACATCAATTGGATTCTATCGCAGCCGCCAAAGAAACCGTGGCGAATTCAGCTCTACGACAGGATTCTATTGAGAGAGCTGATTTTGTCAATGGCTTAGTAGATATAAACATTTTCATAGAACGCAAACCTATGGAATGGGGAGATGGTAGCTATGATGTGCCGTGTTTCAAAGACAATATTACTAAAACATTAGAAAAATTGGGCTATCAGAAGACCGATACCAAGAGAGGAACACGGGAAGGCGAAGGTGGAGACTATGACAACTACGCAATCCAAACGTATGAGAAACGGTTTCACAATCTCGATGACACGGACTTATGGAGCAAGGTTGTATTCAATGATGGTGAATGCGGTGGATACACCATTTACTTTTGTGTCAAAGAGCAAATGGACAAATTCCTTGAAAGTTGCCAAAGGTTAGGATACACACAGAAATACACTGAAGGCGACACCAAGTATCTGCGAATCCCCTTGGAAAATGCGGACTCGTTTGATTATTACCATGAAAATTACAACTGCATAATAGAGCTGAAAGATAACAGCGTAACAATTTGTTTTGGCTGTATATAAATGATAAATTATGGCACTGACAACTTGTAAAGAATGTGGCGGCAAGATGTCCGACCACGCTACCGAGTGTCCGCATTGCGGCTGTCCGAGTGAGTTCCAAGGAGAAATCCATCCCGCTGATAATTCTTCGACTCAATCTAAAAAGACCGTATCAGAACAATCTCAGCCGTCACCAAAGAAACCTCGCAAGGTATTGTGGATTTCTATTGCAGCAATATTGGTTGTGGCTCTGTCCTTAGGGGTAGTTCTTTTCTTTGGATGGGGTAAGACTTTGGGAGGAACTCAGACACTGAAAATAACTCCCGAATTTACACAAGCTCTTCAGAGATACGACCAAATAGATGCATTCTCAGAAGGAATGGCGGCTGTCCGTCGAGACGGTAAATGGGGTTACATCAACCTCCAAGGAGAGGAAGTTATTCCATGTCAGTTCTCGGATGCTTTCCCTCCTGGTCAGTTCTCGGAAGGGTTAGCTTGTGTTGTCGATGACGGCAGCGAGAAAGACAAAAAGTTATGGAACAAACGAGTGGGCTTCATCAATAAAAAAGGCGAATTCGTTATTACTGGCGACTACTTCACCGAAGCTCCTGCGGGGGCAGTATGGGAGGACGAAAGCCACAAATTACCGTCGTTCAAAGATGGTAAATGTGCAGTGTGGAACACCGCAGTTTTCTCGCTCGAAGGAGAAGGTACTGAAAGCGGGTGGAGTAAGGAATATGAATCAAATAAAATTGTGCTGATTGACAGCAAAGGTAAGATAAGCCAAGCTCACGACTCTTTGGCTTACCAACTGGCGAATTATCACCCGTATGTCATTCCGACTCCCTATAAGGACGTACTTACACCAATTGAGACGAAAGTTGCATTTGACGATTACGCAGTTAATATCGCTCGTGATACGGTGGAATGTGACAATGGCGCGAAATTGGTAACATGGCAAATAATTGATGCTAATTCATACCCATACGGAATGTATGGTGGCACTTATGAAAAAACGTGTCAATATTACATCGACCTGCATGGAAATACCACTCTTACCCCCGAGCTGGAGAAATCCATGGAACAACATCTGAACGAATTGATGACTACTCTTTTGAACGAACATAACGAGCAGGTGCGTCGAGAAGAGGAAGAGGAACGAAAAAGACGAGAAGGGACACCAGTCACAATCACTTTAAGTGCTGAATTGGATGACCATAGAATTTCCAATAGGTCTTCAAGTGTCGGTCTCGGTGGTAGTGGAGTAGGAAGCTTGGATAGACTCGCAACTTCTACTATAATAGTCCCTGAAAATCAAGTCTATGTATTTAAGCGTTACGAAGTATCACCTAAAGATGGTTGGCAATATACAGTTTTACATATCGCACGTAACGGCTATTGGAACACTGTCAATTTGAAAACTTCAGGGGAATTTTCAATCTATGGAGGGGAAAAATTCTATATTGCTCTTGAGAATCCGTGGGGATATGGAAGACAAAAAGTATCTGTAAATGCAACATTCTATTTTACAGAGAAGAACTCCGAATATTGAAATTTTAACTAAAGGGAGGAGGCTTCGGTCTCCTCTTTTTTGTTTGTATGCCTATCATTTATTACTACCATCATCTTATCAATTTTTAACACTCAAAACTTGACAAGGGGTATGTCGATGTTGTAACTTTGTGGTCTGAAGAGGGAGAATCCCTCAGTGTCAAGAGTCAGCCTTGAGGCTGCACCAACCGAGACTTACATGACAGTCCACGGTGGTAGGAGAAATCCAGACACGATAGTAATAAACTATAAAATAAAGAGTTATGAGCAATCCGACTTATCTTTCGACTTCATCCTCCGTTTCTGAACTCTTCGCGTCATTGGGTCGTGAGGAGCGACTGGTCGCGTCTGAACTACCCGTATGGTGCTTCAAGAAGGTTACTGATATTGTCGAGGGTATTGAAATGAGACTCAGCAATATGGCAGGGGGATATCCGTTTGAGTTTGCTGGGGTCAACTGGGCATCCTCAGAACAGTTATACCTTTGCGGAGAGTTTGCCGATGAAGCCATTCAGCATGAACTTCGCTCACAGACAAGCGGTTACGCAGCCAAGCGTTTCATTAAGTCGAAGTATAAGGCACATGTCCGTGAGGACTTCCCGACATTCCGCTTGCAGTGGATGCTGTATGTAGTATGGCAGAAGTGCATTGGCAGTGAAGCGTTCAGAGACAAGCTGTTATCCATTTCCGAAGGAGTGATATTGGTGGAGGAGACCACTCGTGACACTGGCGGCACGGCTCAGATTTGGGGCTGTAAGAATCCCGAATTGATTGCCGAGCGCAGACGACTTGCGCAGCGCATCAAGCGATGGAGTGAAGCCAATCTTACTAAGAAGGCTATCAACCTCAAAATCAACATTGAAACCAACAAAATTCGCAATATAGGTGAGTTTGTCGGGCAGAATAACATGGGCAAAATCCTTATGATTTGCCGTCGCTGTCTGTTAGAAGGCATTGAGCCTCCTATCGACCGCGCACACCTCAACTCAGCCAATATCACCATCTTTGGCAATCGTCTAACATTCTAATCACCAATATTTCACGCTTATGGAATTATATAAGTGCGCTTGCTCTGTGCGCATACCGCCCGACAAGAAGGAGTTAGTTGAGGAAGCAATAGCCCGCTTCCTCGAATCCGAGACAAACATGGAAAGTCCAATCTACATTCACGTCACTCTCACACTCGACAGCCTTAATCAAGTAGCTGAAATGCGCACTGGATGGCAGATGAACAAGGAAGAGGCAAAGAGACTCGGACAGCGAATGACTTTTAGCCGCGCCATAGGTCTCAATGGAAGGCTATACCGATACTCCGAGCAAAACGCTGTCAGATTAAATCCATTTTTCGGAGATGAAATTGTGAAGACCTTCCTCTACCTACGCGAACACATTCCTCAGCTCGGACAACATTTGACATTCACATCGTACCAAATACCACCAAATTATACGCCAATGAAGTTAGTAATAATCTGCAATCCTCAGAGTAACGAGGGTTTGGAAATCCTTAAGGATTTCATCATTGATTGCCTCGGTCAATCTGATAACGACTGGTTCGCCCTCCGATTCCATATTTCGATAGACCACAAAACTGGTGTCGTAAACAGTCTGTATTTCGGCACTGGTTGGGAAACGCCCCAATGGGCAGAGGTTGGCGACCGTGGCCCGACATTCGCAGAGAAGGAACGCTTTCAATGGTTCTTCATCAACTGGTTCAAAGAAGCGGGTATATCAACCAATCCCACCACATCTGAAGAAGTGGTACGTTTCTTTGAGGTAATGCTTAAGGCTTGCCCAAAGTTGAGTGAATATTTCACCATCATAGAGAAATAATCCGCGCTCACCACAAACGACGGAGATTGGGTTGCGTGTCCTCTTCAGCGCAGCCCAATTAACTTACCCAAACGACACATTATTATATGGAGCATATTCATAACTACCTTACGCTATCCGTTGAAGCAGAATCGACCAAGGAGGTTGAGGTGGCAAACTGGTTAAACCACGCTCACTATATTTACGCAATCGACCATGAGAGAAATGCCATACTTGTCTTCAACATCCCCAACTGGCTAATCTTCCATCTAACCGAGAAGTTCAGCATTTCAGAGTGGCGATTTGAGGAGAGTCCGAATCCGCCACGGCATTATGTCAAACTCTTCCGCTTCATCGACTGGCACCTCTTCGAGAATATAAGCGCATATCGTTGGTTCGCTCAACGGCAGAACTACCGAGCCTTCTCCACCATTTCCGAAAGATACGCTATACTGGACGCGGCATATTACCATGACGGCTATTCAGCTTGGAGAGTGCGTTACTACCTTTCGCGGAATCTGATAGGGATGAATGCGAAGAATCCTCGACGGTGTTTCTTCTACGATGATGGCAGCGAAGAATTAGCCCTAATCAGAAAAGCCGTCTTGCCTACACTTGCGGAAGCTGAGAAGAAACTGAATGTACCATCAACCTTCCGCTATCCCATCGACCTTGACATTTGGCTCGACCATGACCGACTTTATATAGGTTGGTTCGTCAACGACCACTATGTTTATACTTTCAGAGGTCTGTTTGAAAAACTCGGCATTGTCACCAATGAAATGAATCCTTGGTTTGAGAAGAACGGATATCTGCGCAATACACGTGACCAATCCGAAATTGACCACTTCCTCGCCCGACTGCGACAGAATAACATAAAAGAATAAAGCGACATACTTGGAAGCGGTAACAGATGTCCTCGGCATGAATAAAATAGCACCTCTGAACACCTGGCCCCTTCATGGAAAATTTCAGAAAAATTTTGAGAAAGCCACACCCATTGGAATGCCGCCTGTACCAAGGGTGGGAGGACAGGAGGGGTAACGGGGTTACATGTCGATTTGACTTTTCCGGTTTTGTCGATACAAAATTACCGATCACAAGTAGAGAAGGAGGGAGAGGATACGCCGCTTTCGCCCAACCATACTGAACCTATAGCGCGGTAACTGTTCAGCGGACACGCTGAGGTAGTCGCCTATTAGAAAAGGGCGAGTA
>CAJUBC010000038.1 GCA_910584545.1 uncultured Muribaculaceae bacterium | reverse complement strand
CAAACGCAGGCCTTTTCACATTAAAAAATCATGCCTTTAACTGAATATCCCTAAAATAACTGCTGACACTAAAATAACTGCTGACACTCATCGCAATATCAAAATTATTTTGTAAATTTGCGCATGGATAAATCGGCACAGAGCAACATAAAGAGCGTATCCATCAAAAATTTCAAGTCTGTCAAATCGGTAACGCTCTCCGACTGTCGGCGCATTAATGTGTTGATTGGCAGGCCAAATGTCGGCAAAAGCAATATTTTAGAAGCTCTTGCCCTGTTTGATGTGCCGTATATGGTCAACACATCAAACAGATCCCTGAAAAATCTTGTGCGTGTAGAAAATACAGCCGACCTGTTCCATAACGGCATATCGACAATGCCGGTGGAAGTGCGCGCAGGCAACAATTCCTTAATGGTGAGCCGTAGTGCTAATAATGGGCTGTCTGTAGACATTTCCGTGCAAGGCGAAGTCTCTAAGTATTCGTTTTCTCAATCCTTGGCATTGTCAACGAAAAAAGATCCGACCGTATTGCCCGGTATACTTGCATACTTTTTTCCGAAACAGTTTATTCCCGAATCCTCGAATGTCGGCTTTCTTTTGCCCCCCTCCGGGTCCAATCTCATGGAGACTGTGGCAAATCTGCCCTCCTTGAAATCAAACCTCGCGGAACTGTTCCACGGCTACGGGCTGAAGATGATGTTCGATTCAGGTTCGCAGGAAATCAAGGCTATGAGGGAAAACGGCCTTGATATGTTTCTGGTGCCGTTCAGTTCACTTGCCGATTCGTTACAAAGGCTGATTTTCTATAAGGCGGCAATAGAGAGCAATACCGGCAAGGTAATATGTTTCGAGGAGCCTGAAGCGCATACTTTCCCTCCATACATATCGAATGTGGTAAATGACATTATCGCCGGCGAGAGCAACCAGTTCTTTATTACCACCCATAGTCCGTATGTCATGGGTTCTCTGCTGGAGAGTGCCGGCGATGATCTGGCGGTATATGTGGTTGATATGGAAAACAACGAAACCGTAATCCGTCGTCTGACAGACAGCCAGCTTCAGGAAGCATACGACAACGGTATGGATATGTTTTATAACCTTGAGGCATACCTTGGCAAATGAACCAGCGCGCGGATTTCGTAATTCCTGAATGTTACGTTGATACAAATCTTGTCGAAACCCTGGTTTGTACGGGTGGCTGTAACCATCAGAAAGGCTGTAACCAAGTGGCAAAAGTGATGCGGGAGAAGTTTGCAGACCGTTTTGCAGTCGGTATGATCGATGCTGATAAACGTCGTCCGGGATACCTGAATGAATTTCTGGAGATTGCTTCAAGTAAGCATCTAAAACTGCTTCGTCATACGGACAGACCACATTTCATAATTCTTGTCAAGCCCGCCATAGATGGATTTATTCTGTCGTGTGCGGAAGTAGCAAGAATCAATATGACGGATTATGGACTTTCGTCGGTTTTAAAGGAATTCACAGCGCAGACCAAGAATGTGATGTCAAATAAAGACGCACGATTCAAGCGACTGTTCAAGTCCATGAAAGATGTGGAAGAGGTAAGATTGTTGGGGACTGTTTTAACTTATCTCGTCAATAAAACCTACGCTGTTGACACAGATGAGATTATTTCTCTATTTAAGCAGTGACTGAGCCAAAGCTGCAGAAACCGAGACAATGCTGAACAAAGATTGACCGAGATAGGATATGCTTTTCAGTTTTTTCCAGGTGCCGGGATTTTGTAATGAAAGGAGATTTCGCTAATTTTGCACAGAATATGGACTTTCTGCGTTAATATAATGGTGAGGCTCCGTCCGGGAGTGTCTCCGGAAATGTTATTGACGTTATAACTCTTTGCTTTAGATGGCCTTGGCTTGGCTGTTATCGCATCTTAAATTTAAGACAATTATGAAAGGTATCAGATTTTTAGCCGCTGCGGCGGCTGCCGTGATCTGCCTCAGCGGCTGCGTATCCAACAAGAAGTACAACAAGCTTCAGATGGAATATCAGACCACCCGCGACGGTCTGCTCGAATGTAATTCCAATTCCAAGGGAATGGAGTATGTCATAAAGGACCTGCGCTCGCAGAACGACGACCTCAAGAAACAGCTCGAGTCGATGAAGTCCACTCTCGACCAGAGCCTCCTCAACTCGCAGCAGGGTAGCGTGAACATCTCCAAACTCGTGGATGAGATCAACGCCTCCAACAAGTATATCAAGGAACTCATCTCCGCAAAGTCGAAGTCCGACTCCCTCAACATGGCGCTGACCAACAAACTCACCCGCTCGCTCTCGAACGACGAGCTGAAGGATGTCGATGTCAAGGTGCTCAAGGGAGTGGTCTACATCTCTCTGGCCGACAACATGCTCTTCAAGACCGGAAGCTATGAGATCAGTCCCCGCGCCATGGAGACCCTGAGCAAGATCGCCAAGATCATCAAGGATTACAAGGACTATGACGTGCTCGTGGAGGGCAACACCGACAACGTGCCCATCTCCCGTCCCAACATCCGCAACAACTGGGACCTCTCCACCCTGCGCGCATCCTCTGTGGTGCAGACTCTCCAGAATGATTTCGGAGTCAATCCCTCCCGTCTTACAGCCGGTGGCCGTGGCGAATACAACCCGATAGCCGACAACAATACCGAGGTGGGCCGTCAGCGCAACCGCCGCACCGAAATCATCATCACCCCGAAACTCGACCAGTTCCTCGACCTCATAGACCAGGCCCCCGAGGAGAAATAAGGGATTTAAACGACCCTTGAATAACTTTTTCGAGAGAACCTGACATTATGATTAGACATGGAATACCGGCCCTGCTTCTTGTCGGGGCCGCTTTTCTCTCAACACCTGCCGCCGCGCAGGTATCGGCATCGCCGGAACGCCTCTCTCCCGCCGCACCCGGCTTCGTGGAGCGCGCCCGGGAGATGCTCGACGCCGGCAACTATACCGGCGTACTCGACCAGCTGGGCTTCCTCGCCGGAATGCCGGGCGCAGGATATGAGAACCCACTCACGGCTGACGACTCCGAGGAGTGCGGATGGCTTCTGACCGAAGCGCTCGCCGGACTCGGCGACGCCCGCTGCGCCGACGTTGCGGCCGACTTCCTGCGCAGATACCCCTCCTCGCCATACGCGCCGCTCGTGGCTGCGGCCGCCGCCGATGCACTTTTCTTCGACCATGAATGGCCCGATGCCCTTCTTGCATACGGACGTGTCAACATCGACGCCCTCCCTCCGGCGCAACAGGCGCAAACAGTCTACCGCAAGTGCGTGTGCCTGATCCGAACCGGCCACTTCCGCGAGGCACGCGCGCTTCTGAGCCGCCTCAGGGGGAAAAGAGGATATGCCGACGCATATACTTTCTACTCCGCCTACCTTGACTATATCGAGGGGGACTTCGCAAAGGCTTACCGCCGGTTTGCCGACGTGACTCCCGGAGAGAAAGGACTCGAGGCGGGGTATTACATGGCCCAGATCGAGTTCTCACGGAGTGAGTACGACAAAGTTATAAGGCGCGGAGTGGCGTTGCTGAAGGAGAATGCGGAGCCGAGCCTTTCGGCAGAGATCAACCGTATCGTGGGCCTTTCCTATTTCAAGCGGAACGAATACTCACCGGCGCGCCGCTATCTCACCCAATACATCAGTCAGGCTCCCGACAATCCGTCGCCAGACGCGCTCTATGCTCTCGGGGTAATCGCATACGCGGACCATGAATACGAGGAGGCGGAGGAGATTTTCCGCAGGATTCCCGCAGACGCGACCCCCGACATAATGCAGGGCACCCAGCTCTATCTCGGGCAATGCGCCCTTGCCTCCGGCGACGCGTCGCGCGCGGCCATCGCTTTCGAGAAAGCCGCCCGCAACGACATCGACCCCAAAGTGACGGAGACGGCGCTCTACAACTACGTCACCGCGCTGACCCGAGGCGGCAATGTGCCTTTCTCTTCTGCGGCCAAACTGCTTCAGGAATTCTCCACACGCTTCCCCGGCTCGCCGCATGCCGCAGCCGTCGAGGAATATCTCGCGGCGGCCTATTATAACGAGCACAGATACGACCAGGCTCTGAAGAGCATCGCCTCGGTGTCGCGCCCGTCTGCCGCACTTCTCGCAATCAAGCAGAAGACACTGTACGAGCAGGGAGTGGAACGACTCACCAACGGACAGCGTAAGCAGGCTGCCGAAAGCCTGCGCGCAGCCGTCGCCATGGGCAACATCGCCCCGGGCGTGGCCGCGCAGGCCTCGCTCTGGCTGGGCGACGCGCTCTACTCCCTGGGCGACTACAGGGGTGCTGCAGGCAGCTATGAGTCGTTCCTCAGGGCAGAGCCGCGTTCTCAGAACGCTCCGCTCGCCCGCTATAACCTTGCCTACTCGCTCTACAAGCAGAAAGACTACCGCAACGCGGCCCGGCAGTTCGCGCAGGCCCTCTCCTCGCGTCCCGGACTTTCAGCAGAACTCGCGGCCGACGCGACCACGCGCCGCGCCGACTGCCTCTACTACACAGGAGCTTACTCCGACGCATTGGCTGCATACTCCGACGCCATCGCCCGCGGCGGTGCCGACGCCGATTATGCCACATACCGCCGCGCAGTGCTCTACGGACTTTCCGGTGACTTCCGCCGCAAGATCGAGGAACTGTCACGAATGGAGAAACAGTGGCCGAACTCCCGCTGGCTTTCCAAGGCCATGCTCGAGAAGGCACTCGCCTACGAGGAGACCGGCAAGGCCGATGACGCCGCCGAGGCATACCGCCGCCGGCTCAATGCCTCGCAGCAGGTTTCGACCGACGAACTCATCCGCATGGCGGGTACCATGCACAAGGCGGGACGCTGGCGCGACCTGCTCGACGTGACCTCGCGCATCCGCGCCGCCGGAGGACTCGATGCCGACGAGCTGGCAGACATCGACCTGTTCGAGGCCGACGCCTCAGCCGCCCTCAAGGACTGGCACCGCGCCGAAGCACTCTACTCGCAGACAGCCCGCAACTTCACATCGCTCGCCGGCTCCAAGGCCGCGGTCGCCCTCGGCGAAAGATACCTGAGCACCGGCAAAACCGCAGAAGCCGAGAAGCTGATGACCGAGTTCACCGATGCCGGTTCGCCCCACGAGTACTGGCTGGCGCGTGGCTACATCGTGCTCGCCGACGCGCTATCCGCTCGGGGCGACAAGGCCACGGCGCGCGAATACCTCGAAAGCTTGAAGGATAATTATCCCGGATCGGAATCCGACATCTTCAAGATGATCGATTCCCGCCTGAAGAAGCTTAAAAAATAAGAACAAGACCTTTTTCATAACATCTGAAATGAAATCCCCGGAATCTATCGCACGTTGCGCCGCATCCCTCTTGTTGCTATGGTCCGCCGGCGCCTACGCCCAGTTCGACCAGACAATCTCAGTCGACGGCCGATATGTGCCTGAGTATATAGGGCGCGAGAAAATCGGCATGTTCCCCCGTCCGGAACGATTCCGCATCGACGGCGGACACCTTGACTTCGACCGTACCGGAGTAGTCGCCGCCTTCCCTCCGGAGCCACTTCCGCTCGAAGCCACAGGCTGGCGCATCTCCCACCCCGACACCCCGCGCGGTTACATCGACGCCGGACTCGGCAGCTGGCTCAACTCCACGCTAAGCTTCGGCTACAGGATTGTCGACGAATCCGACATCTCGGCCGGAGTCCGGCTGCAGCACAACTCCACCTCGCTCTGGAACCCGGAGATGTTCGACGGCAGCGATCTCTACAGGCAGCGCTACGACGAGCGCATAGGCTTCCGTTTCGCCGACAGATTCGACGCAGGAACCTTCTCGGCCGATGCCGGCTATCATTTCGGGCGGTTCAATTACTACGGCGTGATTCCGGCCGCCGGACAGGACCAACCGCGCACCGACGAAGGGAAAGGACTCTGGCAGACCCTCAACGATGTGGACGCCCGGGTGCTCTGGGACGCTCCGGCAGCCGCCACCTCGCATCCCGTCGGTTATTACGCCGGAGCCGGAGTGCGTTATTTCGGCTGGGGCAACGGTTATTCTCCCTTTCACAACAATACCATTATAAATATCGGAGGAATGTGGGAGACCAATGTATCCCTCCGCGCCGGACTCGACTGGAGTTTCCGTAAGTCAGCCATCGGTCTCGACGCAACCGGCAATTACCTGATATACGGCAAACCGGAGGGCTATGGCGAGCCGCGCAATTACGGGGCGATGTCCCTTACCCCCTGGTATCGCCTGAATCTTGACCATTTCCGCATGAAGCTCGGTATCCGCACCGACTGGACTTTCAACAAGGACGTGGCCATGGATCATTCCTTATGGGTATTCATCACGCTGGCACCCGTTGCGGAATTCGACTACAACATCGGGAAGTTCGGCATTTTCCTCCATTTTCTCGGAGGCCGGACGCTCACCACATTGGCCTCGCAATATGAATCGGACTATTACTGCACCCCGGGATTGGTGGACACCACTCCGCTTTACCGTCCTGTCGACGGCGATTTCGGCATACGTCTCGGTTCCTTCGGAGGATTCGAGGCAACAGCCGACATAGCCTTCCGCGCATCGCTCAACGAGCGCATCGGCGGCTGGTACACGGCCATGCTCTCTCCGACAGCACCGACTTCCAGGATGTTCGGTGGCGCCTACACCGGCAGTCTGCCGTCGCTCACAGAAATGTCGTTCGACAACCTCGCGCACCTCTACGGATTCAGTGTCGGGCTCCGTCTCGCCTACGACGCCGGTTCCATATTCCGGATTTCGGCCGAGGGTCGCTATCAGCCGCAGGACGGTGAATACGGATACTTCAACGGTTTCGACCGCCCGCGCTGGACACTACGCGCCGAAGCCGAGTCCAATCCCTGGAAGCGTCTGAAATTCAAGCTCGGGCTTGACTGGCGAGGCGACCGGGCGATTTATGCCAAGACCTACACCGATTATTACGTCCCGACTTCTGACAAATTGGTGGCATACGCGCTTCCCGACCTGATATCGCTTGATTTCGGCGCGTCCTACGGAGTGACCGACCGCATCGCGGTATGGGCGCAGGCCGACAACCTCCTGAACCGCCGCAACATACTCCTGCCCGGATGTCCCACGCCCGGAATATCCCTCTCCGCAGGAGTCTCCATCGGTTTCTGACAACCGTGACAAAAAGAGGTGCATCCGAAACATCATGGCACGCCGTTTGTTAGAACTTTAAGAGCACTTTTCTCCTATAAAGAAGCTCTCCCTAAAAAGTAAGAAGCATGCAGAAGCTCACTCTCAAATATCAGAACGAAGACGATAAGGCGTACGGCCTTGCCGGCATGGCCATCGCACTGGCCGCACTCGACGCGCTCGACCGCGTGGCCGGAGTCTCGCTCGACTCCGACGGTCCAATGGTGACATTCTCCAACGAATTCTATTTCTCCGGCTCCCCGTCGGTTTCGCCCAAATCCACCTGGAACGCGCTCCTTCACAATTACTACATCACTTCGGCGATGGTGGTCAGCAACGTGATGTCGCGCTCATTGGTACGCCTCAAGCAGGAGGTCCCCGATGAGATCAGGCAGCGCGTCCGCGAGGAAATCGGCGCCGAAGGCCGCGACACATGCGCCCTCGAGGATGACGAGATCGAGAACCTCTACCGGAAAACCACCACCTATATGAGGCGTATATTCGGCAACAGCCGGCTGCATCCTGCCATCGACGACTTCGCGAAATCACTCTCATGCCGCCGCGAGATGTCGGGTCTCGAGATTGTCGATGAACTTCGCCGCCTGCAGATTATATGACACAGAACAGTGACCGGAAGACGTGCGCCGACCGGTCGCGCACGCTCGCAGTTATGCAGCGTGACGTGGACCGCTGGATTCAGGGGATAGGGGGAGGTTATTTCTCCGAGCTCACCAATATGTGTCTGCTTACCGAGGAGACCGGAGAGCTCGCCCGCGTCATAGCGCGGGTCTACGGCGACCAGGTGGCCAAACGGGGCGACCTGCGCGACCCCGACGATGCAAAAGCATCAATCCGCGAGGAAATAGCCGATGTGCTGTGGGTCTTAACCTGTCTGGCCAACCAGACCGGCATCTCCCTCGAGGAAGCTTTCGCCGAAACGATGCGCAAGAAAACCACACGCGATGCAGACCGCTTCAAATAAACGAGACTAAATGATACATTTAGACCTCTTCCCATCCATGAAGGAAGAGGTCTTTATTTTATTCCATCGAAAGGATGACTCCGTCTTCTGTCACTTCCAGTCTCGCTTGCGCTCCGCAGACGAGGGGGAGATTGTCGGCGGTGTGACCCGCCGGAAAACCGAAAGCCACGGGTATGTTATTGATACCGTTTTTCTTAAGCAGTCTGCTTATCATTGAGTCCATATCCGGATGGTTGGCGTCGGGATGACGGTACTCCGTGAAGTGGCCCACCACAAGACCCTTGATGTTGCGGAAGGCGCCGCTCATGATCACTCGGCGCAGCATGCGCTCCACAGCATAGATGGCCTCCGAGATGTCCTCTATGAACAGTATCGTCGGCGTGTCAGGGTTCAGCACGTCGAAAGGTGTCGCGGCCAATCCATTGATTACGGCGAGGTTCCCTCCGGCGATCCTCCCCTCGGCAGTTCCGCAGATATTGTAAGGATGCGGGGCTGCGAAATACTCCACCGGCAGTCCCTCGCGCAGGATACGCATCATGGCGCGTGTGGCGTAATGCTCCGGGTCCTCCTCGGCAAGATGCTTCGCCATCGGTCCATGAATCGAGGCCACTCCTGCGGCCGACAGCATGGCATGGAGCGCGGAGATGTCGGAAAAACCGATGAGCCACTTAGGGTCTTCGCGCAGCATCTCCGGATCGATATGCGGAAGGAGATGGACGCTGCCATAGCCGCCGCGCGCGCAGAGAACGGCACGCACCGACGGGTCGCGCCACGCCTCGCAGAAGTCTCCTAAACGCGATTCCATATCGGAGGCGTATGATCCGGAGGCAGGTCCCTTGGCATGCCGCGAAACCACCGGTTCGAATCCCTCGGCGCGGAGGAATTCCACCGCGCCGTCGATGTATTCCGGCTTTACCGTCGAAGCCGGCGAGATGATGGCCACGCGGTCACCATCCTTCAGGACAGGAGGGATAATCATGATCAGAAGGGAGCCACGTTTATACCCTCCTCCTCCATGAGCCGGGCGATGCGGACGATCTCCTCATGGGGAATCTTCTGCAGATTGTCAGCCGGCGTGGAGCGGTCGAGACTGTAAAGCATCACCTCCTTAGGCTCTATCCTCTTGTACGCCTCTATGAGTGCGTCGAGTTCCCCGGGGGTGGTGTTGTCGAACTTCCTGCCATTATACTCACCCTTCACGAGCATGGTCTGGATTATGCCGGTACCCTTGAACTGCCGGAGGCTTTCCACCACTTTCTCCACGGTGAAGGCCGGGTCGTTCGGGCGGTCGATGGCGCGCATGGTGCCTTCCACCGCTGAGTCGAGCTTGAGGATATTGTTGTCCACGTGCTTCAGTGCCTCGGCCACCTGCGGGTCGAAAATACGTGTTGAATTGGTGAGCACCGACACCTTCGCATCGGGAAAATACTCGTCGCGGAGACGGAGCACCATGTCGATGATCTCAGGGAACTTCGGATGCAGCGTCGGCTCGCCGTTGCCGGAGAAGGTGATCACGTCGAGGCCTTCGCCATGCTCGCGCATTCCGCGCAGCTTCTCCCTGAGGTCATGCTCGGTCTGCTCCGGAGTGGGGAGACCGGCTTTGCCTGCACCCTGCGAATTAAATCCGGCCTCGCAGTAGAGGCAGTCGAAAGAGCAGATCTTGCCGTCGGCGGGCATGAGGTTCACGCCGAGCGAGGTACCGAGCCTGCGGCTGTGGATCGGTCCGAATATCGTGGAATGAAAAAGTACTGTCTGGTCCTGTGCCATTGTTAGGTTCTGATTCCTTTGATTGATTAGTTTCCTTTTATAAGTTTCTTGAGGTCGTGCAGCATCGTCAGCGCCGCAAGGGGTGTTAGATTGTCGATGTCGAGGGTAAGCAACCTGTCGCGTATCTGCGACAGGAGCGGGTCGTCGAGCTGGAAGAGCGAGAGTTGGTAGCCGTCGCGGTGCTTGCCGATGTTCTCCACATTTGCCTTCGGAGCCTGCGAAGAGTCGGCGCTCTTCTCGAGATTGGCGAGCACCTGGTCAGCCCTGCGGACGATCGACGGGGGCATTCCGGCGAGCTTCGCCACATGAATGCCGAAGCTGTGGGCCGAACCCCCTCTCTCGAGCTTGCGCATGAACACCACCTTGCCCCGGATCTCGCGCACCGACACGTTGAAGTTGACGATGCGCGGGAAATCCTTCTCCATCTCGTTCAGCTCATGGTAATGGGTGGCGAAGAGTGTCTTGGGGCGCACGGAGCCGTTCTCATGGATATGCTCCACGATGGCCCATGCGATCGAGATTCCGTCGTAGGTGGAGGTGCCGCGTCCGAGCTCGTCGAAAAGTATCAGTGACCTCGCGCTCATGTTGTTGAGGATGGCCGATGCCTCGTTCATCTCCACCATGAAGGTGGACTCTCCCGAGGAGATGTTGTCGCTGGCCCCCACGCGGGTGAAGATCTTGTCGACGAATCCGATGGAGGCGGCTTCCGCCGGCACGAACGAACCTGTCTGCGCCATCAGCGTGATGAGCGCGGTCTGGCGGAGAAGGGCTGACTTACCGCTCATGTTCGGACCGGTGATCATCATTATCTGGGTGGAGTCGGAGTCGAGCTCCACGCTGTTGGATATATAAGGTTCCCCCTGCGGGAGACGGCGTTCGATCACGGGATGGCGCCCCTCGCGGATCGAGATCTTCATGGAGTCGTTCACGTCGGGACGGACATAGTTGTATTTCTCGGCGGCGATGGCCAGCGAGAGGAGGCAGTCGGTCTGCTCTGCGCCGTGCGAATTGCTCTGCATCTCGCGGATGAACCGGGCGAGGCCGTCGACGAGCTGCGCGAAGATGCGGCTCTCGATCTCGGCGATCTTCTCTTCGGCACCGAGGATCTTCTCCTCGTATTCCTTGAGTTCTGGCGTTATGTAGCGTTCGGCATTGACAAGGGTCTGCTTCCGGATCCAGTCTGCTGGCACTTTATCCTTGTGGGTGTTGCGCACCTCGATATAGTAGCCGAACACGTTGTTGAAACCTATCTTCAGCGACGGGATACCGGTGGCTGCGCTTTCGCGCTCCTGGATATTGCGGAGTGCCTCGCGGCCATGGGCGCGGAGCTCGCGGAGTTCGTCGAGTTCTTTGTCCACGCCCTCGGCCAGAACCTGGCCTTTGCCTAACTGCAGCGGTGCGTCGGGGCTGACGGTTCGGCCGATGGTCTCGATTATGTCGGAGCAGTCGGCCATTGACCCGGCAATAGCCTGAAGTTCTGGCGACTCGCTCTCGGCCAATGCGCGGCGCAGCGCGGCGCAAGCCCGCAGCGAGTCATGCAGCTGTCGGGTGTCGCGCGGACCTATTCGGCGCGCCCCCACCTTCATGACCAGGCGCTCCAGTTCGCCAACTCCCTTCAGGATCTCGTCGGCGCGCTGGCGCGTGGAGGGGTCGCGGAAGAAGTATTCCATAGCGTTCTGGCGGCGGCGTATCTCCTCGAGGTCGAGCAGCGGAAACAGCAGCCAGTTGCGGAGACGGCGCGCCCCCATCGGGGTGGATGTATGGTCCAGTACATCGAGCAGTGACATTCCCTCGGGCGAGAGAGGCGCCACCAGCTCGAGGTTGCGGACAGTGAATCGGTCGAGGGCCACGTAGCGGCCGCTGTCGATGCGGCCGAGCGAGGTGATGTGGCTGATCTCGGTATGCTGCGTCAGGTCGAGGTAATAGAGTATGCTTCCGGCGGCAATCACCGCCTCATGCAGCCGGTCCACGCCGAAGCCCTTGAGCGACGCGGTGCCGAAGTGCTTCTTGAGACGCTCCTCGGCTGCGTCGAGGGTGTATACCCAGTCATCCATCTCGTAGACCGAGCAGCGGTGCCCGAAATTCTCCTCGCAGAACTGTCGGGTGCCGTGCATGCGGAGCAGCTCGCGCGGGGCGATGTTGGTAAGGAGCTTGTCGATTTCCTCCTTCTCCCCCTGTGCGCAGAGGAACTCTCCGGTGGACACGTCGAGGAAGGCGACGCCCACCGAGGTGCGGTTGATGTGGATGGCGGCGAGGAAATTATTGTCGCGCGAGGCGAGAGCGCTGTCCGAGATATTGACGCCGGGGGTTATAAGTTCGGTGATACCCCTCTTCACCAGCGTTTTTGTCAGCTTCGGGTCCTCGAGTTGCTCGCAGATGGCCACGCGCTTGCCGGCCCTTACCAGTTTCGGCAGGTAGGTGTCGAGCGCATGGTGGGGAAATCCGGCGAGCTCCACCGACGATGCCTTGCCGTTGGCCCGTCGCGTGAGAGTGATGCCGAGGATCTCGCTCGCCGTGATGGCGTCGTCGGAAAATGTCTCGTAGAAATCGCCTACACGGAACAGGAGCACCGCGTCGGGGTGCTTCTTCTTCATCTCGGCATATTGTGCCATCAGCGGTGTCTCCGCAATCTTCTTTGCCATAAATATTTACATCGGGAGGAGTTTGAGCGACCAGACGGCCATGCCCACATAGATTAGCAGACCTACCACGTCGTTGGTGATCTGTATGAAGGGCCCGGTGGCGAGGGCCGGGTTGATTTTCAGTTTCTCGAGGGTGAGTGGAACGAGTGCGCCGAACACTGTGGAGAACACCACTATCAGGAAGAGCGAGGAGGCCACGGCCACTGTGAGCGCCCAGTCGCCCGGCTCGGTGAACATGGTGTAGAGGAACACGGCCACTGAGATCACCACTCCGTTAAGGAGTGAGATGCGGAGCTCTTTCCAGAGCTGGTGCCAGAATTCCTTGAGGTCGAGGCGTCCGTTGGCGAGACCCTGGACCACGATGGCCGAGGCCTGCACGCCGACGTTACCGCCCGTACCGCCGATAAGCGGAATGAAGTATGCGAGTGCCGTCACGGCCGCAAGCTGGGCCTCGAATCCACTCAGGATCACGGAGCTCAGGAGTCCGCCGGCGATACCGATGAGGAGCCAGGGGAGGCGGGCCTTGGTTTGGGCGAGCACCGAGTCGTCGGCATCCACGTCCGACGAGATACCGGAGGCCAACTGATAGTCGCGCTCCGACTGCTCGCGCACCTGGTCCATCACGTCGTCGACAGTGATCTGGCCGACGAGGCGACCGATGCTGTCGACCACGGGCATCGCCACGAGGTCATACTTCTCGAAATCGATGGCCACCTCCTCTATCGACATATCCACCTTCACGCTCACCGGGTCGGACTCCATCACATGCTTTATCTTCGACACGGAGGGATGCGTGATCATCTTCTTGAGCGGGAGCACGCCCTTGAGGCGGTTGTCGTCATCGACCACGTAGACGTAATAGATGTCGTCGAGGTCCTCGGCCTGATGGCGCATCTCGCGCAGGCAGTCGGGCATGGAGAGGTTCTCGTTCACCGAGATAAGCTCGGTGCCCATGAGACCTCCGGCTGTGTCCTCGTCGTATTGCAGCAGGTCGACGATATCGCCGGCCTGTTCCACGTCGCCGATGTTGTGGATCACCTCCTCGCGGTCCTCCTCGTCGAGCTCCTGGATGAGGTCGACGGCATCGTCGGTGTCGAGCAGGTCGATGAAGTGTCCGATCTGTTCGGGATCCATTCCCTCGAGGAGCTTCTTGCGCTCCTCCTCGTCGAGCTCCATCAGCACGTCGGCCTTCATCTCGCGGTCGGGAATCAGCCCGAAGAACCATTCTGCCTGACGAAGGTCGAGGCTCTGGAACAGTTCTGCGATGTCGGCGGGATGCATTCCCTCGATCTCGCGGAGGCACTGCTCGCGGTCTCCCTCGTCGACGAGCTGCTCGATGCGCTCTATGTCTTCAGCGGTATATTCTTTCACAGGGTTTAACTGTTTTGTCTTTTATCAATAGTGGAAAGATGAGCCTCCGAGGAACTCGCGCAGGAGGGAGGTGTAAGGCACCTGGTCGGCCGGCACCGTCTTGAAGTACTCGAGGAAGCGGACAAGCCGGTGCGCCACCACGTAGGCGGGATCGCTGTGGGGCACGTTCCTGAGCAACGGCTCGGCGTAAGCCTTCATCACTCCGATCTCGAAGATTAGCGACGAGTTGAAGATGGCGTCGGCGTTCTCCTGGAAGGGGAAGATCCATTTCTCCTCGCCCCGGCGCACGCTGGGCCATCGGCGGATGGTCTCGGCGGGTGCCGTGTGGCGGTACTTGTGGTCGCGCACTATGCGCCGCAGCAGTCGGTTGTCGGTGGTCGATATCCAGTTGTGGTCGTCGATGTGGAGGGTGGTCAGCGCCGAGACATAGACCTTGAAGATGTCGTCGGGGCTGATGCCGGAGGTAAGCTCCGGATTGAGGCCGTGTATACCCTCGATCACGAGCACGTCGTTGCTGTCGAGGCGCAGCGGACGCGGCTTGATGACGCGGGCGCCGAGCTCGAAACTGTAGGTCGGCAGGTTTATCTCCTCGCCTCGCAGAAGTTTGCGCAGGTCGGAGTTGAAGAGGTCCAGGTCCAGGGCGTAGAGGCTTTCGTAGTCATAGTCGCCGTTCTCGTCGAGAGGAGTGCGGACGCGGTCCACGAAGTAGTCGTCGAGCGAGATCATCTTGGGTCTGACCAGATTGGTCATCAGCTGGATGGAGAGGCGCTTCCCGGTGGTGGTCTTGCCTGATGATGAGGGTCCGGCCATCATGATGATGCCGGCGCCCCCTTCGCGTCGTCGCCGGGCGATGTCGTCGGAGATGCGCCCGAGTATCTTGTCGTGCATGGCCTCGGCCACGTTGATGAGCGGCGAGGTGCGGTTCTCCTCCACCGCGCGGTTAAGCTCGGCCACGCAGCTCACGCCTACCACCCGGTTGAAGCGCTCGATGTCGAGGAAAGCGTCGAACATCTTCGACTGCTTCAGGGGCGTGGCGGCCATTTCCGGGTTCTCTTCATCCGGGCCGAGCAGCAGGAATCCCTGCTTGTAGGTGCGCAGGTCGAACACCTGGATATGGCCGGTGTCTGGGGCGAGGGGGCCGTAATAGCTGTCGGCGGTGCCGTCGAGCAGATAGTATGTGGTGTAGATATGGTCCACGGTCTCGAGCAGGGCGGCCTTGTCGTCGAGTCCCTGCTTGCGGAAGAGTGCTATGACGTCGGAGGTGAGCTTCTCCTTGCGCTCGAAAGGAATCCGCTGTGCGGCCAATTCCTTGACCCTGGCCCTTATGTCGCGGATCAATGTAGGGGAGGGTGCCTGATTCTCCTCCGCGCCGGATGCTGCCCGGCGTGGACGCAGAGTGCAGTACCAGCCGCGCGAAACCGAGTGCTCTATCCTCAGTGCAAGCTCGGGGGCGAGTTCACGCACAGCCTTGTAGACCATCATGCAGAGCGACCGGACATAGACATCCCGTCCCTGTTTCACCGTGTAGTCGAGAAACTCCACCTGCTTCGGCCCGTAGACCGTGTAGCCGAGGTCCTCGGTCTTGTTGTTGACGATGGCGCAGATCGGGTCGATGCCTAATTCAGCCCCGAGAGCGGCGGCCGTCTCAAGCAGCGTCGCGCCGGGCTCCACATCGATGTAGCGGCCGACATTCTTGCAATATATCTGTATCTCTCTGCTCATTTTTTTCTGATGTTTTCGTGCGTACCGCAAATTTACAAAAAAAAGCCTTGAACTTCAAAATTTAATTTTTAAATTTGCACTCCACCACGGCCTGTTCAGGCCTCTCGTCGCAAAAATCACCGACGCAGGGACCGTATCGGGCGTAACATCAAACCTACGAAAATGGACACAACCGTATCAAGGGCCAACGAAATCTTCGACAGGAGCGTGGCCGACTACCATATCACAGACAATGTCGATGCCGAGATGCACAACCCCTATCCCGATGGTTCGCTCGAGGCAATCCTCTACGCCAAGAACTGGGTGGATGCCGTGCAGTGGCATCTGGAGGACATAATCCGCGACCCGGCCATCGACCCGGTTGAGGCTCTCGCGCTCAAACGCCGCATCGACCGCTCAAACCAGGTGCGCACCGACATGGTGGAGGATATCGACACCTGGTTCCGCTTCCTCTATGGGAACGTGAAGCCGATGCCGGACGCAGCCATCAACACCGAGAGCCCGGCCTGGGCGCTGGACCGTCTCTCCATCCTCGCCCTCAAGATCTGGCACATGCGCGAGCAGACGGCCCGTACCGACGCCGATGCCGCCCATATCGAGAAATGCGTCGGCAAGCTCGCCGTCCTTCTCGAGCAGCGCGAAGACCTCACCACGGCCATCTCGCAGCTCCTCGACGACATCGCTGCCGGACGCAAGTTCATGAAGGTGTACCGCCAGATGAAGATGTACAACGACCCGGCCACCAACCCGGTGTTGTATGGCAAGAAGGGATAACGCAGTGTCCGGGAAGACAGTCCTCGTGGCGCGTCTCTCGGCTCTCGGCGACATCGCCATATCCCTGCCTTTGCTCTATCGGGTATGCCGCATTTACGGCGATACCCGTTTCATATTCCTTACCAAGCCCAGGATGGAGGGACTGTTTGTCAACGCTCCTTCCAATCTTACCGTGTTCACCGCCGACTTCTCTGAGTATCAGGGCATCGCGGGGCTGTGGAGGCTTGCCATGCGGCTTCGCGGAGAGTATGGTGTGGACCTGTTAGTGGATCTGCACGATGTCCTGCGCACGAAACTGCTGAGATGGTTTCTGAGACTTCGCGGCGTGCGGTACGCGCATATCGACAAGGGTCGCGCGGAGAAACGCGCCCTCACCCGGCGACGCGGCAAACGGCTCCAGCAGTTGAAAACCAGCGCGGAGCGCTATCTGGAGACTTTCTGTCGCGCCGGTATCCGGATACCGGACAATGAGATAAGGGAGATTGTCTCTCCCGCATCGCCACCATGTACGGTATATGCTCCGGGAGAAGGGCCGGAGGATGCGTTCGCGGCGGTTTCGTCCCCGAAAGCGGAAGGGGAGTATTGGCTTGCCGTGGCTCCGTTCGCCGCACATGATGGAAAGATGTATCCTCTTCAGTTGATGGATAAGGTGGTGAAACTGTTTGCCGCGCGGAGGGACGTGCGGATTTTCCTGTTCGGATTCGGGGAAAAGGAGGAAGGGGCGATAGATATTCTGCGCGAAGGATGCGTGGACAAGACGGTCAACATGGCGCGCTCGCGCCTTGGACTGAGTGCTGAGCTTGCGCTCCTATCGCATTGCGACGCGATGCTCTCGATGGATTCGGCCAACATGCACCTTGCCTCGCTCGTAGGATTGCGGACTGTCTCGGTATGGGGTGCCACCCATCCCTTCGCCGGCTTCTACGGAGCGGGACAGGACCCCGCCGACGCCGTGCAGATTAATCTTCCCTGCCGCCCCTGCTCCATCTTCGGCAATAAGCCGTGCCTCAGGCACGACTACGCCTGCCTGACCCAACTCTCCCCGAAAAAAATAGTCTCAGCCCTAAAGTCATAGGCCGAGACTAAAAATTTTTTGTCCCAATTCAAAATTCCAAATTCCAAATTCCAAATTACTCTTGGCTTTCCTCTGCGGCGAATTCCATAAGGTAAGCCTTGATGAACTCGTCGATCTCGCCATCCATCACCCCGTTCACATCCGAAGTCTGATAATTGGTGCGGTGGTCTTTCACGCGGCGGTCGTCGAAGACGTAGCTGCGGATCTGGCTTCCCCATTCGATCTTTTTCTTGCCGGCCTCTACCTTGGCCTGCTCCTCCATGCGGTGCTGCAGCTCCTTGTCATAGAGGATTGAGCGGAGCTGACGCATGGCGTTCTCCTTGTTCTTGGGCTGGTCGCGGGTCTCGGTGTTCTCGATTAGGATCTCCTCCTCCTCGCCGGTATAGGGATCTTTATACTGGTAGCGCAGACGCACGCCGGACTCCACCTTGTTCACATTCTGGCCGCCCGCTCCTCCCGATCGGAAGGTATCCCACGAGATGCGGGCCGTCTCCACGTTGACCTCTATCGAGTCGTCGACGAGCGGTGTGACGAACACTGATGCGAACGATGTCATCCGCTTGCCCTGCGCGTTGTAGGGGCTGACGCGCACCAGGCGGTGTACGCCGTTCTCGCTCTTGAGGAAACCGTAGGCGTAGTCACCCTCGATGTTGATTGTCACCGACTTGATGCCTGCCTCGTCGCCGTCGAGCAACTGGGCGATCGAGGTCTTGTAACCGTGACGCTCTGCATATCGGAGATAGAGGCGCATCAGCATCTGCGCCCAGTCCTGGCTCTCGGTGCCGCCCGCTCCGGAATTGATCTTGAGCACCACGCCGAGTTTGTCCTCCTCGCGACGGAGCATATTGCGCAGCTCCAGCTTCTCGAGTTCCTTCTCCACGACGGCATACTGCGCGTCGATGTCGCTCTCCTCCACGAGACCCTCCTTAAGGAAGTCCATGGCGAGGCGCAGCTCCTCCACCTGCTTCTCGAGAGAAGTGTAGGAGTCGATCCAGAAATGAAGGCCTTTGATTTTGCGCATCTGGGCCTCGGCCTTCTCGCGGTCGTCCCAGAAATCAGCCACGTGGGTGCGGAGTTCCTCCTCCTCCACTTCAATCTTCTTGGAGTCAATGTCGAGATATCGCTTCAGCTGTTCGCAGCGTGACTCCACATTCTTCAGTTGCTCGGTAGTAATCATTGCGGTTTGAATCAGGTCACAAAATTACTAAAAAATCCGTTATATTGCAATTTTCGGCTATAGCAGTCCGATGTGACGGAACATCCGGGCATAATATTCCGCTTTGTCCTCGAGGCGCATCGGATAGGCGCGGCTTGTGGAGGGCATGCGCCAGATTTCAAGACCGTCGACCGAACGGGTCATCTCGCCCATCTTCGGTGGTTCGGTGCCGGTGAGCTCAGCCAATACTCCGGCTGCCTTCTCTCCGGTGGTGACTAGCGTGCGGCACTGCGGCATCCGGGCGAGCAGCGCGCGAAGCGGCACAGGCTCCACAATCTCCAGAAACTTGTCGGAAGCATTCCCCTTCAGGCGGCGCACCTTGTGGCCGGTGTCGTTGAGAGCTATCCCCTTCTCAGCGAGGAACTCCTTGATCTGAGGCAGCCGGAACTGCTTAGCCTCGCGGTCGTAGAAGCGGTCGCGGTCGCCGAAGAAGAGCAGCCCCATCATCGGCCAGAAATCGTTGGTGCGGTTAGGGTAATAGAACTCCATCGACCAGCGCTTACGCTGCGGCGGAAAGGTCCCCATGATGAGCACTCTTGCGTCCACCGGCGCGAACGGCTCGAAAGGATGCGTCTCCAGCTCCATTTCATCCATACATAACATATTTTTATCTGACTGTTATATTGTGGGTTATTCCCCCCCCCTAAAAAATAACAACAACTGCAAACATACATAAAAAATCTCATATAAAAAATTCTTATATATAAAAAACTTACACATAAGTGCGATTCTATGATGGTGCCATTTATCGAATGATTACAGTAGTTGCGAGTTTGTAACGACCCACAACTTGGTTAACATGTAAACGTCCCTCTCTTCTATGTAAGATACAGTGAGCAAAGAATCACATCATCAGATTCAAGAAAGGTACATTCCTTTTCTTCATCAGTTGTGTTTCTTGTATGATTCCAAATTTTATGTTACCTTTGTAATGTTATATGAAACACGTAATTTTCATTCAGGGAACACGCAGTAGAATAACAGGATCATTATGGCACAATCAGATATAATAGATTATTTCAGACTTTTGCGACCAAGACAATGGTTGAAAAATGTGTTTGTATTTCTTCCATTGATATTCGGTGGCCGCATGACAGATAGTCATTTGTTTTATTGGCAGAACAGCTTTGAGGCATTTGTGGCCTTTTGCATTGCAGCATCATCTGTTTACTGCATCAATGACGTTGTCGACGCGCCTTATGATTCTACACATCCAGTGAAGCGGAAACGTCCTGTAGCTTCAGGAAGAATATCGCGAACACTGTCACTTGTCATATCCATAGTGCTTTTTGTATTGTCATTATCATTGTCATATATATCTGGTATGTATGAAGTAATGGTAATAGTTGCGGGTTACTGGATCATGAATATAGCCTATTGTTTGTGGTTAAAGTATGTTCCCATCATAGATATGTTCATCATTGCTATCGGATTTGTGTTGCGGGTATTGGCTGGGGGAATGGCTACGGGGATACCACTCTCTCCATGGATGGTCTGCCTGACATTTATATTGACATTATTGCTTGCTTGGGCAAAACGCCGTGACGATGTCGTGACAGCTGAAGCATCAGGTAAACGTACGCGTCGTGGCACTGAGGAATATAACGTACAGTTCATGAACTGCGTGGTGTGCATTCTCGCATCTGCGGCTATTGTCAGCTATATGATGTTCACGCTGTCGGAGGACCTGATGGAACGACTTCATAGTGAGTATGTCTATCTGACATCGATATTCGTTATCGCTGGAATTATCCGCTATGTGCAGATTATTTTTACAGGTGATAAAGCCGGAGAACCTACAAAAACAATATCGCATGACCGATTCATCATCACGTGTCTGATCCTATGGACTGTTTCTTACCTCATTATACTTTATGTCTGAATAAGCGAGATGGCTCAAATTTCTGAAAAGACCCTTGTCATTTTTGATTTTGATGGCACCGTTTATAATGGCGACTCCTTTATTGATTTTGCCATAGCGACTTGCGGGAAATGGAAGGTGTTTCTTGCCCTTGTCATGACTGTGCCAGCTATTATTGCATGGAAATCCGGATTTATTACTAATGGAGAAGCAAAACAAAGTTTGTTCCGAAGATTGTACAAGGGAATGAAGTATGAGCAATTCAAGCAATCATGTGAAGCTTTTGCTATCCATATTGACCGGAACCTGAATATTGATGTTGCCAGTAAGCTTTATGCTGCAGGCGGGAACGCGGTCATTGCCTCGGCAAGCATCGGAGACTGGATTCGGCCATGGGCTATGCGTCATGGCGTGAGAGAAGTGATTGCTACAGAGATTGAAATTTGCGAGGATAGACTTACCGGGAAGTTCCGGACTCCCAATTGTTTCGGAAAAGAGAAGGTACGGCGTATTTGGGAAAAGATTCAAGATTTTACAAATTATCATAAAGTAGTTTATACAGATTCGATATCCGCTGATGCTCCGATGATAGCAATGGCTGATGAGTATGTTATAGTGAATAATTTAAATAAATGAGTAAATGATAGATAGGACCACATATACGTGCCTGGGCTTTTTTATGATGGTAATCTTGTCCATGGTTTCCATGTTGATTGCCAGTGGAGCCACTTTCTTAATTGGGGGAAGTCTCAGTTTTTGGCAAGCCCCACTCGCATTTTGTATAACAATATTTTGGGGTATCTATAAACATCAATGGGAGGTGCTAAAGTGGTTTGTCGTAGTTGTAGTTGTGGCTCTTCTGTTAGGTTTTGTGGCTTATGATTATTCATACGATAGTTTGACATACCATAAGCCGTGCATCGAACTATTGGCTTCGGGATGGAATCCTGTATATGATGGTACTGCCCCTAAAATTCTGTGGATTCGTCATTACGCTCGAGGGCAGGAAATGCTTGCAGCCGTACTGATAGGAGCCGGAATCCCGTTTGAAGCATCGAAAGCTGTCAATCTTATGTTCTTCTGTGGGGTGACCGCGCTGTTATACGCATCATTACGCATTACGTTCACCGCTCTTACTGCTAAGCGAGCTTGGATTGTAACTGCGGCACTGATGTGCAATCCTGCTGTATTGTCGCAGTTATTTACGTTTTACAATGACCAATATTTATATTCCGAAGCCATTTCACTATGTGCATTAGCTACAATTATATGGAATAAACGTAGAGAAAGAATTAGCGGACTCATCCCATTCTGGTTAATGGCCGGAGGTGTGACGGTGCTTGCGGTAAACACGAAATTTACTCATTTCTTTTTTGCCTCAATTATCTGGCTTGTGATCATTTTATTATATTTATGGAAGAGCGACCGAAAATTGGCAGGACATGCCTTTGTAACTGCCTTTGTCTCAGTATTGGCGGGATTGTTATTGGTGGGTTTTAATCCCTATATAACTAATTGGATTACGACAGGAGACCCATTGTATCCACTGCTTTCGGGTAAAGTTGACATTATGACCAATAATACCCCTGATATGCTTAAAGGTCTTGACCGTGTTACGGCATTTCTAAAGGCTCAACTGTCAACGCCCGACACCGAATGGGGAGTGGTACTGTTAAAAATCAGTCCGCGTTGGTTGGTGTGGCCTTCTTATGACGCAAGAATACTGGGCTTTGGTATTCTTTTCATACCGATAATTTTGGTCTCTCTTTTGCTGCTATGGCAATCCGAGGCTCCAAAATGGGCATGGATAGCCTCCGCAATGTCTCTGATTCCCATACTCTTTTTCGCTCAAAGTTGGTGGGCAAGATATGTACCGATGCCATGGGCTATCGGAGGATTAGCCATACTTGCGTCTTATTTACATAAGACAGGGAAAGCTAAGGGTTTAAGGATAGTATTGATTGCGATGATAATAATAACGGCAACTATTGCTTTCAGTGCGAACTTCATCTCACGTTTGATTTTATAATAGAGTGCTTTTGGGAAACAGATACAATCTTGACGGAAGATTGTTTTAGGGTATAAAAATAACGGAATCCGCTGAATTTAAGCAGATTCCGTTGATAGCGGAGGGGACGAGAAGCAAATTATCGGGTAAGTGAACAATCATAAAGGTTCATGTGTTTGTATTTGTGCGTTTTAGCGATTGCTCGTGAAATGTAAACAATCGTTAAAGCTATTTTGACGTCACCAAAATTGGGTGTACTTTTGGGTGCAAACAATTTTATACGCCATTGAATATGAACATAAAAAGAACCGTAAATTTTAAATTAGAGCAGCGAAAAAAGAAAGGAGTTGTCGCCACAGAGAATGTGCCCATCCGCATGAGGCTCACATTCGGCGGCAACCGTATAGAGTTCTCTACCGGCTACCGCGTGGACGCCGACAAATGGGATTCCACCAAGCAGAGGGTAAAACCTAAGTATACCAATCGGCAGAAAATAACAGCCGCCGACATCAACGCTAATCTCGGCAACTATGAGCTGACAATTCAGGAAGTGTTCAAGGATTTCGAGGTTCAGGATGTGATGCCTACACCCGAACAGCTCAAAGAACGCTTCGATTGGTATCTCGCGGGAAAGCCGGAGCCGACGGAAGAGGAAAAAGCAAAGGATGCACCGACGGGAGTATCATTCTGGGAATCCTACGATGAGTTCGTAAAGGAACGTGGCAGGATGAACGACTGGACCGCCGCCACCTATCAGAAATTTGCGGCTCTCAAAAACCATCTTACCGAGCATAACGCTAACCTGTCTTTCGATGACATGACCGAGAACGGTCTGAATGACCTTGTGGATTTCTTCCGCAACACCAAGAATATGCGCAACTCCACTATCGGTAAGCAACTCGGTTATCTGAAATGGTTCCTCAAATGGGCTTTTCAGAAGAAACATTTCTCCGACCCAACCTATATGGGCTTCAAGGCAAAGCTCAAATCGACCGACAAGGAGGTGATTTTTCTCACTGCCGATGAACTGAAGAAGCTCATGGCATACGAG